>JAUXPP010000110.1 GCA_030683705.1 Polaromonas sp. | reverse complement strand
GTCCCTGATCCTCGAATCGCTGGGCATCCCGGTGGAAGTGTTCCACCACGAAGTGGCCGGCGCCGGCCAGAACGAGATCGGCACCAAGTTCAGCACGCTGGTCCAGCGGGCCGACTGGACGCAGATCCTCAAATACGTGGTGCAGAACGTGGCCAATGCCTACGGCAAGACCGCCACCTTCATGCCCAAGCCCATCGTTGGCGACAACGGTTCCGGTATGCACGTGCACCAGTCGATCTGGAAAGACGGCAAGAACCTGTTTGCCGGTGACGGCTATGCGGGCCTGTCGGACTTCGCGCTGTATTACATCGGCGGCATCATCAAGCACGCCCGTGCGCTGAACGCCATCACCAACCCTGGCACCAACAGCTACAAGCGCCTGGTTCCCGGCTACGAAGCCCCGGTCAAGCTGGCCTACTCGGCCAAAAACCGCTCGGCATCGATCCGTATTCCTTACGTCGCCAACCCCAAAGGCCGTCGTATCGAGGCACGTTTCCCCGATCCACTGATGAACCCTTACCTCGGCTTCTCGGCCCTGATGATGGCCGGTCTGGACGGCGTGGAAAACAAGATCCATCCGGGCGAAGCTGCCACCAAGGACCTGTACCATCTGCCGCCCGAGGAAGATGCAAAAGTGCCAACCGTGTGCCACAGCCTGGACCAGGCGCTGGACGCGCTCGACGTGGGCCGCAGCTTCCTGACCAAGGGCGGCGTGTTCACCGACAGCATGATTGACGCCTACATCGAACTGAAGATGGTCGAAGTGACCCGCCTGCGCCAGGCGACACACCCGATCGAGTTCGACATGTATTACTCACTGTAATTTTTTACAGTCTGTGGTCGAAAAAGGACGGCTCTGGCCGTCCTTTTTTATGGGCCCGCAGGGTTATCGCCTGCCGGATTTTGCTTTTTCTTACCCTTTGCAGGATACTGGCAGACCGTCCAAGCCTTAACAGGCACTTGGGGTTACGCATGAAACCTACAGTACTCCTTTCAATCTCCGCGGCGCTCCTGGCCGCAGCCGCTTCCTCCGCCATCGCGCAGGAGCGTATTTACCGCTGCGCCGCCAAGCCCGGTGCCACGCCTGAATACATCAACAACGCCAGGGATGCCCAGGCGCGTGGTTGCAAGCAGATTGATGGCGGCAATGTCACGGTGGTGCAGGGCATGCCGGCCAGCCGCCCGGCGGCCGTGCGCGTGGCGGGAGCGGTGCAGGCCGCGCCGCCCTCCGGCAACGCCGAGCAGCGTGCACGCGACAGCGACACGCGCGCCATCCTGGAGGCAGAGCTCCGCAAGGCCGAGGCCCGGCTGGCCGAGCAGCAAAAGGAATACAACAACGGTGAACCCGAGAAGCAGGGTATTGAAGGCCGCAACTACCAGCGCTACCTCGACCGTGTTGCCGAAATGAAGGAAAGCATTGCGCGCCACGAAAGCGACATTGCCGGCCTCAAGCGCGAAATCGGCCGCCTGCCCGGACCCACTGCGAGGCAGTAAGCCCAAGGCCTGTTCGCACTATTTGTGCGAGTGCGAACGCGGTGAAAACAGTGCCAATCTAGGCGCGCGACGACACCCGGACCGGGCGTCTGGGTTAGGAGTGCAACAACGAGTGGCGCTGTTTTCACCCCGTTCCCTTCGGGTTGCGGCCAAAAAGGCCATGCGCAGTGTTGCAAAGCCTTGCCGGGCGTCAGCCCGGCTGCATTTAGCGCCTCGCGCATGACCTTGTTGACTCGCAACGCATCTTGCATAAATAGTGCGAACAGGCCCTAGCTCTTCTGGGTCAAAATAGCAGGCTTGAAAAAGCCAAACCTCTCCCTCGCCGCGACCTCCGCCGCGTTCCCTCGCTTCCAGTCCTTTGACCTGCTGGCCACGCTGGTGGCCGTTGTGCGCACCAACGGCGTGGTCGTGTTTGCCAACGCCGCGCTCGAAGACGCGCTGGGCACCTCGCGAAGAACCATCGAGGGTTCGCAGTTACCCGACTGCTTCACCGAGCCCATGATCCTGCACAACGCGCTGGAAGGCGCGGGCAGCAACGAGTTTGCGGCGCTGCGTTACGACGCCTGGCTCAAGCCGCTGAACCGCGAGCCGATGCCGGTCCATGTGGTGGTGGCCCAGACCGATACCCCGGGCGAGGCGATTGTCGAGTTGCTGCCGCTGGAACAGCAGGCCAAGCAGGACCGGGAGGAGCGGCTGATCGACCAGGCGCAGGCCAACAAGGAACTGATCCGCAACCTGGCGCACGAGATCAAGAACCCGCTGGGCGGCATACGCGGCGCGGCGCAGTTGCTGCAGATGGAGATCCAGTCCAAGGAGTTGACCGAGTACACCCAGGTCATCATCCACGAGGCAGACCGCCTGCAGACCCTGGTGGACCGCCTGCTGGCGCCGCACCGCCGGCCGCACCTGGTGGGTGACGTGAACATTCACGAAGTCTGCGAGCGTGTGCGTTCCTTGATCCTGGCCGAGTTTCCCAAGGGCCTGCGCGTGCTGCGCGACTACGACATCTCGATTCCCGACTTCCGCGGCGACCGCGAGCAGCTGATCCAGGCGGTGCTGAACATCGCCCACAATGCCGCGCAGGCGCTGGCCGAGCGCATTGCCGCCGGTGACGCCGAGATCAGTTTCAGGAGCCGGATCGCGCGACAGGTTACTTTCGGTAAGCAGCGTTATCGCTTGGCACTGGAATTGCATGTTATCGACAATGGACCGGGTGTTCCGGACTCCATCAAGGACCGTATCTTCTATCCCCTGATCTCCGGGCGGGAAGGCGGTTCCGGGCTGGGGCTGACTTTGGCACAAACCTTTGTTCAGCAACACCACGGCTTGATCGAGTGCGACAGCGTCCCCGGCCGCACGGATTTCAAGATGCTGATACCTCTGCCTTGAAACCGTCCTCATTGATGGATAACCGGTCGCAGTACCAAAGGGACAAGAAAACATGAAACCGATCTGGATTGTTGACGATGACCAGTCCATCCGGTTTGTGCTGGAAAAAGCCTTGTTGCGCGAAGGCTTGCCGACCCGCAGCTTTGTCAACCCGCGCGAAGTGCTCGCAGCGCTGGAAACCGCCACCGACGACGACGGGCCGCAGGTGCTGGTCAGCGACATCCGCATGCCTGGCGGCTCGGGCCTGGACCTGCTGTCCACCGTCAAGGAAAAACATCCCGGCCTGCCAGTCATCATCATGACGGCGTTTTCCGACCTGGACAGCGCGGTCTCGGCTTTCCAGGGCGGCGCTTTTGAATACCTGCCCAAACCCTTTGACCTGACCAAGGCGGTGGAGCTGATCCGCCGCGCCGTCGAGGAAAGCCAGCGCGAGGAAGTGGCCGAGGAGCGCATGGCCGCCACGCCCGAGATGCTGGGCCAGGCGCCGGCCATGCAGGACGTGTTCCGCGCCATCGGCCGGCTCAGCCAGAGCAATGTCACGGTGATGATCACCGGCGAGTCCGGCTCCGGCAAGGAGCTGGTGGCACGTGCGCTGCACAAACATTCGCCGCGTGCCAACGGGCCGTTTGTGGCCATCAATACCGCGGCCATCCCGAAGGACCTGCTCGAGTCCGAGCTGTTTGGCCATGAGCGCGGCGCGTTCACCGGCGCGCAGACGATGAGAAGGGGCCGGTTCGAGCAGGCTGACGGCGGCACGCTGTTCCTCGACGAGATCGGCGACATGCCGTTTGATTTGCAGACGCGCTTGCTGCGCGTGTTGTCCGACGGCAACTTCTACCGTGTCGGCGGCCACAACGCGGTCAAGACCAATGTGAGGGTGATCGCCGCCACCCACCAGGACCTGGAGCAGCGCGTCAAGGAAGGCGGCTTCCGCGAGGACCTGTTCCATCGCCTCAACGTGATCCGCCTGCGCCTGCCGGCGCTGCGCGAGCGCCGCGAAGACGTGTTCATGCTGACGCGGCACTTCCTGCAGCAAAGCGCCAAGCAGCTCGGCGTGGTCGAGCCCAAACGCATTTCGGACGCCGCCCTGCAAAAACTCAGTACCTTCGGTTTTCCCGGCAATGTGCGCCAGCTCGAGAACATCTGCCACTGGCTGACCGTGATGGCACCGGCCCAGGTCATCGAGGCCAAGGACCTGCCGCCCGAGGTGCTGGATGCCGCGCCCGAGCCGCTGCGTGCGCCCGCGCCGGTGCTGGTTGAAAGCGGCGCGGTGGTGCGCCATGCGGCCTTGCCGGATGCCGGCCTGGCTGCCGCTGTGGATGTTGCCCCTGTCGAGAAGCTGCCGTTTTCGCCTGCGGACCTCGGGATGCCGCTGCCCGGCGGCACCTGGGAAACCGGGCTCGAAGCCGAGGCCATGGCCCTGCTGGCCACCGGGCGCAGCGACGTCTGGGACGTGCTGACCCGGCGTTTCGAGTCCAAGCTGATCCAGACCGCGCTGCTCAACACCCGCGGCCGCCGCATCGAGGCGGCGCAAAAGCTTGGCATTGGGCGCAACACCATCACGCGCAAGATCCAGGAACTGAACCTCGAGTGACTGGCCTGGGAGTGGCCCGGTGGAAAAACCGGGCCCCCTCGCTTCCACGGCGCGCGCTGATTTAAAGTCTCGCCATGAGCCGACTCTCCCTGACCCGCGACAAGATCTACAAAACCGTGGCGCGCCAGCTGCATGGCCAGGTGCCGTGCTGGGTCTGTGGTGAACATGTGTTGCCGGCCGCGGCGACGCTGGAGCACATCCGCCCGCTGAGCGAAGGCGGTAACAGCCATCTGGAGAACCTGGCGATCAGCCACGAACTGTGCAACAGCCAGCGCCATGCCAGGGGCGTGGTTCCCGTCTCGGTCGAATCACCCGGCCGGGTGGCCCGCAGTTCGTGAAGAAAATAGGCTGCCAGCCCAGATCTGGCGGGCGTGAGCAGCTCTGTTATTTATAGCAAATCAAGGTGCGCAATGACCGGCACATGGTCGCTGGGGCGCTCGTTCTTGCGCGGCAGCTTGTCGATCACGCAGCTTTGCACGCGCGGCTTGAGCGCGTCGCTGACCAGGATGTAGTCGATGCGCAGGCCGCGATTCCGGCGGAAGGCGAACTCGCGGTAGTCCCACCAGGAGTAACTTTTCTCGGGCTGCTCGAACAGCCGGAAGGCGTCGTGCAGGCCCAGGCCCAGCAGTGCCTTCAGGTGTTCACGTTCCTCGGTCGTGTGGTGAATGGTTTCGCGCAGGCCCTCGGCGTCGTAGGTATCGCGATCATCGAAGGTGATGTTGAAGTCGCCGACCAGCACCAGGTTCGGCTGCGCCGTGAGTTCGTCTTTGAGCCAGTTGCGCAGGCCGTCCAGCCACTTCATTTTGTACTCGAATTTCTCGGTGCCGGGCGCCTGGCCATTGACAAAATAACCGTTGACCAGCCGCAACTCGCCCTGCGGCGTGTCCAGCGTGGCGGCAATCACGCGCGACTGTTCGTCGCTGAAACCGGTGATGTTTTTGACGATGTTGCGCGCCGGATTGCGGCTCAGGATCGCCACACCGTTGTAGGTCTTCTGGCCGAAGACCGCGCTTTGGTAACCGGCCGCAGCCAGCGCCTCCAGCGGAAACTTGTCGTCGCTGAGCTTGAGCTCCTGCAGGCACAGCGCATCGACCGGGTTGGCAGCCAGCCAGTCGAGTACCTGAGGCAGGCGCACGGCCAGGGAGTTGACGTTCCAGGTGGCGATTTTCATGGGTGTAGACGGTCGGTAAAAGTGCGGGGCAGCGCACGGTCCGCGCGCGTTGCCCGCATCCTAACCCGAGTCGCCTACTTGCCGCCCCAGTGCACAAAACGCCGCTCGGCCAGGATGAATACCAGGTTCATCGCGTAACCGAGCACGCCGGCCGCAAAAATCGCCGCATACATCTCGGGCATGTCGAAAATCATCTGCGCGTTCATCACGCGCTGGCCCAGGCCGTCGGTCGAGCCGATGAACATCTCGGCGACGATCACGATCACCAGCGCCAGCGACACGCCGGAACGCATGCCGACAAACACCTGCGGCATGGACTCGAGCAGGGTCACGTCGGTCAGCACCCGGTAACGCGGCGCCCCCATGACCTTGGCGGCGAGCTGGCGCTGCTTGCGCGCGCCCATGACGCCGTAGGCCACGTTGAACAGGATGGTCAATGAGGCGCCGAAGGTCGCCACCGCGATCTTGGTGGTTTCGCCGACGCCGAAGATCACCAGGAACAGCGGGAACATGGCCGAGGCCGGTGTCGAGCGGAAAAATTCGATGGCGAACTCGATGGATTCGTACAACTTTTGCAGGCTGCCCAGCACAATGCCCAGCGGCACCGCGATCACCAGCGCCAGGGCAAACGAGGTCAGCGTGCGCACAATGGTTTTCCAGAAATCGGCGCCCAGTGTGCCCTGTGTCAGGCCGTTCCAGAACGCCGAGAAAGTTTCCACCGGCGAGGGCAGCAGCAGCGGGTCCACCGCGCGCGACGCGTGGATCAGATACCAGGCGCCCACCAGCACCACGACACCGATCAGCGGGCGCAGCCGGGCCATCCAGTCGCGTTGTTTCATTTCCGCACCTCGGTCTGGAAAATCTCGAGCGCGCGCGTTTTCACGCGGATGAATTCCTCACCCACCGTGGTGTCGGCGGTGCGCGGCCGTGGCGCGTCGAAGGCCAGGCGCTCGGATACGCGGGTCGGGCGTTTGGTCAGCAGCATCACCTCGTCGGCCAGCAACACGGCTTCGTCGAGGTCGTGCGACACCAGCAATGTGGTGACCTGGCGTTCTGTAAGCACCGCCTGCAACTGGCCGCGCAGCACCATCACGGTTTCATAGTCGAGGGCAGAGAAGGGCTCGTCGAGGAACAACACTTCCGGATCCACCACCAGTGCGCGCATGATGGACACCAGTTGCTGCTGCCCGCCCGACATCTCGTAGGGATAACGGTTCAGGTCGAACTTGACCTCGAAGTTTTCCACCAGCCGGTCCACCCGGGCCTGGCGCTCGCCCTTGGGGATGTCCAGGTACTGCAGCGGATAACGGATGTTGTCAATGGCACGCATCCAGGGAAACACCGCCTCGCGGTAGTTCTGGAACACATAACCCATGCGCGTTTCCCAGGCTTCCTTGCCTTCGAACAGGATGCGTCCGGCGTCGAAGGGCAGGATGCCCGAGATCATGTTGATCAGCGTGCTTTTGCCGCAGCCGTTGGGCCCGAAGATCGAGATGATCTTGCCCTTGGGCAGGTCCAGGTCGAAGTTCTCGTAAATCGTCGCCCCGTCGAAACGTTTGGTCAGCCCGCGCACGGTGATGTGTGTGCCTTTGGGGTACCAGCGGTGCGAGTCGGCGTTGGCCTCCGCTGCCGCCGTTTCGGGCGGCAGCGGGCCGGGCGTGGGAGATGCCAGTGTGTTCACAGGGAGCAAGCCTTGTCGGGTGCGTGTGGAGTCAAAAGGCCTTGACCATGGCCTTGCCGTCGATTTTTTCCTTGACGACGCCGAGTTCGGTGCCGATGTCCAGGAATTTCTGGAAGTCGGCAACGTCGGCCGCCGTCATGTCCTTGGCCATCACGATGCGCGGCAGCGGCACGGTGGCGGCCAGCTCCGGCGGCACCTTCATGCCCTGGATCAGGTAGCCGCGTGTGCTGCTGTCGGTCTGCGCCTGCTTCAGGCCGCGTGCCCAGGCCTCGGTGAAACGCTTGGCCACATCGGGGCGTTCGCTGATGAGTTTTTCCGACAACACGGCGCCGGCGGCAAAGGCACTGGCGTCCTTGCGGCCCAGCAGGTGGGTGGCGATCACGCCGGTCTCGATGCGTTTGCCGATTTTCTGCGCCACCATGATGGTCGCCGCGGGCTCCAGCGTGTAGCCGCCGTCGAAGGTGCCGGCCTGCAGCACGGACGAATGCATGTTGATCGGTTGCTCCTGGATGCTGAAGTCCTTGCCCTCCACCAGGCCGATTTTTTTCAGCACCGCGCGGGCCGAACCGATGTTGGCCGGGCCGGGCGCCGAGAACAGCTTGAAGCCGTTCTTGAAGTCCTTCAGCGATTTGGCCGGGCTGTCAGGTTTGGCGACGAACTGTTCGATCACGTGCTGGCTGTTTTGCCCGTTCAGCGAGATGTACTTGAGGGTGCGCGGCCGGCGCACTTCCATGTTCGCGCCTTCCAGTGTCACCAGGTTGGCGGCGCCGTCGATGTTGCCAGCGACGATGGATTGCAGGGTCAGCGGGTGGCTGGTCATCGGGATTTCCTCGACCTCCAGGCCGGCTTCCTTGAAGTAGCCGCGGTTTTGCGCGATGTAGAAAGGCAGCGCGGCGCTGGACGGGAACACGCCGATCTTGAGTTTGTCGGCGGCCTGTGCTGCGGGCAGCAGGCTCAGGGACAGGGCGAGGGCCAGCAGCGATCTGCGGCAAAAGAGGGTGATATCAGGCTGGTGCATGGCAGGGTTCTCCGTGAAGGTGGGCTAGGCGAGGGAAACAAAAAAGGATTGGCCGGCGCGGTAGCGGCGGGCCTCCGACATGTCGGGGGGCGGGCCGGCTTCGACCGCGCCTTCAAAGGTGAGCTCGAGTTGCACGCCGCTGGGGTCGTAGACGAACAGCTGCCACAGCGAGGTACCGGGGACCAGGAATTCGCGCCAGTCCAGGCTGGCGGCGCGAAACCGCGCGATGTAGGCGTGGTAACCGGTGCAGGCCAGCGACACGTGATCGATCGCGGCTGTGCCGGTTTCGACCACGCCCTGGCGGCCCAGTGCCGGGCCACCGGCATACACGTGGATGATGGCCTGGCCACCCGGTTGCCCGCAGGCCAGCCAGGCGCCGGGGTAGCCGAAGTCGGGCCGCGCGGTCTCGCGCAGGCCGATGACGCCGGTCCAGAAGGCCAGCGTGCGCGCCAGGTCGGCGGTCTTGATGGCCAGGTGGAACAGGCCGTGGGTCAGGGCGCCGTCGTTGGGGGGGAGTGCAGCGGGCATGGGGGTGTTCCTCTCAGCCGGCCACACGCTGGCCCAGCGCGACCTGGCGGAACAGGCGCGAGAGCTGGTCCAGGAAGGGCGGCTCGGTTTTCCAGTGCGCGCCGCTCACCGGATCGGCGCCCTGGAGCAGGGTGTCGGTGGCCTGCACCGACAGTTCCATGGCAAAACGGATGCGCTCGGTGCGCGCGACCGACACCAGGTCCAGCCAGCCACGCGGATCCAGCCGGCCGGCAGCGGCTTCACGCTCGATGATGAGGGCGGCGCAGCAGGCATCCTCGATCGCCTGGGTCGCGCCCTGGCCCAAGGTGGGGGCCATGCCGTGGGCGCTGTCGCCGAGGTACATCACCTGGCGCTGAGGTTCGGCAAACAGCACCTCCGATTCCTGCATGCGGGCCCAGTGGCTGTCGGCCAGGTTGGCGCACATCGCATCCAGCAGCCAGCGCACCTGCGCGCAGGGCTGGCCACCGGCCGGCGCATAGGTCGCGCGCATCACTGCTTCGGTTTTCCATTCCTCGTGGATCTGCTCGCCCTGGGCGATCGGGAAGGTGGCGGCAATGTACACATGGCCAGGCGGCACGCGAAAGGCCAGCAGCCGGTGCGGGCCGTTAAACCATTGTTCATAGTCGTCGATCAGGCCGCCGCTGGTGTCCTCGACCAGCGTGCGCACGATCGCAACGCCCACATGGCGCGGCGGCGGCAGGCCGGAGAAGGCGCTGCGTGTTGCCGAGTAGCGGCCGTCGACGCCGACCAGCAGGTCGATGTCGTCCAGGCGGTGCTGTACACCGCGCTGGGTCCAGCTGACGCTGCTGCGCAAGGGGTCGCTGGCGCTGGGCGCGATGGCGGTGATCTCGCAGCCGTACTGGATCACGCCCTGTGCGCCGGCGCGCAACACGTCGTACAGCTCGGACCAGCGGATGCGGATGCCGGCGTTGTCGGCCACGCTCTCCAGCGGCAGGTCGAACAGCACCGTGCCGTCGGACAGCGAGGTGCGCCAGCTGGCCCAGGGCAGGCTTTGTGCGCACACCTGGGCGGCCAGTTCGGCGTCGCATTGCTGCAGCGCCTTGATGGCGTTGGGCCCGACGTTGAGACCGGTGCCGGCCTCGGAGTGGTCCTCGGGTTCGACTTTTTCGAGGCAATGGAGTTCGACCTGCGGCAGGCGCGCCAGGCGCCGCGCGAGGATGGCCCCGGCGACGCCGGCTCCGATGATGACAATTTTGAGTTTTTTCATGGGGTGTGCTGCTGCTCAGGCCAGGGTGGGCCAGCGCTGGCGCCAGGGGTGGTGATGTTCGTAATCCAGGCCCAGCGCCAGCAGCCCGGCGTCGGCGCCTGGACGGCCCAGCAACTGCAGGCCGATGGGCAGGCCGTGCGCTGAAGGTGCGGCCGGCAGCGCCAGCCCGGGCAGGCCGGCGGCGTTGGCAAAGGCGGTGAACACCGCATGGCCGCGCGGCCCGACCGCCTGGCCGTCGATCTCCGTGGGGTGGCTCTCGCTGGCGCTCCAGGGCAGGGCCGCCGCCGACGGTGTCAGGATGAGGTCAAAGCCCGTCAGCAACTGCGCCAGTTCCGTCCGCATGTCACGCACCTCACGCTGCGCTTCAAACAGGTCGGTGGCGCGCAGCGCGCGGCCCTGCGCCAGCAGCTGGCGCAGCGCGGGTGTGAGTTCGGCCTCGCGACCGTCCGTGTCCTTCAGCACCGCTGCGAGGCCGGTGGCGCTGAGCACCGGCCAGGCCACCTGGTTGAAGTTCGCGATGCAGGCCGGGGCGGTTTGCTCCTCGACACGGTGGCCGAGCGCTTGCAGCGCCGCAGCGGCGGCATCGACACTGGCCAGGATCTGCGTGTCCACCGGGCTGCCGCCGATATGGCGCCAGTAGACAATTTTCTGGCGCCCGGCGGGTGCTGACGGCGCCTGCCAGCTGCCGGCGGCAGGGCCGGCGATGATGCGCATCATGAGCACCAGGTCCGCGACGGAACGGGCGATCGGCCCCACTACTTCCAGGCCGGGCAGGATCTCGGGCAGCCCGCCGCTGCGGGATACGGCGCCCCAGGAGGGTTTCAGTCCTGCCAGACCGGCGTAGCCGGCGGGGCGGCGTATCGAGCCGCCGCCGTCGGTGGCCAACGCGAGCGGGGCGATGCCCGAGGCCACCGCAGCGACGGCGCCGCCGCTGGAGCCGCCCGGTGTCAGGGCCAGGTTCCAGGGGTTGCGGGTGACGCCGGCTAGCAGGTTGTCGGTGTAACCCTGCAGCGTGAACTCGGGCACATTGGTTTTGCCGACAATCACTGCGCCGGCGTCGCGCAGGCGTTGCACCGGCGTTTCGTCCTGGCCGGGCAGGAAACCGGCATACAGCTTGCTGCCCCAGTGGCAGGGCAGGCCAGCCACCGGGATGTTGTCCTTGACGGTGAGTGGCACGCCGTCCAGTGGCGACAGCGGCGCGCCTAGCCGCCAGCGCTGGGCGCTGGCCTGGGCCGCGGTGCGTGCACCGGCGATGTCGCAAGCCACCAGCGCATTGATCTGCGGCTGCACGACACGCATGCGGTCCAGCACGCTGTCCAGCGCATCGACCGGGCTCAGGCTTCCCTGTGAAAAGGCCTGCGACAATTCGGCCGCGCCCAGTTGCCATGGCGATGTCGCCGTGGCGGGTGCGCGCAGGGCGGCGCTGATCATGCTTGCGCCACTTCCGCGATGACCGCAATCAGGCCGCCGCCGTCGGGGCCCTGGTGTTCGGCGCCGCCGGAGACAAAAATCCGGCCGTCGCCAAGCACGCCGGCCACCAGGCCCCCGACCGCGCCGCGGATATGGCGCTGGGCGTTGATGTCGGTATCGCCCAGCATGGTGTGGCGCGCGCCGCGCACCGTGCCGCGCCGGTCCGGCTCGCATTTGACAAAGGCAGCGGCGATGCGGGCCTGGTCCTGTGGACTGAGCTGCGGCTGGGCGCGCAGGCCCAGTTCAGCCAGCACCTGTGTCACCGCGGTCAGGTCCAGCGCATCGGCCATGGGCGCGCAGGCCAGACGCAGCGGACCGCGCCACTGCGGGCTGTGGCCCAGCACCACCACTTCGCAGGCCTTCACCTCCACGCCGCAGGAAATGCTGGCGCGGTTGGAAAACAGGGTGAAGTCGCCGAGCAGCGCCACTTCCAGCGCCGGATCGTCGTCGAGCTCGCCCAGGGCCAGTGCCACACCGAAGGCGCCCGCGGCGCGGGACAGCGCCATGGACCGGTTGGCATCCGGGCAGGCCACGGCAGGGCCGGCGGCGCTTGCGCTTTCCGCGAGTTGTGGCGTCAGGAAGGGGCATTTCACCTGGACAAATGAGATGTCCTCCGGGCCGCTGATGCGGGCGTCGGCCATGGCGGCGCGTACTGCGTCCGCCACCTGGCGGACCTGGGCCCAGCGACCCATGTCCTGCGCCTGCATTGCCGGGCCCAGCGCCCGGCCCAGCGCCAGCGCCGGACCGGGCCGGGCGTCGGGCGCCGCCTCGGCGCGCGCAAACACGACGTAGTGCGGGCTCAGCACGCCCTCGGTGCCGCCCGACAGGATGCAGGGAATTTCCTGCAACAGCTCCTGTGGCGCGCGTCCCAGCCGCGCCCCCAGCAAGGCCATCAGCGACTGGGTGAAAAAGCCCCGCGTGAAATCATTGACGCCGCCGTTGCCCTCGGTCTTGCCGATGACCGCCACCACGTCCCGGGCGCGCAGCACGCCGTGGTCCAGCAGTCCGGCCAGCGCCGACAGGTCGCCCGGATGCGCCATGGGCAGGCGGTGCACCTGCAACTCGGGGCTGATGGGGAAAGGGATAAAAGACGCATCCATGGGCCCAGTCTGCCGGGAATGGGCGCAATCATCCAGCGCATAGTTTCTCTCATGGTGAGAACAAAATGTGTGCAGTCACCCGGCCGGTGGCCGCTGCCCGGGGGAGGGATCAGGGATTGAGTGCTGCCAGCCGGGCTACCAGCGCCTGGGCGAAAGACAGGGTGGCCACCGGCAGGGCGCGGCCGTCGCGAACCGCCAGCACCAGCTGGCTGGCGGACAGCGAGCGGTCGGTCAGCGGGATGGACACCAGCTCGCCCTTGCGCACCTCCTGCTCGGTGCCGATCTGGAACTGGAAGCTGATCGCGCCGGTCTGCCGTGTGAATTCCTTGAGCATCTGCACGGTGCTGGCTTCCAGTGTCACCTTCAGGCTCATGCGCGAACGTGCCATCAGCACATCGAGCAGGCGCCGGCTGCCGAAGGAGTGGTCGCCCAGGGCCACGGTGTATTTCTGGCAGTCGGCAAGCCGGATCTTCTGCCGGCCGGCCAGCGGGTGGTCGGGGCGCATCATGGCGCACAGGGGCTGGTCCAGCGAGGCAATCACGCGCAGGTCGTCCGACGGTTCGGGATCATGCACCAGCACCAGCTCGACCTCGTCGGCCATCAGCGCGGCGACCAGCTGGCCCGTGACCCCGGCCAGCACCCGGAACTGCACGCCCGGGTGGCTTTGCTGGTACTGCGCAATCGCGCTGGGCACCAGGTCGGTGGACACCGACTCGGCGCAGCCGATGCGGACTGTGCCGCGCACCATGCCGCGCAACTGTTCGATTTGCGAGACGGCCGAGCGCAGGTCCGACAGGCCGCGGCGCATGGTGTTGACCAGCACCTCGCCGGCCGCCGTCAGGCGCACGCCGCGCGGCAGGCGTTCGAACAGCGGGGTGCCGAGTTCGGCCTCGAGCTCGAGGATCTTGCGGTTCAGCGCGGTGGAGGCGACATGCAGGATCTCGGCGGCCTTGCGGATCGAGCCGGCACGCGCGACGGTGTCGAGGTAGACGTAGGAGCGCGGGGGATGGAACATGGCTGCGGGCGGGGCGTGGGTCTCGCGCCGGCCCGCTCAGGCGGGCGTGCGCCGCAGGTAGCGCACAAAGCTGAAGGCCATTCCCCTGGCCGACAGGTGGTCTTCACGCGCGTCTTCCACCCAGTCCGGGCCCAGCGTGGGCGCAAACGCATCACCCTCGAAGTCCTGCGCGATCTCGGTGACCTCGGCGCGGCCGGCCAGCGCTTCGGCCTGCGCATAAATCTGCGCGCCACCGATCACCCAGATGTCGGGTACATCGCCAGCCTGGGTCAGGGCCTCTTCAAGACCGCTGGCGCGCTGCGCACCGGCGGCTTGCCAGCCGTCGTCGCGCGTGATCACGATGTTGGTCCGGCCCGGCAGCGGCCGGAAGCGCGGCGGCAACGAGTCCCAGGTCTTGCGGCCCATGATGACCGGGCAGCCACTCGTGAGTTGCTTGAAGTGCGCCAGATCTTCCGGCAGATGCCAGGGCATGACGCCGTCCTTGCCGATGACGCCGTTGGCGGCACGGGCATAGATGAGGTTGATACGACGCATCACATCTATACAGCCACGGGGGCCTTTATGGCCTCATGGTGCTGGTAATCCACAAACTCGAAATCCTCGAATTCGTAGTCGAAGATCGACGCTGGCTTGCGCTTGATCTTCAGCGTCGGGTAGGGGAAGGGCTGGCGGCTCAGCTGCAGCGCCACCTGTTCGGCGTGGTTGCTGTAGATGTGGCAGTCGCCGCCGGTCCAGATGAAGTCACCGACGTCGAGCTCGCACTGCTGGGCCACCATGTGCGTCAGCAGCGCGTAGCTCGCGATGTTGAAGGGCACACCGAGAAAGATGTCGGCGCTGCGCTGGTAGAGCTGGCAGCTCAGCTTTCCCTTGCCGCCCGGCTCGGTGGCGGGCGCCACGTAAAACTGGAAGAAGGCATGGCAGGGCATCAGCGCCATCTTGGGCAGGTCGGCGACGTTCCAGGCGCTGACGATGATGCGGCGCGAATCCGGGTTGGTCTTGAGCGTCTGGATCACGTCGGCGATCTGGTCAATGTGGCCGCCATCCGGTGTCGGCCAGCTGCGCCACTGCACGCCATAGACCGGGCCGAGGTCACCGTCCTCGCGCGCCCATTCGTCCCAGATCGTGACGCCGCGCTCTTTCAGCCAGTTGTTGTCGCTGGAGCCCTGCAGAAACCACAGCAGTTCATGGACGATGGACTTGAGGTGAACCTTCTTGGTGGTGACCAGCGGAAAACCTTCGTTGAGGTCGAAGCGCATCTGGTAGCCGAACACGCTTTTGGTGCCGGTGCCGGTGCGGTCGGCCTTGAACACGCCGTGGGTGTCCACATGGCGCATGAACTCTTCGTACTGGAAGCGGATGGGGCGGGTCATAAAAAACCAGTCGGTGGGGGCCGGAAAAGGTGGGGCGGCACGGGGGACGCCACACGAATAATTATGCCTTCAGCACCCGGCCCGGGTTCATCAGGTTGTGCGGGTCCAGGCCCTGCTTGATGGCGCGCATCATGCCCAGCGCCACCGGCGACTTGTGTTTGGGCAGGGAATCCACCTTGAGGCTGCCGACGCCGTGTTCGGCCGAGATCGAGCCGCGGTAGCGGTCCACCACCTCGTAGACCAGCGCGTTCATGGGCGCTTCCTGCTCGTCGAGGAAACGCGCCTGATCCTCATTCTCCGGCGCCTGCACGTTGTAGTGCAGGTTGCCGTCGCCGAGGTGGCCGTAAACCACCAGGCGCGCGCCGGGGAAACGTTGCAGCAGCAGGGCGTTGGTTTCGGCCACGAATTCGGGAATGCGCGAGACATTGATCGAGATGTCGTGTTTGATGTTCAGGCCTTCCTCGGCCTGGGCCAGCGGGATGCTCTCGCGGATATGCCACAGCGCGTGCGCCTGGGCCATGCTTTCGGCGACCACCGCGTCACTGACGCAGCCGGCTTCCATGGCGGCTTCGAGCAGGCGCTCGAAACAGGCGCGTGCATGTTCTTCCGATTCGTTGTCCGAATTCTCCAGCACCACGCACCAATCCGACTCCTGCCAGAACGGCACGCGCTGCTGCGGGAAATGTTTGGCCACCAGGCTCAGTGGAAACTGGCCCATGACCTCGAAGCCGGTCAGGCCGGAGCCCAGGTGCTCATGCGCCAGGCCCAGCAACTGCACCGCGGCTTCGAGTGAAGGCACGGCAGCAAAAGCGGTGAGCTGGCTTTTGGGCAGGGGATACAGCTTCATGGTCGCGCCGGTGATCACGCCCAGCGTGCCCTCGCTGCCGATGAACAAATGGCGCAGGTCGTAGCCGGTGTTGTCCTTGCGCAGTCCGGTCAGGCCGTCCCAGATCTCGCCCTGTGCGTTGACCACTTCCAGTCCGAGGCAGAGTTCACGCGTGTTGCCGTAACGCACGACCTGGGTGCCGCCGGCATTGGTGCCGAGGTTGCCGCCAATGGTGCAGCTGCCTTCCGAGGCCAGGCTCAGCGGGAACAAAAAGCCGGCGTGTTCGCAGGCCTCCTGCAGGTTCTGCAGCACACAGCCGGCATCGACGGTGATGGTCAGGTTGCCGGCGTCCAGCGTGCGCACCTTGTTCATGCGGGTCAGGCTCAGCACCACCTGGGTGCCGCTGGCGTCCGGCGTCGAGCCGACCACCATGCCGGTGTTGCCGCCCTGGGGCACCATGCTCACGCGCGCGGCGGCGCAGGCCTTGACCACGGCGGCAACCTCGGTGGTGGAGCCGGGGCGCACCACGGCCAGCGCCTTGCCGGTTTCGCGCCGGCGCCAGTCCTGCACCCAGGCGGTCAGGTCACCTTCGGTCAGGACGTTGGGCGCGCCGACGATCTGGCGCAGCGAGTCAAGAAGTTCGTTGTGGGTACTCACGGTGTTTGGGCTTCCGGTTCAGGCAGGGTCTGGGTTTTGGCGTTTTTCAGGCGGATGCGCACATGCATGGCGCAGGCGGTGAACAGCAGCAGGCACAGCGCGACCTCGATCATCGCCAGGTAGTTGCCGGGCGGCTTGTCGCTCCAGGCGCGCACTGCGCCTTCGGTGAAGTAAAGCCACACCATCAGGCTGAGCCAGCGGTAGGTGTACATGCGGTTTTTCAGCAGGCCCGCCAGCGGAATACACAGCGGCAGCACCTTGAGTGCGAGCAGCGAGCCGCCCGGACGAATCGGCGCCAGCCACATCTCCCAGGCCAGGCCGAGCACGATCAGGCCGCCGAGGCTGCCCAGGGCCAGCCAGCGGGTGGCGTCGATTTGCGAGGTTTTGTTCATGGGAGAGGTAGTCATCAATCATGCGGGTCGATGGCATGATACCGGGGATGAGATTCCAGCAGTCCCTGCAACAGTTATTGACAGACCTGTCCCGCTTCCCCTGGCGCGATACCGCCTTCACGCTGCGCCAGCGTTTTCGCGAAGACCACATGGGCCTGACGGCCAGCAGCCTGACCTTCACCACCAGCATTGCGCTGGTGCCCTTCTTCACGGTGGCGCTGGCGATCTTCACGGCCTTTCCGATGTTCTCCAAGCTGCAGGGCGTGCTGCAGGTCTGGCTGGTCAACAGCCTGATCCCGGACAACATCTCGCGCCAGGTACTCGGCTACCTGACCCAGTTCGCGCGCCAGGCCAACAAGCTGGGTGTGGCCGGCCTGGCGGTGCTGCTGGTGACCGCGATCGCGCTGATCCTGACGATTGACCGCACGCTCAACGGCATCTGGCGCGTCAAGAAGCCGCGGCCGCTGGCGCAGCGTGTGCTGATTTACTGGGCCGCCATCACGCTGGGCCCGCTGGTGCTGGGCGCCAGCCTGGCCGTCACCTCGTATGTGATCTCGGGTTCGCGCGGCGCTGTCAGCACCATGCCGGGCGGGCTGCGCGTGTTGCTGGACATCCTGCAGTTTTTCCTGCTGGCCGGCGGCATGGCGGCCTTGTACCGCTACGTGCCCAACACCTTTGTGCGCTGGGCCCATGCCTGGGCTGGCGGCCTGTTTGTGGCTGCCGGCATCGAGCTGGCCAAAAAGGTGTTGACGCTGTACCTGAGCAGCGTGCCGACCTACTCGCTGGTGTATGGCGCGTTTGCCACCTTGCCGATCTTGCTGGTCTGGATTTACGTCGCCTGGGTCATCGTGCTGCTGGGCGCGGTGATCGCGGCCTACCTGCCCAGCCTGCTGGCCGGGGTGGCACGACGCGGCAGCAGCCACGGCTGGCAGTTCCAGCTCGCGGTCGAGCTGCTGCAGCAACTGCACCAGGCGCGCAGCACCACACGCATCGGGCTGGAGGCCTCGGAACTGGCGAAGGCGCTGCAGGTCGACGTGCTGCAACTCGAACCGGTGCTGGGGACCCTGGTGTCGCTGGACTGGATCGGTCAGCTGACCGACCCGGATGACGACAAGGAGGCGCGTTATGTCTTGCTGGCCGATCCCGACGCAACCCGGCTGGAGCCGCTGATGGCGCAGTTGCTGCTGAGTCAGGACCCGTCGATGAAAAATTTATGGGAAAACGGGCGTTTTCCCTCGCTGCGACTGCGTGACGTGTTATGAAATTGATAGCACTTCGCAGGCGGCAGGGCCTCTATTGGCCGGCTTTTTTGGCCGCCTCGTAACGCGCCTTGTTATCTGCGTTTGGGGGATAAAGGCCCGGCAGCGCGGCGCCGGCTTCCACCTCGGCCATGATCCAGGTCTCCAGCCGCTCCTGTTCCGGCGCCAGCGTCAGCATCTCGTCCAGCAGGGCAGCCGGGATCAACACCGCACCGTCGTCATCCACCACCACCACGTCGCCCGGAAACACCGCGACGCCGCCGCAGGCGATCGGCTGCTGCCAGGCCACAAAGGTCAGGCCCGCCACCGAGGGCGGCGCGGCCGCGCCACTGCACCAGACCGGCAGGCCGGTGCCCAGCACACCCGCCTGGTCGCGCACCACGCCGTCGGTGACCAGGGCGGCCACGCCGCGCTTGACCATGCGCGCGCACAGGATGTCGCCGAAGATGCCCGCGTCGGTCACCCCCATGGCGTCGGCCACGGCGATGCAGCCGGCCGGCATGGCCTCGATCGCGGCGCGGGTCGAGATCGGCGAGGACCAGGACTCGGGTGTCGCCAGGTCTTCGCGGGCCGGCACGAAGCGCAAGGTGAAGGCACGCCCCACCAGACGCGGCTGGCCGGGACGCAGCGGCCGCGCGCCGCGCAGCCAGACATTGCGCAGGCCTTTTTTCAGCAACAGGGTGGTCAGGGTGGCGGTGGTGATGCCCGAGAGGATGGCCACGGCCCGGGCGTCGAGGGCCATGTCGATGGTGTGTTCGGCCATCAGATCTTCACCTTGCCGGTCCAGATGTCCTTGTACATGACCCAGTCGCCCATGAAGCTGTAAAGCGGGCGTTTGAAAGACGCGGGTTTGTTCTTTTCGAACCCGAAGTGGCCGACCCAGGCAAAACCGTAGCCGCAGAGCAGGCCGGCCAACAGCCACCAGGGGTTGCGGGTGACGATTGCCGTTGCGAGGCACAGCAGCGACAGCGTCGAGCCGGCGAAGTGCAGGCGCCGGCAGGTACGGTCGCTGTGTTCGGTCAGGTAGAAAGGATAAAACTCGGCAAAGCTCCTGAAAGCTTTGGCATCGACGGGGGCGCTTGGCGCTGCGGGGCTGGCTGTGGTCATGGCTTGTCTCCAGATGCCATGATAGCCACAGCGGCTCCCCGGCATCAAGTGATTGAAAACGGCGCCTTCAAAAACCCCCGGAAGCGCGCCCGGCCGCCGCGTGTCGGTGCGCTGCTGAGTGTGTAGCCCGGAAAGCGCTGCAGGAAACGCCCGACCGCGATCCGGCCTTCCAGCCGCGCCAGGCTCAGGCCCGCGCACTGGTGGATGCCGAATCCGAAAGCCAGGTGGCGGTTGTTTTCACGGCCCAGGTCCAGTTGCTCGGGATGGTCGAACTGCGCCGGGTCGCGATTCGCCGCGCCTATACACAGCGTCAGCAGCGTGCCGGCCGGCAGGTCCACGCCGCCCACCGTGCAGGCGCTGACGGCGCGCCGGTTGCCGAGCTGGTTGGACGATTCAAAACGCAGGAATTCGTCGATCTCCACAGTCAAATCGGGCTCCGGCCCTTGTCCCGATTGCGTGGACAGCTGCAATTTTGATAGCAGTTGGCCCTTGGCCTCCGGCCATTCCTGCAGCGCCACCAGGGCGTTGCCGATAAGGTTGGTGGTGGTTTCGTGACCGGCGTTGAGGATGAAGACGCAGTTCTGCAGCAGCTCGGTCTCGCTCAGGCTTTGTCCGGCGTCCTCGCCCTGGATCAGCCGTGTCAGCACGTCGTGCTCCGGATCGCCCGGATGTCTGCGGCGTTCGGCCACCAGTGTTTGCAGGTAAGTGGTGAACTCGCTGACGCTGCGGTTGCCGAGCGCTTCCTGTTCGGGCGTGAGTTTGGGCTCCAGCGCGCCCAGGATGGCCAGCGACCAGTCGCGCAACGGCCCGCGCTCGGCATGCGGCACGCCCAGCAGGTTGCCGATGATCTCGACCGGAATCGCCGACGCGAAGTCTTCGATCAGGTCGCCGCCACCCTCGGCTTCCATGGCGTCGAGCAGGCCGTCCACCAGCGTGATCAGGCCCGGTTCCATGTCGGCGATAGCGCGGCGTGTCAGCGCGCCCATGATGAGCTTGCGCACCCGGGTGTGCAGCGGCGGGTCGTTGAACACCAGGCTGGTGGTGTGGTGCGCCAGCAGCGGCGCGCCATCCCCGTACTTGGGCGTGAATTCGACCCGCTTGTCCGAGCTGAAGGTCTGGGCATCGCGGTATACCGCCACGATATCGGCGTAACGCGTCAGGAAGTACGAGCCATCGGGCATGCGGCGCACCGGTTCATGTTCGCGCAGCCGGGCGTAGACCGGGTAGGGGTTGGCGTAAAAGTCGGCGGGCAGGGCGCGCAAGTCCAGGCCGGTGGCGATCTCGCGTGCGCGCGCGGGCGTCATGGGCGGCGTGATGGCAAAAGCGGTGGGAAGTGGCATGGGTGAATTCTGGCATGAGGTCCAGGCTGTCCGCAGAACTGCCCCCGCCGCTTGTGCTTATAGTAAGCCCCGTGGCGACGGGCCACGTACCAACAAGATACAAAGAGGGAGAGAATCATGAACCGCCTGTTGAAACTGGCCACCGGCGTCGTGGCCGTGCTGGCATTGCACGGATGCGCAAGCTACAAACCTGTGCCTGATGGTTATACCGGACCGGTGGCGGAAGTTGCGGACTCCGGGGGGCGCATCGATGGAATGAAATCCTTCGCCTTTGCGCTCATGGACGTGGATGGAAACAACGTAGACAACAGTTTCAGGGCATCAGCGAGTGCGAGCTACGGGCAGGGCTTTGCGCTCACCACCCACTATGTCGTCCGATCCGTCACCGCGACACCCATGAAGGTCCGGCTCAAGGGCTCACACATGACGGGCGCGCCCATCCATGCGATTGCCAGTCAAATGGCGGGAACTTTTTTCTCGGTCGACGGCGTGGTGGATTTCAAGCCCGCCCCCGGTGGCAAATACATTGTCAAAGGCGAGCTGAAGAAGGGCGCATCCTCTGTCTGGATCGAGGACAGGGCGACCGGCCTTGCCGTTACGGAAAAGATCGTCGAAAAATAAGGCGGGCGGCTCCGGCCATGCGGCGTCGTCAGGTGCCGAGAAAGTCCCGCATCGCAAACAGCGTTTCCTCAGGCGCTTCGGTCATTTGGTGATGGCCGACCGGGACCTTGACCAGCTTCACGGTTTTGCCGCTGCCTGTTGCCTTGTCGATCAGCGCTTGCGCAGCCCTGGCCTGGGTCATCTGGTCTTGCGCCCCGAGCAGGAACAGCACCGGGCAGGTGATCTGCGTGATGGCGGTATCGCCGTTCACATAACTGTCGCAGGCCTTGAAGCCGCGGTGGAACACATTGACTTTGCTGTTGCTGGCGATCACGCGCCGGCCCAGCGCCATGCTGGCGCCGTGCACCCAGGTGCCCGGTCCGAGTGCCGACGGCGGCGGCGCCAGCGTGCTGCGCGAAAAGATATTGACCATCTCCAGCGCCTTCATCGGCTGGTTCAGCGAGGCGTCCAGCAGCGCGGCCGACACCTTCATCGGGAAGGCGATGCCGACCAGCACCAGGTGGCTGATGCGTTGTTTCAATTGCGCCGCCGCCTCCAGCGCGATCAGCGAGCCCCAGCTGTGGCCGACCAGCGCTGCGCGCTGTACGCCGGCCGCATCCAGCAGGGCCGCGACAAAAGCAGCGCCTTCCTCGACGCTGGCCGGCGCCTCGCCTGCGCTGCGGCAGTGGCCGGGCAGGTCCACCGCCAGCACATTCCAGCCATGGTGGGCCAGGTAGCGGCTTTGCAGGATCCAGACGCTGTGGTCGTTGATGACGCCGTGGATGAAGACCACCGTGGGTTTGGCGGCATCGAAGGCCTTGCCGCCGGTGTAGCAGTAGGTGGGTTGGCCGTTGACGGTGAGCATCATGCTGCTTTCTCCGCCGCTTTGAGCGCACGTTTGAGGTCATCGATCAGGTCATCCGGGTCTTCCAGCCCAATGGACAGGCGTATCGTGCCCTGGGTGATGCCGCCGGCGGCCAGCGCTTCGTCGCTCATGCGGAAGTGGGTGGTGCTGGCCGGGTGGATCACCAGGCTGCGGCAGTCGCCGACATTGGCCAGGTGGCTGAACACCTTGAGGGCCTCGATAAACGCCTTGCCCTGCTCGCGATGACCCTGGATGTCGAAGCTGAAGACCGAACCGGCGCCGCGTGGCAGCAGCTTCTTCGCCAGTACATGGCTGGGATGCGATTCGAGCATCGGGTGGCCGACGCGCGACACCAGCGGGTGGCTGGCCAGAAAGGCCACGACTTTTTCGGTGTTGGACATGTGCCGCGCCATGCGAAGCGGCAGGGTTTCGATGCCCTGCAGGATCAGCCAGGCGGTGTGCGGGCTCATGCAGGCGCCGAAGTCGCGCAGGCCCTCACGGCGCGCACGCAGCAAAAAGGCGCCCACCGTGCTTTCCTCGCTGAACACCATGTTGTGGAAACCGTCATAGGCCTGGCTCAGTTCGGCGAACTTGCCGGATTTGTCCCAGTCGAAACTGCCGCCATCGACCACGATGCCGCCGATGACCGTGCCGTGACCGCTCAAAAATTTGGTCGCCGAGTGATACACGATGTCCGCGCCATGCTCAAAGGGCTTGACCAGCCAGGGCGACGTCAGGGTCGAATCGACCAGCAGCGGCACGCCGGCCTCGTGCGCGATTGCCGAGACCGTGGGCATGTCCAGCACGTCCAGCCCCGGGTTGCCCACGGTTTCGCCGAAAAAGAGTTTGGTCTCGGGCCGGACCGCGGCGCGCCAGCCGTCGATGTCGCCGGGCTTGACGAAGGTGGTTTCAATGCCGAAACGCCGCATCGTGTAGTGCAAAAGATTCTGGCTGCCCCCGTACAGCGCGGTGGAGGCCACGATGTGGGAACCCGCGCCCATCAGCGTGGCGATGCTCAGGTGAAGTGCCGCCTGGCCGCTGGCGGTGCTGATGGACCCGATGCCGCCTTCGAGGGCCGCCACCCGCTGCTCCAGCACCGCATTGGTCGGGTTGCTGATGCGCGAGTAGACGTGTCCGGCGCGTTCCAGGTTGAACAGGCTGGCCGCATGGTCGCTGGACTCGAACACAAAGGACGTGGTCAGGTGTATCGGTACGGCGCGCGCGCCGGTGGCCGGATCGGGCGCAGCGCCGGCGTGCAGGGCCAGCGTGTCGAAGCCCGGGTCAGAATAGCCAGACATGGAGTCTCCAGTAGTCGTGGGTGGGAACATGCCCGCAAAAAGAGGCAAGCACCCTGAAACAAATCACGATGGCCTGCCGGGGCATTGTGGGCTATATTTGAACTGAAATCCCCCCCGGGCGGCACCGGGGGAAACCTGCAGATTGCCGAGACAAATTCCTGAAGGAGCGCCCCATGAAAGTCCTTGATATCCTGCGCGTCAAAGGCAACACCCTCTACACCGTCCAGTCCGACGAACCGCTGGCCAAGGCGGCCGAGATCATGGCGGACAAGGACATCGGTTCACTGGTCGTGATGGACCATGGCGAGCTGGTCGGCATGCTGACCTTCCGTGAAGTCATCCTGTGCATCGTGAAGAACGGCGGTGAAATCGGCGCCACCCTGGTCCGCACGGCGATGGACGACGCGCCGCTGACCTGCACCCCCGAGACCGAGATCGACGAAGTCCGCCGCATGATGCTGGGCCGCCACGCGCGTTACATGCCGGTGCTCAACAAGAAAGTGCTGGAAGGCGTGATCTCGTTTTACGAAGTCGCCAAGGCGGTGGTTGACGGCCAGAATTTCGAGAACCGCATGCTCAAGGCCTACATCCGCGACTGGCCTTCCGAAGAAGACGAGACGCAGGACACCAAGCTCTGAACGGGCTGGTGCTCAGGGAACTTCCCACACCTGCTGGAACAGGCGCTTGTTGATCGGGTCTATGCTGTCCAGGCGGTTTTTCCAGGCGGCCGGGACCGGGTAGTCGGCTTTCTCGATGACAACATCGTCCTCGCGGTTGTTCTGCCGCAGCCATTGTTTGGTATAGAAATGGCCGCGGGTCACACGTTCGATCTCGCGGAAGAAATAATTGATGCTGTCCACCCGCATCTCCATCAATGAGCACACGTTGATGAACAGGTTGAAGTAGTTTTCCGGAAACTTCTCGAGCTGGCTGGATGCAAAAAAGGCAAACCGGCACTGACTCAGCTCTTCGGCAATGTCCTCGAAATGGTCGAAAGACCTGAAGGCGAAAATCTTCTCGCCAGGGAACAGACTCTGGATGTACCACTGCGACACCAGCAGCGCGGGCGCAATGTCGAAAATCATGTAGCGGCAGTGGGTGGTCATGCCAAACACGTGGGCCAGCCGCCCATGGCCTGCGCCCAGTTCCCCGATCACGATTGGTTGTTCCGAATCAGCCGCCAGCCCTGTGGCGTCCAGCATCAGGTTTCGCTCGCGAACGGAATGCGCCAGATCCTGCGACAGGATCCGGCCCCGGCGGGTAATTTTCAGGGGGTTGCCCGTGACCGGTTCGGCGAGTTTGCGAAGTATTCCATGTTGGTCGGTGTGCAGCGTGTAATCCCAAAGCAGGCTCACGCCCAGTTTGTACGCCAGACGTGCGTTGGTGTCCTTGAAGAAATGGACCTGGGGGCCGGAGCTGCTGAGGTCTTCCATTTCATCGGTCATGGCTTCCATGTTCCCATGCATGGGCCACAGCTCGATCAGGCTGCCTATCTGGTGGTCGCTGATGGAGACCGTCAGCCAGTTGTAGTAGTTGTGTGCGACCGTGCGCTTGAAATTGGGCAGGCCGTACTTGACCAGCATGTCGATGTGCTCCACCGCATGCGTCTCCCAGAACTTCGACGGCGTGGCTTCGGGAACGGTGGCCAGCTCCCGGTTCACCGCGTCCAGCATGGCATGAAAATCTTCGAGAGCCGGTGCGGAGGCGCTGCCGTCTCCCGGCGCCACCAGCAGCATGGCGGGGTCCTCATATTTCGCGGCGATTCGTGCGACGACGCGCTGCAGCTTGCGGTGAACCAGCTCGGCAGGCGCGTCCGACTGGAATGCGCTGCGGTAGACGGACTCTGCTTCCTCGTCCCTGTTGCTTTTATACAGCGCGTCGCCAAGCCGCAAGATCGGAACCCCGTCGGGAAGGCGAGTCTTCTGAACCGCGGGTGCTGGTGGCGCACTCGCCTGCCTGTGGGCCGGTGCATCCTCTTCCTTCTTCCCCTTGAAAATGCTTTCCCGAACGCCACCCAGAATTGTTTTTAGCATCAGTTGTTCCCTCCGATGGGGCGAAGCATACTGCCAGATGCTGGCCCGTTGTGGCCGGAGTGTCCGGCGGCCTGATGGTCCGGACAAACGGGTGGACCGTTGTCAGCCCGACCCCTTGCAAGCCTGAACGTGAGCAGTGCGTTCAGCGAGCCGGGGGTTGCCCGGCGGCAACTCACTTTCTTTTGCTTCGCCAAAAGAAAGTAAGCAAAGAAAAGGCGACCCTGCTGTCTGCGATCCTCCTTCGCTGACGCTGCGGAGGGCACCCTGCGGTGCTCGGTCCAGCCGGGGCCGGGCTCGAACTCGGCTAGCGCCTCAAACAATCGCCCGTCCTGATCCGTCTGGACCTGCGCTCCTCGGCGCATACAGAAGGGGGGCGGATCGGGATTGGAACCGGATTCGGGCTCCGGCGAGGACGCGCAAAGCGCGTCCTCGCCTCCCCGCACCCGCTTCCCCACCCGTCGGACCGGGCCGAGGAGCACAGCCGAAAACGGATCAGGGCGAGCGATTTTGAGCGAAGCGAGTCGAGCTCGACCCCGTTTTCGGCGAGCACCGCAGGTTGCCCCGCAGCGCAGCGCAGGGGACCCGGACCATCGGGTCGCCTTTTCTTTGGTGACTTTCTTTTGGCGAAGCAAAACAAAGTTACTTGCCGCCGGGCAACCCCCGGCTTGCAGGCAAGCTATCACGCAATGAAACAAGCAGGGAGTTGGCGAGCATGAATCCCGGATCAAGTCCGGGACGACAGCCAGGGACGTGGTGAGCGCTATAAATTCAGTAGCTGCTCACGCTCGCCAAATAAGGGTCAGAGCCTGATTCGGCCCTCAACTCACCCCATGCTTGCATGAATCATCTCCCGAACCCGCGGATAGATCTGCTGGTTCCACTTGCGGCCGCTGAAGACGCCGTAGTGCCCGACGCCGGTCTGGATGTGGTGGGTCTTCATGTAGGGCCGGATGCTGCTGCACAGGTCCAGCGCGGCCACCGTCTGGCCGACCGCGCAGATGTCGTCGCGTTCACCTTCGACCGTCATCAGCGCGGTGCGGCGGATCGCGGCGGGTTTGACGATGCGGCCCTTGTAAGTCAGCTTGCCCAGCGGCAGGTCGTAGGTCTGGAAGACTTTTTCCACCGTCTCGAGGTAAAACTCGGCGGGCAGGTCGTTGACGGCCAGGTACTCCTCGTAAAACACGCGGATCACATTGGCCTTGTCGAGGTCGCCGTCCACCAGGTGCTGGTACAGGTCCTGGAACGATTTTTTGTGGCGGTCCAGGTTCATGCTCAGGAAAGCGCTGAGCTGCACAAAGCCGGGGTACACGCGGCGCATGTAGCCGGCGTGCGGCAGGGGCACATGGCTGATCAGGTTTTTTTCGAACCACTCAATCGGCTTGCTGGTCGCGAGCGTGTTGACGCCGGTCGGGTTGACGCGGCAGTCGACCGGGCCGGCCATCAGCGTCAGGCTGCGCGGCTGGGCCGGGTGGTCGTCTTCGGCCATCACGGCGGTGGCCGCCAGCGCCGCCACGCAGGGCTGGCAGACCGCCACCACATGGGTGCCGGGGCCGATCGCCTCGATGAACTTGATCATGTGGTCGATGTAGTCGTCGAGGCCAAAGCCGCCGTGTTTGAGCGCCACGTCGCGGGCGTTGTGCCAGTCGGTGATGTAGACGTCATGGTCCTGCAGCAGGGTGCGGGCGGTTTCGCGCAGCAGGGTCGCGAAATGGCCGGACAGCGGCGCCACCAGCAGCACCGGCGGGTGGTGGCGGCCGCCGGAGACCGGTTTTTTGAAGTGGAGCAGGCTGCCGAAGGGCAGGGCGAGCACCATGTCTTCCTCGACCGGCGTGGCCTCGCCGTCCACCATCACCGAGCCTATGCCGTAGGCCGGCCGGGTGTGGGTCAGGCGCATGCGTGAGATGACTTCGCTGGCAGCGGCCATGCGGCGGGTGATGCTGCGTTCGGTGTTCTGCAGCCAGAGCGACGCGCTCAGGCCCTGGGCCATCAGGCGAAGCGGCGACATCAGGTCGGACTGGAGCTGGTAGGCCTGATACAACATGGTTCTCCTGGCATGGGCGACCGGTGGGCCCCCCTGCGCTGATTGCAGGCAAGTTGCGGGCCAACCGGCGTATATGGCGTGCACTTTTCTGGCACAGCCCTTGCACACGACTTGCGCAGAACTTACGCACTTTCCAGGAGCAAGCCATGGCCAAAGCGGTTCTCACGATCAGCAGCAAGAACTACGGTGCCTGGGCCTTGCGCGGCTGGCTGACAGCCCGACTGGCCGGCCTGGATTTCACCGAAAAAGTCATTTCGCCCGACGATCCGTCGATGAAGGCCGAAATGTTGCTGCTGTCGGCGTCCATGCTGGTGCCTTCCTTGCAGCACAACGGGGTGAAGGTCTGGGACACCCTGGCGATTGCCGAATACCTCAATGAAATCAAGCCCAAAGCCGGTTTGCTGCCGGCTGACGTGAAGGCCAGGGCGCACTGCCGGGCGATCTGTGGCGAGATGCATTCGGGCTTCGGCTCGTTGCGCGCCTCGCTGCCGATGAACATCAAGGCCCATTTCCCCAACTTCAAGGTCTGGTCGCGCGCCCAGGGCGACATTGACCGGGTGATCGCGATCTGGAAGGAGTGCCTGGCCAGCTACGGCGGGCCTTACCTGTTCGGCAAGCAGCCCTGCATGGCCGACGCGATGTACGCGCCGGTGGTCACGCGCTTCATGACGTATGACGTGGCGCTGGACAAGACCTGCAGCGCGTACTGCAAACGCATCATGGAGCTGCCCGCGATGAAGGAATGGGTGGCGGCGGCGAAGAAAGAGCCGGACGAAATCGACGAGCTCGACGCGGAGTTTTGACGCCCCCCGTAGCGGCCTGGAGGCCGCTTCCCCCCACTGGGGGGCGGCGCCTGCGGCCCGGCAGAGCCGGTTCCGCGGCGCCCGCTGGTATAAGACATTCCCTCGCGCTTCTGTCATGGCGGGTTTGACCCGCAATCCCTGCACAGGCTCGGCTACTTCCAGGGTGTTGCGGGGGGAATGTCGCAGACGGGGTCGACATCGATGGACTTGAAATCTGCTGGCGAAACAATTTCCAGGTATTCCATGTCGGGCGAGTAGTCGAACAGGTAGTGCCTGATGCCGGGGCGCTGGTGCACCACGTCGCCGGCCTCGACCAGGGTTTCCTGGTCCTCGTACATGAAACGCGCCCAGCCCTTGAGCATGTAAACGATCTGGAAATCCGCCTCATGCCGGTGCCAGCCTGTGCCCGTTTCCGGTGCCATATTGGCCTTGACCAGGTGCGCAATCACTTTTCCGTGCGTTGCCTCGGCCACGCCCAGATCCCGGTACAGAAAGAAGTCACGCAAACCGCCTGACACAAAGGCGGTGTCGCCGGGTTTGACGTGGGAAAACTGGGTAGCGGTGCGGTCCAGCATGGGGAACTCCTTGCGGTCAGTGCATCAAAGAAAAATGGTGCAACGCAGCAAGCAGGAAGTGTTCCAGAGCGTCCCGCCATGCCATGCACCGCTGCGTGGCAGCCTCCCCGCTGAATGACGACCCGATCGAGGGGAAAAGACCGGTGCGGTATGCAAACGCCGAAGAGCTAGTACTATCTGTAACAAGAACAAAGAGTAGGCAAGCAAGCTGATACTCCAGGGAATAAAAAAATGACAGCTGTTGGATCCGGCGACACCCCGCCCAAGCACGTCCTGATCGTCGAGAACATCCTGGCGCAGGCCCAGATGTTGGGCCACATCCTCGAAGAGGAGGGCTACCAGGTCAGCATGGCCGACAACGGCCAGTCCGCACTGGAAATGACCATCAGCCTGCAGCCCGCGCTGGTCGTCAGCGGGGTCAAAATCCCCGAAATGAGCGGCTACGAACTGTGCCGCCAGATCAAGGCCGACCCGGCGCTACGCCAGATCCCGGTGATCCTGGTGACCAGCCTGGTGGACCCCAATGAGGTGCTGCTGGGCCTGCAGTGCGGGGCCGACAGCTTCGTCATCAAGCCGTATGAACGAAGCCACATGCTGGCGCGGGTGGAACATGCGCTGAGCACCCGTGACATCGACCAGGCGCCGGAGGCCAGCGCGCCGGCGGAAATTTTCTTCCATGGTGAGCGCCACCACATCACCGCCAGCCGCACCCAGATCCTGAATCTGCTGATGTCCACTTACGACGCGGCGGTGCGGCGCAACAACGAACTGACCGAAAGCCGCGAGCAACTCAGGGAGCGCACGGCGGAAGTCCTGAAGTCCAACCGCTTCCTGGATTCCATGATCGAGCACATCCCGACCGCCGTCTACATCAAGGACGCGGCCGAGTTGCGTTATGTGCGCGTCAACCGCGCGCTGGAAAAACTCACAGGCATGCCGCGCGAGGCCTTGCTCGGGAAAACCGTCCACGACCTGTTTGAGAAAGACGACGCCGACATGTCGGTGCAAGAGGACAGGCGCGTCCTCGCCAGCGGCACGACGGAGGAGATCGAGGAGCACCGTTTTTCCTCGAACGGCGATGGCCTGCGCATGTTGCATACCTACAAGGTGCCGGTCTTCGGCGACGCCGCCGAGCCGACGCACGTGCTGGGGATTTCGGAAGACATCACCCAGAAAAAGGAACTCGAGAAGGTGATTGACCGCCTGCACGCGGCCCTGAACCTGCGTGCCGAGGACCTGGAGGCCACCAACAAAAGCCTGGAGAGTTTCACCTCGGCGGCCTCGCACGACCTGCGCTCCCCGCTCAGCGTCATCGCCGGGTACGCCGGCCTGCTGGAGAAAAATTACGCCGACCGGCTGGACGAAAAAGGCCTGCACTACCTGGCCATCATCCGCGCCCGGGTCAAGAGCATGGCCGGGCTGATCGAGGACCTGTTGTCGTTTTCCAGGCTGACCCTGCAGGAAGTCACCAAAACCGGCGTCGACATGAATGCGCTGGTCGCGCAGGTGGCCGCCGAGATGCCGGGATTCGGCCACGACGCGCCCCAGCCCGCCATCGAGCTCGGTCCCTTGCCGGACGCGCCGGCCGACCCGGGGCTGCTGCGCCAGGTGTGGATCAACCTGATCTCCAACGCGGTGAAGTACAGCAGCCGCGTCGCCACCCCGCTGATCGAGGTCGGCGGCCGCGTGGAAGGCGCTGAAGCGGTTTATTCGGTGCGCGACAACGGCGCCGGCTTCGACATGGCTTACTACGACAAACTCTTCGAGGTGTTCGCGCGCCTGCACAGCGACGAGGAATTCGAAGGCACCGGCGTCGGCCTGGCCACCGTGCGCCGCGTGATCATGCGCCATGGCGGCCGCGTCTGGGCCGAAGGCAAGGTGGGCGGGGGCGCGGTGTTTTATTTTGCGTTGCCTCTGCAGGGTGCTTGAGTGGATGGCGTTGACAAGTGAGCTCATGGCAAACACGCTCTGGCCCGCCGGTCATTTCCTATGTCAGCCATCATGAAGTCGACCTCCGTCAAGCAGATGCTGCGGTCGCGGCTTTTTTGGGCGCTGGCCGTTTGCATCCTTCTGATCGTTGGGTTGTCGTGGGGCTTTGTCTGGATGAAGACGAAAGATTGTCAGCTTTTGTGTGGTGAATCTGCCCGGGAGCGGGCCGCATATCGGATGGGCGGAGGAGTGGTTCGCTACGGCACCTCACCAATGAGGGCCGGCTGCGATTGCGGGGAGGGCAAGCGCATTCCTGCTCAATAGCTGCGAGCGTAGCCATAACCTGGCTCAGCACTGGCTCCATTCGACCGGCTACGGCGTTGGGCGACGCCCCGAGTCCATCTGGGATAATCCTCCCATGAGCGGCAACACCCTAGGCACCCTTTTCGCAGTCACCAACTTCGGTGAATCCCACGGCCCGGCCATTGGCTGTGTGATCGACGGCTGCCCGCCGGGTATGGCGCTGACCGAGGCCGACATCCAGGTCGAGCTGGACCGGCGCCGGCCTGGCACCAGCAAGTTCGTGACGCAGCGCAACGAACCCGATGTGGTCGAGATCCTGTCGGGCGTGTACGAGGGCAAAACGACGGGCACACCGATCTGCCTGCTGATCAAAAACACCGACCAGCGCAGCAAGGACTACGGCGACATCCTCAACACCTTCCGGCCCGGCCATGCGGACTACAGCTACCTGCAGAAGTACGGCATCCGCGATCCGCGCGGTGGCGGCCGCTCGTCGGCGCGGCTGACGGCGCCCACCGTGGCGGCCGGCGCGGTGGCCCGCAAGTGGCTCAAGCAGACATACGGCACCACCTTTCGCGGCTGCATGACGCAGGTCGGCGAGATGGTGGTGGGCTTCGAGTCCTGGGAACATGTGCCCCACAACCCCTTCTTTGCGCCGGTGGCCGACGTGTCGGCGCTCGAGACTTATATGGAGGAGTTGCGCAAGGGCGGCGACTCCTGCGGCGCGCGTATCCGCGTGACCGCCAGCGGCATGCCGGTGGGCCTGGGCGAGCCGCTGTTCGACAAGCTGGATGCCGACATCGCGTTCGCGATGATGGGCCTGAACGCGGTCAAGGGTGTGGAAATCGGCGCCGGTTTTGCCAGCGTCACGCAACGCGGCAGCACCCATGGCGATTCGCTGTCGCCTGAAGGCTTCAGGTCCAACAACGCCGGTGGCGTGCTGGGCGGCATCAGCACCGGCCAGGACCTGGAAGTGGCCATCGCCATCAAGCCGACCAGCTCCATCCTGACGCCGCGCGACTCCATCGACATGGCGGGCCAGCCGACCTCGGTGATCACCAAGGGCCGGCACGACCCCTGCGTGGGCATACGCGCAACGCCGATTGCCGAGGCCCTGCTGGCGCTGGTGGTGATGGACCACGCCTTGCGGCACCGCGCGCAGTGCGGCGACGTGGTCTCGCCGATGCGGGCCATCAACGGCTCGATCTAAACCGACGCTCAAGATGCCCGAAGCTGCCACCCGGCGCCGCCAGCTGGTGCCGTTTGCGGCGCTGTCGGCCAGCTACTTCGCCCACATCGGGTTTTTCAACCCCTATTTGCCGCTGTGGCTCAAGGACCTGGGCTTCAGCATCCTGGCGATCAGCCTTCTGACCTCGGTGCAGGCGGCGACGCGGCTGTTTGCGCCCTACGGCTGGGGCGCGCTCAGCGACCACACCGGTGAACGTGTCAAGCTGCTGCGTTATGGCGCGACGGTTGCGCTGATCAGCTCCTGCGGCTTGTGGCTGGACTTCGATTCGCGTTTCGGCATCTGGTGGCTGACGGCGGTGCTGCTGGTGATGTTCACCCACACCAGTTCCATGATGCCCATGAGCGAGGCGGCGATGGCGCACCTGATTAGCCAAGGGGGCGCCTTCGACGCGCGGCGTTACGGCCGGGTGCGGCTCTGGGGCTCGCTGGGCTTCTTGGTGACGGTGTTTGCGGCCGGCGCCTGGTTCGAGTACTTCGGCATGGGCCATTTCCCGGCCTGGACCTTTTTGTCGCTGCTGGCGGTGACGGTCAGCGTCTGGTGCCTGCCCGACCTCAAGGAGGCCGTCAGCCCGCATGAAGAAAAACTGCCGGTGTTGCCGGTGCTGCGCCAGCGGCCGGTGTTGTGGTTTTTTGCGGCGGCATTTTTCCATGTGCTGGCGCACATCGGCATCTATGTGTTTTTCTCGCTCTACCTGGACAGCATCGGCTACAGCAAGGCCATGATCGGCATCCTCTGGGCGGTGTCGGTGGTGGTCGAGATCGTCTGGTTCTACACCCAGGGCCGCTGGCTGCCGCGTTTCAGCCTGACCGGCTGGCTGGTGATCTGCGCCGCCGCGATGACGCTGCGCATGGGGCTGACGGCCACCGGCGCCGGTGTGCTGGCCGTGCTGGTGTTTGCGCAGATGCTGCATGCGCTGACCTTCGCGACGCACCACACGGTGTGTATCGCCTTGCTGTCGCACCACTTTCCCGGGCGGCTGCGTGGCCGCGGCCAGGCGCTGTACGTGGTGCTGGCATACGGCCTGCCCGGTGTGCTGGGTGGCCTGAGCGGCGGGGTGCTGAGCTCGGCCTTCGGCCTGGGCAGTGTGTACTGGGCCTGTGCGCTGGCGGCGGCGCTGGCCACCTTCTGCGCCTGGCGCGCCTGGCGGCTGCAGCGCGACATCGATGCGCCAGCCCGGCCCGCCGCCTGAAGTAAAAGTCTTTTCGGCCTGCAGCGCACGTCTGGCAAGCGTGAGCAGCTATCCAATTGATAGCGTTGCAAGACCGGTCACACCTTGCCGCGCTCCCTGAACGGGTTGAAGCCGGTGATCAGCGCGGTCGCCGTGAGCACCAGCACGCAGCCCGGCGCCATGCCCCAGGTGACCGGTTCGCCGAGAAACAGGCCACCCCAGGCCACGCCGAACAGCGGAATCATGAAGGCGGCGGAGGTGGCGGCGCTGGCCGGGATCTCGCGCATCAGGCGCATGCTGATCCAGTACATCAGGCCCGAGGTGAACAGGCCCAGCACCGCGACCGAGATCATCGCGCCGGTGCTGAAGGTCGCCGCCGGCACGCTGGCGCCGGCCGGCACCAGCAGCAGCAAGGCGGCGGCCACATGCACAACCGCCGAGGCGGGCAGGGCGTCGTGTTCCAGCGTCGCACGTTTCATCAGCGTGGAGCCGAAACCGTAACCGGCCGCGGCAGCGGTGCAGGCCAGCGCGGCCAGCAGCTCCGGCGTGGTGACGGCCACCGGGCCTAGCTGCACCAGCAGCGCCACGCCGGCAAAACCGATGGCGCAGCCCATCAGGCGGCGGCCGCTGAGACGTTCTTCCCCCATGACCGCGGCGCCCAGCACGCCGAACAGGGGCGCGGTGGCATTGAGCACCGCCGAATAACCGGCCGGAATCACCAGCGCGGCCCAGTTGAACAGCACAAACGGCGCCACCACCGTCAGCAGGCTCAGCAGCGCCAGCCGGGGCCAGGCGGCGCGCGCCGGCCAGCGCTGGCGCAACACCCGCATCAGCACGGCCAGCACCAGCGCGGCCAGCACGCAGCGCAGGCCGGCCAGCAGCCAGGGACCCAGCGCCGGGCTGGCGATGCGCAGCAACGGAAACGAGCCGCCCCACAGCGCGGACAGGGCAATCAACTGGATGAAGTGGCGGGTGTGCATGGGGCCCCATGATTGTGCGCGATTCGACGCCGGTGCCGCTGCCACGCGGGTTCACCGGCCAAATCAGCCACCAGCCCTTGCCTGGTCAGCGTAAGCAGCTATCAAACATGTAGCAAAAAAATGCGGGGCGGCTGCGGCCCTATACTTCCCGAAATGAACCAGGCAGTACATTTAGCGCAGGCCGCCAAACCGGGCAAGGCCGCGCCGCGCGAGGCCACCCGCACCAATGACCCGGTGCGCACCATGGCCGGCATCCTCGAGGTGGCGACGGCAGAGTTTGCCAGCAAAGGCCTGAGCGGCGCGCGCATCGACGAGATCGCCGCCGCCACGCGCACCAGCAAGCGCATGATCTATTACTACTTCGGCAGCAAGCAAGGCCTGTACATCGCGGTGCTGGAAGAAGCCTACCGCCGCATGCGCGCCATCGAGGCCGAGCTGCACCTGGAAGACCTGCCGCCCGAGGATGCGCTGCGCCGCCTGGTCGGCTTCACCTTCGACCACCACCACGACAACCCCGACTACATCCGGCTGGTGATGACCGAAAACATGGAGCGCGGCGCCTACCTGGCGCAGAGCAAAAGCATCCAGCAGCTCAATGTGCCGGCGATCCAGGCGATCCGCCAGCTTTACGATCGCGGCGTGGCCTTCGGGGTGTTCCGGCCCGGGCTGGATGCCATCGATATCCACGCCTCGATCTCGGCGCTGACGTTTTTCAATGTGTCCAACCAGCACACCTTCGGCCTGATCTTCAAACGCGACGCGCAGTCGGCGCCGGCACTGGCCGCGCGCCGTGACAGCATCATCGAGATGGTGCTGCGTTTTGTGCGCGCCTGAGGTTGTGGCCGGTGCAAGGGTAAGTCCGGATTTGTTGAAAACTAACTAGTTCGTACATTATGATGACGAGGGCACTGTGAGGTGTCTGCCTGCCTGTGCCTTTCCGGCGTGATGCCACCCCGATCTGTTGGAGTCATCCATGAACACCTCGAGCCCGGCCGCGCTGGCCGACCGCGAATCCATCACCGAACCGGCCAATCCGCTGGGACTGGACGGCATCGAGTTCATCGAATACGCGACCTCCAAACCGCAGGCGCTGGGCCAGGTGCTGGAGATGATGGGTTTCCGCCCGGTCGCGCGGCACCGCTCGCGCGAGGTGCTGCTGTACCGCCAGGGCGCCATCCACGTGATCGTCAATGCCCATGCGCCTGCGCTCCCCGAAGGCACGCCGACCGACGGCAAGCCGGTGATTGCGGCGCTGGCCCTGCGCGTGCGTGATGCGGCCGCCGCCTACCGGCGCGCGCTGGACCGCGGCGCCTGGGCCGTGCCCTCGCGCGTCGAGGTGATGGAGCTCAATATCCCGGCCATCCACGGCGTGGGCACCAGCCGGATTTATTTTGTCGACCGCTACGACCAGTTCTCGATTTACGACGTGGACTTCGTGCCGATCCCGGGCGGGGACGCGCGTCCGCCGGCCATCGCCGGCCTGCATTTTTTCGGCGTGGTGCAGTACATCGGCAACGACCGCGCGGACGACTGGACCGAGTTTTACCGCGAGTTGTTCGGCTTCACCGAGTTGCCGGCCGAGCAGCGGTTCGGCATCCTGCCCAAGGGGCGCATCCTGCAGAGTCCGTGCCCGCCGGCCACGCGTTTTTACGTCCAGCTGATCGAGCCGGAAGCCGGCGTGCTGGATGTGGAAGACGACGAGGCCTTGCAACGCATCGGCCTGGGAACGGCCGATGTGCTGGCGACCGTGGCCGAACTCGGCAAACGCGGCGTGGAATTTGTCGAGTCGCGCGGTGTGCACACCGAAGACCGCGGCGCGCTGACGCGCAGCTGGCTGGGCGGCGTGAGCTTCGAGCTGGTGCACGACAGGCGCGGCTGAGGATTGCCATGAGCCACGACAGCGGAAACATCAACGATTTCGGGATGGACACCATCTCGCTGGCCGGCCCGCTGGAGGCCAAATTGCAGGCCGTGCGCGAGGCCGGCTTCAGCCAGATCATGCTGGCGGCCAGGGACCTGGTCGGGCATCCGGGTGGCGTCGATGCCGCAGTGGCCGCGGTGCGTGCCAGCGGCCTGCGCGTGACCGGCTTCCAGGTGCTGCGCGACTTTGAAGGCCTGTCCGGCCATCTGCACGACTACAAGATTGACATCGCGAAGTCGATGTTGTCCCTATGCCACCAGCTCGGCTGCCGGGTGCTGCTGATCTGTTCCTCGACCTCGGTGCATGCCACCGGCGACAGCCAGGCGCTGGTGAAGGACTTGCGCAAGCTCGCGATGCTGGCGATCCCGATGAACATCCGCATCGCCTACGAGGCGCTGTCCTGGGGCCGCACCGTCAACGAGTTCCCACAGGCCTGGGAGCTGATCTGCGAAGCCGACATGCCCAATCTCGGGCTGGGTTTCGACTCCTTCCACATGTTTGCGACGAAAACGCCGCTGGCCGAACTGGACCTGCTTGACCCGCGCAAGATTTTCCTGGTGCAACTGGCCGACTTCATGTGGACCGAGATCAAGTCGGTGGAAGAGCGCATCGCCACGGCCCGGCACTTTCGCGTGTTCCCCGGTGAAGGTGTGCACAGCGAGGCGCTGGCCGCGCTGGTGATGAAGCTGCACGGCCTGGGTTACCGCGGCGACTACAGCTTCGAGGTCTTCAACGACGACTACCAGCAGATGCCGCTGGCGACCGTGGCTGAGCGCGCGCGGCGCTCCGCGCTGTGGCTGGGCGAGGACGTGCTGCGCCGCTCGGTGCCGCTGCCCAACCAGATCAGGCTCAAACAGGCCCGCGGGTATGCGCGATGAAGCCCTGGCCGTGCGACGCCTTGTCCCTCGATTCCGCCGCAGGCTCTGCCTGCTTCCCATCGATAATGAAAGCCTGACGCCATGAAAACAGTCCTCGTCCTCAACGGTCCCAACCTCAACCTGCTCGGCACGCGCGAGCCGGCCGTGTATGGCGCGCAGACGCTCGCCGACGTGGAAGCCCTGTGTGCCAAGGCCTGCGCCACGCATGGCTTCAAACTGGACTTCCGCCAGAGCAACCACGAGGGCGTACTGGTGGATGCGATCCAGGAAGCCGGGCTGGCCCAGGCCGCCGGCACGCTGGCCGGTGTGGTGTTCAACGCCGGCGCCTACACCCACACCAGCGTGGCGCTGCATGACGCGATCAAGGGCTCGGGCGTGACAACCATCGAGCTGCACATCAGCAATGTGCATGCGCGCGAGTCCTTTCGCCACCACTCCTACCTGTCGCCGGCGGTCAAGGGTGTGATGGCCGGTTTCGGCGTGCCCGGTTATGCGCTGGCGATTGCCGCGCTGGCCGGCATGGCCTGACAGCGCCTGGCACCGCCATGTCCACCGTGCCCAAGTACCCGGTGGATGAACGCGAGGTCGAGTTCAGCGCCATCCGCGCCCAGGGCGCAGGCGGGCAGAACGTCAACAAGGTGTCCAGCGCGATCCATCTGCGCTTCGACATCATGGCCTCGTCCTTGCCCGAGCAAATCCGCGAGCGCCTGATGTGCCTGAACGACAGCCGCATCACGCAGGAAGGCGTGTTTGTGCTCAAGGCGCAGCAGCACCGCACGCAGGAGATGAACCGCGCCGATGCACTGGCGCGGCTGCAGGAAGTGATCGACAGCGTGGCAGTGCCACAAAAAGCGCGGCGTGCCACCAAGCCGACTTACGGTTCGAAGCAGCGCCGCCTGGCTGGAAAAAGTCAGCGATCCGAGATCAAGAGTTCACGCGGCAAGGTCAGTGAATAGAATCTTCCAGGTCGATAGCCGTTGACGATGGGAACTATCCTCTCTTCATCGAATGAAGATTCACCCTGCAAGTTGTGAATGGCCTGTTGTTCTCATGGCGAAACGAAGTCACGCCGTGGGACCCATCGCTTCATCAGACGGCCTAGCGCCGAAGCCAGCGATTGCTCTCAAGCGGAGTCACAATACGATTTCCGACAGTATCGATGACTATCGGCATCCAACCGTCTTCGTTGCCCAGAGGATTTTTTTGAACTTGCACCAGCGCATAGTTTCGTCCAGCGATGGCTTGAAATTCGATCCGGTGTTTTGACTTGTCTCGTACCCGGAAATCATTCACAGACACAGTCAAATTTGTTGCACCCGCGGGAATTGTGACCTTGTAAGCTCCGGACCAGCTATCGTTGAAAGCATTGACGATTGTCCCCGCGCAATCCGCACAGCGGAAGGTATGCGCTCCCGGAACGCCATTTACTTCGTAGAGAATTCCTGAGCTAATTCCATTGTGAAAAATCCGTTTTCCATAGGTAAACGTTTTTTCAACCAGGAGTATGCACTCGGCACTGCATTCGGACGAAAGGACAGCCTTTTGGGAGGATCCGTTTGAAAGGTCAAGGTTTTTTACTGCTTGCGTCGCGCATGCTGTGAGTAGCACCAAACAAAATATCGATATGGCTTTTTGCATATGGCTTCCTCTTTGTGCAATGTCGTTTGATTTCAGCAGATAGCCAAGCCAGATTCGCAGAAAAGGTCAGGGCTGGGCGGCCACATCCTTGGCATGGACCTCCTTGCCTGAGCCGGCTTCGACCAGTGACATCCTGCACGCGTCGTTCTCCCACCGCGATTCGACTCTGTATTTGCCGCCTTCTGCGAGCACCACATCGATCATTCTGAAAAACCCAACCATGGCGCCAATTGCCAGCCCTCTTTTTGCAATGCAGGCGAGCTGAATTCGATGAGGTCCTGCCTGTACACGGATGGCAGAGCCGAAAAAATCCACTTTTTTGCCGTCAATCACGTTCACCCTGGATTCGCAGATCGGGCTTCCAGTGATACCGCAAAGTGAGAGTTTGGAGCCGGAACTTTCGATAGAGGCGTGGTTTTCCCTGGCACCTGCTGGCGGCTCTTCATACCTTGGCAGGCTGGAGCAAGCGGCGATAAGGGTTGTGAGCAGGGCAACGATGAAGAGGCGCATTGACTTGCTTTCTTTTTTTGACCAGGAGCAAAAAAGCCCCGTCGATAGTTGAAGCACGGCAATTATCACCACCGAACTGCAATTATCAAAAAGCTTCTTGCAGAAAAGTGCGAACCAGGTGCGTCACTCGGACCAGCCGTCCGAATCCCATCCTTGCCATTCCAAAGCAAGGAAGTTGCTGCCGGGTAGGTGAACGGCGGGCACAATGCCCGCAGGAGTCCCGCCATGCCAAATCTGCCCCTGTCTTTCCTCCACCGTCCCGCCGATGCCGCTGTGGTCCAGCCCTGGCTGCTGGTGCTGATGCACGGCGTCGGCAGCAACGAGCAAGACCTGTTCGGCCTGGCACCTTATGTGCCCAGGAACTTTCATGTGCTCAGCCTGCGCGCGCCCTATGCCATGGGGCCATCGGCTTACGGCTGGTTCGAGTTCAGCATCAACCGGGTGGGCGATCGCATCATCAACGAGCCGCAAGAGGCCGCTGCCCGGCAGCTCGTTGCGCAAACCCTGGCCGCCGCAGCGCAGCATTTCGGCATCCCCCCGGAGCGCGTGGTGGCCGGCGGCTTCAGCCAAGGCGGCATCATGGCGCTGTCCGTGTTGCTGACCCAGCCGGCGCTGCTACACGCGGCGATGGTGATGCACAGCCGGCTGCTGCCGCAGGTGCTGCCGCTGCTGGCCACGGCTGACGAACTGCAGGGCAAACAGCTCTGGCTCAGCCACGGCACAAGCGACAACGTGATTCCGCTGGCGGCGGCTCATGCGATTCGGGATTTGGTGAAGACGCTGCCGGTTGAACTGAGCTACGCCGAGTACCCGAGCGCGCACGAGATCATTCAGGAGGAGCTGGTGGAGGCGATGGGGTGGCTGGAGACGCTTGAAGCTTGACAAGACAAGCCAGTGCTCCCATTCAGCGTGACCTGGGCGGAAGCTCAAAAAGCGCCGCGTTCGGGAACTTCGTTCCATCTGGCCGGAGCCGGCGCCCGATCAAGGCCGGATTCGTCCACCAGCAAGGTACTGACCACTGTACCAAGCTCCATGCCCAAGTGTTCGATAGCGGCGGCGGCGCCACCATCCGCGAAGTCGGCGTCGAGTACAAAGGAACGGAAACTGGGCCAGTCCGCGCTTAACTGTGAAACCAGGATTCGCGCCAGATCGTAGGAGAGCATGTTTCCGTCGTCGTTGCGCAGAAATGACTTGCCTGACCAGAACTCCTGCATCTCGGCGTCGCCCCAGAACGAGCAATGCTTTTGATGCATCTGCTGCGGCGTCAGCGTTGCCGTTCCTGGTCGCACCAATCGCTGCTCGGTGTTGACCGCCAGTCCCTCATTGAGCCAGGCCGGAATCGGCAGATGAGAAAGACAGCTGTGCGTCATTTCGTGGGCGATGACGGGTTCGATGGCATGCAAATCGGACTTGACGGTGACGAAGTGGCCGCATCCTGCGTTGATGTACATACCGCCACTTGCCGCAAACTCGCCATCCTCGGGGTAGTAGTGTGAGACATAGCGGTAGTAGCTGTCCTCGTCGTCAACAACGATCAGGATATCTTTCCCCCAGGGAGACATCTCGGCGACCCCGTCAAGAATGCGGGCAATTCGCTGAAGCGTCTTTGACATGAAATCCAGTGTCGCCCTGGCAACGTGGGGCTCCAGCGTTGAGAGCACAAAGGCGTCCTTGTTTTCATGCAGGCGGTAGGCAGGGCCTAACCCAAGCTGCAGATGCTCCAGCCATGCGCGCTCAATGCGTGTCCAGGCGCTGGCCTGCTCCCCCTCCCCGGGAATGGTTTCTACCCATGTTTGCGCCGCCGTCCAGTCGGGGATGGGAAAGCCACCTTCAAGAGACAGATGGGAGGTGAACAGGAAGCTGCCGACACCGGGCGCGGAGACATCGGATGGAGGTGCCGGTGCCTCAGCACTCAGGTCTGTGGCCTGACCGGCCCGGCCGGAGATTGGGAGCAGAGATCGAAGCAGTTTCAGCATGTTGTTGTCAATGGCGGGCTCGTCCAGGCGCCTGCCTGTGGTTTGGACTCCTCCATGGCGAGGAGAGCGAACAATGAACCGACACCTTAACCCAGCCGCCGCAACAAGCCCGGCACCGACCCCAGCAGCAGTGCCACACCGGATGCCGTCAACAGCCCCAGCACCACCTTGCGGAAAGTGGCTTCGCTGATGCCGATGTAGAGGCGCGCGCCCAGCAGCGAGGGGATCAGCATGGCGGGCGCGACGATGGCGAAGTAAGGCAGCGTGGCGCTTGTCACCACGCCGGTGGCGATGTAACTCACGAAGGTGACGGCCAGCAGGGCGAGGTTGAAGTTCTGGATGATGGCGCGCTGGCTGTCCTTGTCCATGCCGCGCAGCGTGCACCACAGGGTGGGCACGACGCCGGTGAAGCCGCCCAGGGCGCCCATGAAACCGCCGCCCGCGCCGACGAAAGCATCGGCAACACGCCCGCCGCGGGTGATGCGCGGCAACTGCGCGGCGAACATCATGGCCGGGCAGGCGATCACCAGCAAGCTGCCGAGCAGCGCCTTGAACATCAGCACGTCCAGCCGCGGCAACAGCAGCAGGCCCAGCGGCAAGCCCAGCAGGCCGCCGATCACAAAGGGGGCGAGTTTGTGGACATCAAAGCCGCGCCGCACCGTGACGGCCGCAATGATCTGGCCGGTCAGCGAGCCGAACACTGCCATCGCGGCGGCCAGCCGCGGGTCTATGGTCCAGGCCCAGAAGGACATGGACACCATGCCGAAGGCAAAACCCGACAGGCCCTGCACGAAGCCGGCCACGGCGGCGCCCGCGATGATGATCAGCGTCTGTGCTTCCATGCGGCAGTGGTTGCCGCGTCAGGCCGCGTAGTCGCTCACCGGCACGCAGCTGCAGAACAGGTTGCGGTCACCGTAGACGTTGTCGACGCGGCCCACCGGCGGCCAGTACTTCACCTGCTTGAGCGTGGCCAGCGGGAAGGCGCCAATTTCGCGCGAATAAGGCCGGTCCCAGTCGGCGCCCAGCAGGCTGGCGGCGGTGTGCGGTGCGTGTTTGAGCGGGTTGTTGTCCTGCGGCCAGACGCCGGCCTCGACTTTGCGGATCTCTTCGCGGATGGCAATCATCGCGTTGATGAAACGGTCCAGCTCGGCCAGGGTTTCGCTTTCGGTGGGTTCGACCATCAGCGTGCCCGGCACCGGAAAGCTCAATGTCGGCGCGTGAAAGCCGTAGTCCATCAGGCGTTTGGCGACGTCCTCGGCACTCACGCCGCTGGTCTCTTTCAACGGCCGCAGGTCCAGGATGCATTCATGCGCCACATGGCCGTTGGCGCTGGCGTACAGCGTCGGGTAGTGGTCTTTCAGCCGCGAGCTGATGTAGTTGGCGCTGAGGATGGCGACCTCGGTGGCCTGCTGCAGGCCCTCGGGGCCCATCATGCGGCAGTACATCCAGCTGATCGGCAGCACGGCGGCGTTGCCCAGCGGTGCAGCTGAAATCGCACCGACACCATTGACCGGCAGGCCGGCCGTCGCGTGGCCGGGCAGGTAAGGCACGAGGTCCGCGACAACGCAGACGGGTCCGACGCCGGGGCCGCCGCCACCATGCGGGATGCAGAAAGTCTTGTGCAGGTTCAGGTGGCTCACGTCGCCGCCGAATTCACCGGGCGCGGCCACACCGACCAGCGCGTTCATGTTGGCGCCATCGACATACACCCGGCCGCCATGGCTGTGCACCAGCGCGCAGAGCTCCTTGACCTCGGTTTCGAACACGCCATGCGTGCTGGGGTAAGTGATCATCACGCAGGCCAGGTTCGCGCTGTACTGTTCACATTTGGCCTTCAGGTCGGCCATGTCGACATTGCCCTGCGCATCGCAGGCCGTCACGACGACGGTCATGCCGGCCATCTGCGCGCTGGCCGGGTTGGTGCCGTGAGCGGATGAAGGAATCAGGCAGATGTTGCGGTGGCCCTGGCCATTGGCTTCGAGCCAGGCCTTGATCACCAGCAGGCCGGCGTATTCGCCCTGCGAACCGGCATTCGGTTGCAGGCTGATGCCGGCATAACCGGTGGCCTGGCACAACCAGTCGCGCAACTGCCGGTCGAGCTCGGCATAGCCCTGCAACTGCTCCGGCGGCGCAAAAGGGTGGATGTTGGCGAATTCGGGCCAGGTGATGGGAATCATCTCGCTGGTCGCATTGAGCTTCATGGTGCAGCTGCCCAGCGGGATCATGCTGCGGTCCAGCGCCAGGTCCTTGTCGCTGAGCATGCGGATGTAGCGCAGCATGCCGGTTTCGGAGTGATGCGTGTTGAACACCGGATGTGTCAAAAAGTCGCTGCTGCGGCGCAAGTCGTCAGGGATCAGCGACGCCAAGCCTTTTTCGAAGGCACTGACCACCGGCACGGTCTGGCCGGGCTGCGCAAAGAAGGACCAGAGCAGTTCGATGTCCTTGCGGCTGGTGGTTTCGTCGAGTGATACGCCCAAATGATTGTTCAGGCGAAATCGCAGGTTGGCGCCCGCCTGGCGTGCGCGAGCAGCTATCGAATTGGTAGCATCGCCGGTCTTGATGGTGACCGAGTCGAAGGCGCCGCTGTTGCTGATCTCGTAGCCCAGCGCCTTCAGGCCCTGCACAAAGATGGCGGTGTAGGTGGCGACGCGCTCGGCGATGCGCTTGAGGCCCTGGGGACCGTGATACACCGCGTACATGCTGGCAATCACGGCCGGCAGCACCTGCGCGGTGCAGATGTTGGAGGTGGCTTTTTCGCGGCGGATGTGCTGCTCGCGCGTCTGCAGCGCGAGCCGGTAGGTCGGGTGGCCGTGGCTGTCCACACTGACGCCGACCAGGCGCCCGGGCAGCGAGCGCTTGAACTCGTCGCGGCAGGCCAGGTAGGCGGCGTGCGGGCCGCCGTTGCCCATGGGCATGCCGAAACGCTGGGTGCTGCCGAGCACGATGTCGGCGTCCCACTCGCCGGGCGGCTTGAGCAGGGTCAGCGCCAGCAGGTCGGCGGCCACACACAGTGCGGCCCCGTCCACATGCGCCTGGCCGGCCAGCGGCCGCAGGTCGTGGATGCTGCCGGTGGTGGCCGGGTATTGCGCCAGCACGCCGAAGTAGTCGCCCTCGGTCATCAGCATCGGCAGCGTCGTTGACGCGGTGCTGAGCTTGACGGTGATGCCCAGCGGTTTGGCGCGGGTCTGGATCACCTCGATGGTCTGCGGGTGGCAGTCGCCGGCCACCAGGAACACATTGCTCTTGCTTTTGACGCTGCGTTTGGCCAGAGTCATGGCTTCGGCGGCGGCGGTGGCTTCGTCGAGCATGGACGCGTTGGCAATCGGCATGCCGGTCAGGTCGCAGACCATGGTCTGGAAATTGATCAGCGCTTCCATGCGGCCTTGTGAAATCTCGGCCTGGTAGGGCGTGTAGGCGGTGTACCAGGCCGGGTTCTCGAGGATGTTGCGCAGGATCACGCCGGGCGTCAGCGTGCCGTAGTAGCCCTGGCCGATAAAACTCTTGAAGACCTGGTTTTTGGCCGCCATGGCCTTGAGCTGCTTGAGCGCGGCCGCTTCGCTGACCGGCGGCGGAATCGCCATCGCGCTGCTGCGCGCGATGGCGCGCGGAACAATGCCGTCTATCAATGCGCGGCGTGATGCCGATCCCACGACGCCCAGCATGTGGGTTTCGTCGGCGGCAGCGATGCCGATGTGGCGGGCGATGAATTCGGCGGAATTTTCCAGTTCACCGAGCGGCTTGGCGGATGGCATCAACATGAAGGCGGTTCCAGAATTCGTTCGCACTGAGCCTGTCGAAGCGCAGCAGTGCGGTGAGGCATGGCTTCGACAGGCTCAGCCCGAACGGGGTGAAGAGACGGTTTAGGCGTTGGCGGCAAAAGCGGTATAGGCGGCTTCGTCCAGCAGGGCGTCGAGCTGCGACTTGTCCGACAGCCTGACCTTGAAGAACCAGCCGGCACCCAGCGGATCGCTGTTGGCCAGCGAGGGGTCGTCGCGCAGGGCTTCGTTGACTTCGGTGATTTCGCCGCTGATCGGCATGAAGACGTCGGCGGCGGCCTTGACCGACTCGACCACGCCGGCCACTTCTTTCTGCGCAAAGCTGCTGCCGACCGAGGGCAGGTCCACAAACACCACATCACCGAGCGCGTCCTGGGCGTGGGTGGTGATGCCGACGGTGGCAAGGTCGCCGTCGATCTTGATCCATTCGTGGTCTTCGGTGTACTTGAGCATGGTCTTCTCCGTTGAATAAAGTTGCGAGGTAAAAATTTCAGCCGCGGAAATAACGGGCAGGAACAAAAGGCATGGCGACCACTTCCATGGGAACGGCCTTGCCGCGCACGATGGCGTTCACGCGGGTGCCGAGGGCGGCAAACGCGGGCTCGACGTAGGCCATGGCCACCGGCTTGTCTATGGTCGGCCCCAGCAGGCCGCTGGTGACTTCGCCGATGCGCCGGCCTTCGTCATTGTGCAGTTCGGTGTGTTCACGCACCGGCACACGCTCGAGCGCGATCAGGCCGACACGCTTGCGCGCCAGGGTGGCCGGGCTGTCCAGTTGCGCCAGCACTTTGTCCGCGCCCGGGAAACCACCGGCACGTTCGCCGCCCGTGCGCCGCACTTTCTGGATCGCCCAGTTCAGGCTGGCCTCGACTGGTGTGGTGCTGGTGTCGAGGTCGTTGCCGTAGAGGCACAGGCCCGCCTCCAGCCGCAGCGAGTTGCGCGCGCCCAGGCCGATGGGAAGGACTTCAGGCTGCGCCAGCAGGGCGCGCGCCAGGGTGTCGGCTTGCGCGGCCGGCACAGAAATTTCGAACCCGTCTTCGCCGGTGTAGCCGCTGCGCGTGAGGAAACAGTCGCAGCCGGCCACGGTAAAACGCCCACCGGTCATGAACACCAGTTGTTCGACGCCGGGCGCCAGCCGCGCCAGTGCGGTCACGGCTTGCGGGCCCTGCAAGGCCAGCAGTGCCATCTCGGGCATGGGAATGACGTCGCAGCGACTGCCGATTTTTGCCTGGATGTGCGCGATGTCGCCGGCCTTGCAGGCGCCGTTGACGATCACAAAAATGTCTTCCCCGCGGTTGAAAAACATCAGGTCATCGATGATGCCGCCGTCTTCATTGAGCAGCAGGCCGTAACGCTGCTTGCCGGCGGCCAGGCCGATCACATCGACCGGGATCAGGGTTTCCAGCGCCGCCGCGGCGTCCGCACCGGACAGCCGCAACTGGCCCATGTGCGAGACGTCGAACAGGCCGGCCGCCGTGCGGGTGTGCAGGTGTTCGGCCATCAGGCCGGCCGGGTACTGGACCGGCATCGAATAACCCGCAAACGGGACCATGCGGGCGCCGAGTTCCAGGTGCAGGGCATGCAGCGGTGTGGTGAGCAGTTCGGCGGCGGTAGCGGACACGGGCGTTCTCCGGAGGGCAATAGACAACATGGCCATCAAACCATGGGCTGCCCCTGCTGTCCGGTTTACCTGAGAGATTCACCCGGCGATGCGGGCTTGCTCCTTCGGTGGACGGCCTGCGAGGCCGCCTCTCTCCAGTAGGGAACGCCCACCTGCACGGGGTGCCTGGGGGCGGTTGCCAGTCCTTTTGCCTGAGCGTTCAGACCACCAATAGGGGTGATACATGCGCCTTCGGCGGTTTTCACGGGGAAAACTCTCTCCTGACGCGGCAAGTGTAGCTGAAGCCGGACTCAGGCTTCCTGTTCAGCAGGCAGCAGCATGGCGATCCGCTCACTGATGGAGTCGGCGCGTTCGGACCCGGTGACCTTCTCGATTTCCTCGATCATGCGGCGGGCGGCGGCCAGCATGGCCTCGCGATCCCGGGCGTCGCGCAAGGCTTCGCGGAACACCCCGGCCAACTCGGGATTTTTCCGGGAAAACATGCGTTCACAGATATCGAACAGGAACATGCGCGTGGTGGCCAGCGACCTTTTGCCGTCGAACTGGTCGGCCGACAACCGGGCGGGCGCCGGCGCAGGCGGGGTGCTGGGCGCAGGTACTGGTTGCTCAAGCTTGACCGGCTGCGGTTTTTCAGGCGTCGGTGGGCGGGCCGCTGCCGGTGCCTTGCTGGGGTGGGCCTGCAGAAATCCCTCGCGCAGCAGCCGCAGGGCGATTTCCTCGCCGTCACCATTAAACAGCGGCCGGAAGTCCTGCACCGACTTGCTGCCATCGGCCAGCAGCAACAGGGTGCGTTCGCGCTGGCCGAGTGTTCGGTTTCCCGGCTTGAGTTCGGCCCGGGCGCGGTCTGTCTTGTGGAGCTGCATGGGGCGTCCTGAACGGTAAAGCCCCCATCATGCGGACACAATATGACACAGGCATGAAGTCCGGACGCCCCGGGTGCCTGCGCGGCCCATGGCCGCCGCGGCTAGCGGGCGTAGACGATATCGCGCAAGGTCAGCGAGATCGCCGGCAGGTAGGTGATCAGCATCAGGCAGGCAATGATGACGAGCACGAAGGGGATCAGGTGCCGGATGATCTGGTCGAGCGATATTCGCGCCACCGTGCAGGCGGCGAACAGGTTCACGCCAAACGGCGGCGTGATCATGCCCAGCGCCAGGTTCACCACCATGACCATGCCGAAATGCACCGGGTCGACGCCGAAGTGCATGGCCACCGGCGCCAGGATGGGTGCCAGCACGATGATGGCGGCACTGGTTTCGATGAACATGCCGATCAGGAACAGCGCCAGGTTGACGCCCAGCAGGAAGAGGGCGGGTGACTGCAGCACCGCCTCGAGGTAGCGCCCGATCGCGTCAGGCACACCGGCGCGCGTGATCAGGAAAGCAAACAGGCCGGCGTTGGCAATGATGAACATGATGACCGCGCTGGAGATCACCGATTTGCGCAGCACCACGATCAGGCTGGGGATGCTGATCTCGCGGTAGATCACCACACCGATGATCAGCGCGTAAAACACCGCCACGGCGGCGGCTTCCGTGGGCGTGAAGATGCCGCCGTAAATGCCGCCCAGGATGATGACCGGCATCAGCAGCGCCCAACCGGCCTGCCAGCTGGCCTTGAAGAAACCCAGCCGGCCGTCGCCGTCGTTTTTGCCCCAGCCCTTGATACGGCAGTAGATGTAAACAAACACCATCAGGGCCAGGCTGATCAGGATGCCGGGGCCGATGCCGGCGATGAACAGTTCGCCGATGGAAACTTCAGCACTCACGCCGTACAGGATCAGCGGAATCGAGGGCGGAATGATCACGCCCAGCTCGGCGCTGGTGGCCTGCAGGGCCGCCGCATAACTTTTCGGGTAGCCATGTTTGACCAGCGCAGGAATCAGGATGGCGCCGACCGCGAACGTGGTCGCAACCGACGAACCCGAGACCGCCGCAAAAATCATGCAGGTCAGCACACAGGTCATGGGCAGGCCGCCCTGGACGCCACCGACGATGCTTTTGGCGAACTCGACCAGGCGGCGCGAAATGCCGCCGGTTTCCATCAGGTTGCCGGCGAGGATGAAAAACGGAATCGCCGCCAGCGGAAACTTGTTGATCGCGTTGAACATCTCCTTGACGGAGATCAGCATGTGCGCGTTGGAGGCCTGGATGCCGAAGACGGCGGCCAGGCCGATGGACACCGCGACCGAGATCGTCAGTGCAAAACAGACGATCATGGTCGTCAACATCACGGCGGTCATTGCGCGGTCTCCAGTTCATGGCGCTGCGGGTCGATCAGGTTGCCGATGATGCCGATCACGCAGAACATCGCGCCTATCGGCATGGCCACATAACCCCAGAACATCGAGATCGATTCCAGCCCGGCCATGGACTGCACGCGGCCGCGCAGCGCATAGTCCCAGCCCCACCAGATGATGATGCCAATCAGCAGCAGCGCGGCCAGGCAGACCACCCAGTCCAGCACCCGCCTGACCTTGACCGGGCTCCAGCGGTACAGCACATCGACGCTGACCATGGCGCCCTGCCGGAAGGCCGCCGGGATGCCCATGAACACCATCCAGATCAGCGACAGGCGGATCAGGATTTCGGTCCACTCGGCGGGTTGCTCGAGCACGAAGCGGGTGACGATCTGGAACATGCCGAGCGCCGAGGCGATGGCCAGCATGAGGCAGGCCACCAGCGTGGCAAAGCCGGTGGTCCAGCGTTCGAGGGTGAGGAAAGCGTGTTTCATGGGCTCGCGGATGTACAAGTAAAACGCCCGCTGGCCGTCTGGCTGCGGGCGTATCCAGCTACAAAAATCGTAGCAGCGGGTGGGCGCTTATTTGACGGCGCGGATCTTGTCGATATTGGCTTTGCCGAACTGCTTCTCGAACTCGGCGTTCACCGGTGCCAGCGCGGTCACAAACTTCGCCTTGTCCAGGGTGTCGATCACGGTCATGCCCTTGGCGCGCAGGTCGGCGACGCCCTTGGCATCGTCCTCGTCCACACGGGCGCGGTTGGCCTTGGTGCCTTCGGCCGCGGCGTCCAGGAAATGCTTTTTGTCGGCAGCGCTGAGCTTGTCGAACGCGGCCTTGTTCATGACCCAGATGCAGGGCGAGTAGACATGGCCGGTCAGCGACAGGTGTTTTTGCACCTGGTCGAACTTGGCGGAGATGATCACCGACAGCGGATTTTCCTGGCCGTCAACCGTGCCCTGTTGCAGCGCGGTGAAAACTTCCGGGAAGGCCATGGGCGTGGTCACGATGCCGAAGCCCTTGTAGGCGGCGATGTGCACCGGGTTTTCCATGGTGCGCATCTTCAGGCCCTTGAGGTCCTCAGGGGTCTTCACGTCACGCTTGCTGTTGGTCATGTGGCGGAAACCGTTTTCGGCCCAGCCCAGCGCCTTGAAACCCTTGGCGTCGAATTTGGTCAGCAGGTCCTGGCCGATCGGGCCGTCGAGCACCGCGCGGGCATGGGCCTTGTCACGGAACAGGAAGGGCACGTCGAGGATCTTGGTTTCCGGAACGAAGTTGGGCACCGGGCCGGTCGACGAGAAGGCCAGTTCCTGGGTGCCGAGCTGCGCAGCCTCGATCGACTCGCGCTCGCCGCCCAGGGAGCCGTTGTAGAAGGTCTGGATCTTGTAGCGGCCGCCGGTGCGTTTTTCAACTTCCCGCGCGAAGGTGTCGATGGCCACGCCCTGGTGCGAGTTCTGGGCCGTCGAGATGCTGATCTTCATGGTGGTCTGGGCGGCTGCGCCGGCCACCAGGCCGAGTGCCAGCGTCATGCCCAGGGCCAGCCTGGAAAGCGCGGGTTTGAAAAATGTCATGGAATGTCTCCTCGGGATAAAGGGGGTGGGCAGAAAAGTTGTCATACAACTTCTGATTTTCACCCCGCAGGCTGGCTCGCCGCATAGGGGTTTTCGCTGAGGTAGGCGCGAATGATGTCGTCGAAATTTTTCTCCGGCAGCAGGCCGAGGCGCTCGGCGCGCGCCGCGTGGATCTGGGCCGGCCAGCTGGTCACGATGCGGGCAATCACCGGATCCGGCTGCCAGTCGATCAGCGCGGCGACGTCCTTGCCGGCCACGCGGGCCAGGGCGGCAGCCATCTCGCCGGCCGTGGTCTTGAGCGCCGGCAGGTTGATGGCGGTGCGTGCACCCCAGTCGCTGTCGCTGGCCTCGGCCGCGCGGATCAGCCCGTCTATGGTGTGGCCCGGTGAGGACAGGGCCACCGGCGTTTCCGGCGCGACCGGGCAGACGGCCCGCACGCCGGCCAGCGGCTCGCGGATCATGCCGCTGAGAAAACTCGAGGCCGCGCCGTTGGGTTTGCCGGGGCGCACGCTGACGGTCATCAAGCGCACGTTGCGGCCGCGAATAAAGCCCTTGCGCGCATAGTCGGCCACCAGTTGCTCACCGATGAACTTCTGGATGCCGTAGCTGTTTTGCGGTGTCGGCAGGGTGGTGTCCTCGACCACCTCGGGCAGCGGCTGTTCGGGCGAGTTGCCGAATACCGCCAGTGAGCTGGCGAAGACCAGGGTGGGTTTGGCCTGCAGACCGCGGCAGGCCTGCAGCAGCGCGCGTGTGGCGTCGAGGTTGCTGCGCATGCCGAGGTCGAAGTCGGCTTCGCATTCGCCGCTCACCGCAGCGGCCAGGTGAAAGACCAGGTCTGTGCCTTCGGCGACCACCGCCGGGGTGCCGGCCTCCAGCAGCGCGTTCAGGTCGCCCTCCATCACGCGCACCCGGCTGTCGGCGACCAGGTCTGCGGGCGGCGCGGCGCGGTCCACCAGGGTGAGGCGGCTGATGGCCTGCGGCATGCCGCCGGCCAGCGCCAGCGTTTGCTTTTTCAGCAGTTCACGGGCCAGGCGTACGCCCAGAAATCCGGCGCCGCCGGTGATGACGATGTTCATGAGTGTCGGCTTTCAGCATGTAAGGACGGCCGGTCATGGACCGGCTGCAAGCCCATGAGTCTAGCGCGCCCTGAGCGTGAGCAGCCGTTCCCTGGCGGCGGCCAGGTGTTCGCGCAGGGTATACCAGCGCTCGGAAAATTCGGTCGGCAGGTCGAGCTGGGTGACCTGCTTTTCGATGTGGTCCAGCTGGGCCAGCAGGCGGCGCAGCGCCATCGGGTCATCCGTGACGCTGCGGTCGATGTCCGCTTCGAGAAACTTCAGCTCGCCGTAAAAGTTCTGCAGCGCGGCGTTGATGCGCCAGTCGAACAGCCGCGGTATCCAGGTCAGCAGGAAGCCGCTCAGGAGCAGCAGCGGCAGCGCTGCGTACAGGATCAGCTCGGCCCATTGTGCGAGCCGGTAAGGCAGCAGCGACTCCAGCCAGGGGCGGTTGCCCAGGCTGTAAGCGCGTGCATGCGGCGACAGGGGGAAGTCGCTGCCACGGAAGCCGGGGAACTGCCCCTGGCGCTGCAGGAAGCTGGGGAACTGGTGAATCTCCATGGCCGCATCCATCAGCGCGCGTTGCAGCGCCGGGTGCATCTCTGGCCGTACCAGCAGATGCGTTTGCATCCCCATCAGGATCAGGTCGCGCGGCGGGATGTCGCCACGCAGTTCGATGGCGCCTTGCGGCAGCAGGATGGGTTGCAGCCGCGGCTCCTGCGCAGCCAGCGCCCCGGCCCTGTCGGTGCCCAGCAGGTGAACGAAGTTGCTCTGGTTCAGCAGGCGGACGGCCTGGTCGTCTTCACCTGCCACTTCGAACAGCAGGTCCACCTTGCCGTCGAGCATGGCGTTGGCCGCGTCCAGCCCGGACAGTTTGACAAATTCGATGTCGCTGTCGCGCAGCCCCGCATGCGCCAGCAGCGCGCGTGCGGCCGTGAAGGACGAGGTGTTGGCGGCGCCGGCCGCGACCTTCAGGCCCCTGGCCTGGGCCAGCGCGTTCAGGGCCGGCAGGTGGGTGAAGATCCACACCGGCTCGCGCCCGATCACGGCCAGCGCCTGGACCTCCTTGCTGTCGCCGGCATAGATGCCATGGGCGAAACCGATGTCGGCGTGGTCGCCCGTGTTGAGCAGGCGTTGCAGCGAGCCTTTCTGCGTGTCCGAATAAACGATCTCGACGCCGAGCCCGAGCTGCTCCAGGTGTTCGGCATAACGCCGGGCCAACTGGGCATAGCTGCCCTGCGGCGAGCCGGCGGCGATCAGCACGCGGGTCGGCGGCAGCGGCTTCCACGCACTGGCCGACCACCCCAGCGCCAGCAGCGCCAGCAGGAGCAGCGGCAGGTAGAACAGGGCCCAGCGCCGGCGGTACAGCAGCAGAAGTTTCATCGGCCGCGCATCCGGTAAAGCCGCTGGCGCACAAATTCGATGTGCTGGTGCAGCATGTAGCAGCGGGCAATCAGGTCTTTGGGGGTGGCGAAAGCCAGCAGGGCCTGGTCGATGCTGTTCAGGCGCTGCAGGAATTTGCCGAGCTCCAGCCCGGTCAGCTCCGGCTGGGACAGGTCGTTCTCGATGAACTTCAGTTCGCCGTACCAGCGGTTCACGCGGCTCTCCAGCATCCAGCGCAGGTAGGCCGGGATCAGCCGCATCAGGCAGGCGGCCAGCAGGACCAGCGGCAGGCAGATCAGCAGGATGCGGCCCGCGAGCTGCGCCCACCAGAAGGGCAGCACCCGTTCCAGCCAGGGCAGGCCGTGTGCCAGCGTGTCCCGGGTCTGGGGCGAGGTCGGAAAGTCAACGCGCCGCAAGGACGGGAAGTCGCCGGCCCGGTGGAACAGGCCGCCTGCGGCGTGCACTTCCATGGCGACGGCAATCGCCAGCCGCTGCAGCGCCGGGTGCAGGCCATCACGCGCCACCAGGCTGGTCGAGGTGGTCAGCAGGGTGCTGTCGCGCGGCGGCAGCCGGGTGTCCAGTGTGCCCATGGCCAGCAGGCGCGATTCGAGATAGGGGTTGCGTTCGGTGATGGCCGCCGATTTTTTCAGGTTGGCGATCTGGATGCCCGGCACGCTGAGCATGTTTTGCAACGCAGCCGATTCCGGCGCGATCACCATCAGCACGGCATCGATCGCACCCTGGCGCATGGCCTGCACCGCGGCATTGCCTGTCAGTGGCGACAGGCTCAACTGGGTGTCGCCGATACGCGCCTGCTCCAGCAGCTTGAGCGCGACCTTGCGATGGCCGCTGCCTTCGGGTCCGATGGCCAGGCGCAGTCCCTGCAACTGGTTGAGCGAATCAATCTCACGGTTTCTGGAGAACAGCCACACCGGTTCGACATCGACATTGGCCAGGGTCTGGACGCGGCTGCGGTCAATGCCCTCGAAGGAGGCACCCAGGTAGCCGAAGCCGCCCTGGATCAGGGCCAAGTCGGCAGGCGCCTCCGGCTCGCGCAGCCGCCTGAGATTTTCCTCGGAACCCGCGGAATTCAGGATCTCCAGCGTCACGCCACGCTGGGCGAATTTTTCTGCGTAACGCTGGGCATGCAGGTAGTAGGCGCCGTCGGTCTGGGCGGTGCTGATGCTCAGGCGTGTGGGGGGCATGGGCCAGACACAGACCCACAGCCAGGTCGCCACCGCGACGGCTGCCAGTACCAGCGGCAGGCGAATCAGCAGCCACTTGCGTTGATACAGCTTGGCCATGCGCACAGGGGGAGCTTCCGGTTGAGTCTGGCTCCCTTATAGCGCAAAGCCGTGTCTTGAGGAAGACGCACGGCGAGGCCGGCCCGGGGCGATCGTCCCCGGCCGGTACTTACATGCCGCTGTAGTTCGGCCCGCCGCCGCCTTCGGGCGTGACCCAGACGATGTTTTGCGTCGGGTCCTTGATGTCGCAGGTCTTGCAGTGCACGCAGTTCTGCGCGTTGATCTGCAGGCGGTCAGAGTTGTCCGGGTTCTTCACGAACTCGTAGACACCGGCCGGGCAATAACGCGCTTCCGGCCCGGCGTAGGTGGCCAGATTGATGTTGACCGGCACGCTGTTGTCCTTGAGCGTCAGATGCGCCGGCTGCTGCTCTTCATGGTTGGTGTTGGAGACAAACACCGAGCTCAGGCGGTCGAAGGTGATCTTGTTGTCGGGCTTGGGGTAGACGATTTGCGCGCACTCTGCCGCCGGTTTGAGCATGGCGTGGTCGGCCATGGTGCGGCGCAAGGTCCACGGCGGGTTGCGTATGCCGAGCTTGGGCAGCAGCCACTGCTCGATGCCGGTCATGAAGGATCCGAGGTAAACACCTTTCTTGAACCACTGCTTGAAGTTGCGCGACTGCTGCAGCTCGGCAAACAGCCAGCTTTTTTCGAAAGCTGCGGGGTAGGCCGCGAGCTCGTCGTGCTGGCGACCGGCCGTGATGGCTTCGTAAGCCGCTTCGGCGGCCAGCATGCCGGTCTTGATCGCCGCATGGCTGCCCTTGATGCGCGCGGCATTCAGGTAGCCGGCTTCACAGCCGATCAGCGCACCGCCGGGAAACACCGTCTTGGGCAGGCTCACCAGACCGCCGGCCGTGATGGCGCGCGCGCCGTAGCTGATGCGTTTGCCACCTTCGAGGTAAGCCTTGATGCTGGGGTGGGTCTTCCAGCGCTGCATTTCCTCGAAGGGGCTGAGATAAGGATTGGTGTAGTCGAGGCCGACCACCAGGCCCAGCGTGACCTTGTTGTCCTCGAGGTGGTACATGAAGCCGCCGCCGTAGGTTTTGCTGTCCATGGGCCAGCCGGCGGTGTGCACGACCAGGCCGGGCTTGTGTTTGGCCGGGTCGATTTCCCAGAGTTCCTTCACGCCCAGGGCGTAGGCCTGCGGGTCCTTGCCCTCGTTGAGCTTGAACTGCGCCATCAGCTGGCGGCCGAGATGGCCACGTGCGCCCTCGGCGAAGATGGTGTACTTGCCATGCAGCTCCATGCCGAGCTGGAAATGGTCGCTGGGCTGGCCGTCCTTGCCGACGCCGAGGTTGCCGGTGGCCACGCCCTTGACGGAACCGTCGTCGTTGTAGAGCACTTCGGCGGCCGCAAAGCCCGGGAAAATCTCGACACCGAGGTTTTCGGCCTGCTGCGCCAGCCAGCGCACCACATTGCCCAGGCTGATGACGTAGTTGCCTTCGTTGTGGAAACACTCGGGCACCAGGAAGCCGGGGGTTTTGGTGGCGCCGGTTTCGCTGAGGAACAGCACTTCGTCGGCTGTGACGGCCTGGTTCAGGGGTGCGCCCAGTTCTTTCCAGTTGGGGATCAGCTCGGTCAGGGCCTTGGGGTCCATCACGGCGCCGCTGAGGATGTGTGCGCCGGGCTCCGAGCCTTTTTCCAGCACCACCACCGACAGCTCCGTGCCTTTTTCGGCGGCGAGCTGCTTCAGGCGGATGGCGGTGGCCAGGCCGCCGGGGCCGCCACCGACCACGACCACGTCGTATTCCATGGCTTCACGGGGGCCGAACTGGGCGAGGATTTCTTGGTGGGTCATGTGGGGCTCGCTGATAATGGTTTGCGTAAGGTGTGGGCTGTGTCCGCCGGTGCAGCAGCTGATTTTATTCTGCCAAGGTCAGCCGCAAGTCAGACACCTGTCTCTAATGATGAAAGGAGTTTGCCATGGCTTACAGCATGGATTTGTCGGGGAGGGTTGCACTGGTGACAGGTGCTTCGGGGGGCCTGGGCGCCCAGTTTGCCAAAACCCTGAGCCGCGCGGGTGCGGCCGTGGTGCTGGCAAGCCGGCGCATGGACAAGCTCAAGGAGCTGCGGGCGCAGATCGAGGCCGAGGGCGGCGACGCGCATGTGGTGTCGCTCGATGTGACGGACCACGCCAGCATCAAGTCGGCGGTGGCGCACGCCGAGACCGAGGTCGGCCCCATCGACATCCTGGTCAACAACTCCGGCGTCAGCACCACGCAGCGCCTGCAGGACGTCGGGGAGGAGGACTACGACTTCATCTTCAACACCAACGTCAAGGGCGCTTTTTTTGTCGGCCAGGAAGTCGGCAAACGCATGCTGGCGCGCTCGCGCGGCATGGCGCCGGGGGCATTCTCGGGCGGCCGCATCATCAACATCGCCTCGATGGCCGGCCTGCGCGTGTTGCCGCAGATCGGTGTGTACTGCATGAGCAAGGCCGCCGTGGTGCAGATGACGCGGGCCATGGCGCTGGAGTGGGGCAAGTTCGGCATCAACGTCAACGCGATCTGCCCGGGCTATATCGACACCGAGATCAACCACCACCACTGGGAAACCGAGCAGGGCAAAAAACTGGTGCAGATGCTGCCGCGCAAACGCATCGGCACACCCGCGGACCTGGACGCGTTGCTGGTGATGCTGGCCAGCGGCCAGAGCCATTTCATCAACGGCGCGGTGATTGCCGCCGACGACGGCTTCGGCGTCTGAGCTGCGGACGAACAATGAAAATCGAGATTCCCGAAAGCAAGAAGCTGGTCTTCGAGATGCGCCTGCCGATCCGCTGGGGCGACATGGACGCCATGGGCCACGTCAACAACGCCAGCTATTTCCGCTACCTGGAGACGGTGCGCATCGACTGGATGTATTCGATCGGCTGCGTGCCCGACCCCAAGGGCGAGGGCCCGGTCATCGTCAACGCCTTCTGCAATTTCTACAAGCAGCTGGAGTACCCGGGCGATGTGCTGGTGAAGATGTACGCCAGCGACCCGGGGCGCACGACCTTCGAGACCTGGGGCACGATGGAGCGCAGCGACCAGCCCGGCGTGATTTACGCCGCGGGCGGCGCCACCACCATCTGGGTGGACTTTCCGAGCCAGAAGGCCGCCACCTTGCCCGACTGGATGCGGGCCATCGTCACCTAGGCGTCCGTTCATGCATTAAATCGGCCTCCAGCCCTTTCTGGGCAAGCGTGGCCAGCTATCAAAGTAATAGCGAATGCCGGTCCCTATTTCTGCTTGGGCACGCGCCCCATCAGGTAGAACTCGGGGTTGGGCAACATGCCGGAAAAACTGGCGATGCGGTTGGACAGGCCGAAAAATGCCGTGATCGCCGCGATGTCCCAGATGTCCTCGTCATTGAAGCCGTGCGCCTGCAGCGCAACAAAATCGGCTTCTTCGACCTCGTGCGAGCGCTCGCAGACCTTCATCGCGAAATCCAGCATGGCGCGCTGGCGCGGCGTGATGTCGGCCTTGCGGTAGTTCACCGCCACCTGGTCGGCCACCAGCGGTTTCTTCTCGTAAATCCGCAGCAGCGCACCGTGCGCCACCACGCAGTACAGGCACTGGTTGGCGGCGCTGGTGGTGGTGACAATCATCTCGCGGTCGCCCTTGGACAGCCCGGATTCTTCCCGCAGCATCAGCGCGTCGTGGTACGCAAAAAACGCCCGCCACTCGGCCGGACGCCGCGCCAGCGCGAGGAAGACGTTGGGCACAAAGCCGGCTTTTTCCTGCACCTCCAGAATTTTGGCCTGGATGTCGCCGGGCAGGGTGTTGAGGTCGGGGAGGGGATATCTTGTGCTCATGTCGTGTCTCCATGCGATAGGGCTTGATGATACGTTCGGCCTGTCATCCCGGACTGGATCCGGGGTCCATCTCCGGCTACTTTGACGTTTGGTAGTTGGTGCGCGTCTGTTAGCCGGGGGTTGCCCGGCGGCAAGTAACTTTCTTTTGCTTCGCCAAAAGAAAGTCACCAAAGAAAAGGCGACCCGATGGTCTGGGTCCTCTGCGCTGCGCTCCGGGGCAACCTGCGGTGCTCGACAAAAGCGGGGTCTCGCTCGAACTCGCCTTCGGCTCAGACAATCGCGATCCCTGATCCGCTTTTGTCTGCGCTCCTCGGCCCAGCCCGACGGGTGGGGGACAGAAAACCAATGCGGGGACAAAAGTCCGGAGCAAGAGAAGCGCGTAGCGCTTCTCTTGCGGGAATCCCAACAGACCGTCATGTTTGCACGCGAGCGCAGCGCACGCGGCCAAATGAGGCTCCCTTCCCTCGCCCAGCGGGGCGAGGGAAGGGCGGGGGGTTGGGAGTGGGGAGTTAGACCTTCTGACTGAAACAGACGCGGGTGCGCCGGGGCCCAACGCAGGGACGTCAGGGGTGGTCCTGACGGTCAAACCAAATCGTAGCGATCCAGGTTCATCACCTTGTTCCAGGCCGCCACAAAATCCCGCACAAAGACTTCCTGTGCGTCGCTGGACGCATACACCTCGGCGATGGCGCGGAGCTGGGCGTTCGAACCGAACACGAGGTCGGTCACGGTGCCGGTCCACTTGAGCTCGCCGCTTGACCGGTCGCGGCCCTCCAGCACATCTTCGGACGCGCCGGACTTGCGCCACTGGGTGCGCATGTCGAGCAGGTTGACGAAGAAGTCGTTGCTCAGGGTGCCGGGGCGCTGGGTGAACACGCCATGACCCGGTCCGGCGGCGAGGGCGCGCATGCCCCCGACCAGTACCGTCATTTCCGGCGCTGTCAGCGTCAGCAGGTTGGCGCGGTCCACCAGCAGTTCGGCCACCGAGGCCTGCTGCCCGGCGCGGCTGTAGTTGCGAAAGCCGTCGGCGACCGGCTCGAGCACGGCAAACGCGTCCACGTCGGTCTGTTCCTGCGACGCATCCGTGCGTCCCGGCGAGAACGGCACCGTCACCGTGTGCCCGGCTTTGGCTGCGGCGGCCTCCACCGCAGCGCAGCCGCCCAGGACAATCAGGTCGGCCAGCGAGATTTTCTTGTTGCCGGACTGTGCGGCGTTGAAATCCTGCTGGATGGCCTCCAGCGCGGCCAGCACTTTCGCCAGCTCGGCCGGCTGGTTGACCTCCCAGTCTTTTTGCGGCGCCAGCCGGATGCGTGCACCGTTGGCACCGCCACGCTTGTCGCTGCCGCGGAAGGTTGAGGCCGATGCCCAGGCGGTGGCCACCAGTTGCGCAACGGACAGGCCGGATGCGAGGATTTTGGCCTTCAGCGCCGCGATGTCCTGGTCGCTGACCAGCTCATGGTCCACCGAGGGGAGCGGGTCCTGCCACAACAACTGGCCCTGGGGGACCAATGGACCGAGGTAACGGGTGATGGGGCCCATGTCGCGGTGCGTGAGCTTGTACCAGGCCTTGGCGAAGGCGTCCGCAAACTCCTGCGGATTGGCCATGAAGCGCCGCGAGATCTTCTCGTAGGCCGGGTCCATGCGCATGGCCATGTCGGCGGTGGTCATCATCGGGGCATGGCGCAGCGCCGGATCATGTGCATCCGGCACCGTGGTGGCGGCGGCCGGGTCGGTGGGCTTCCACTGGTGGGCGCCGGCCGGGCTTTTGGTCAGTTCCCACTCGTAGCCGAACAGGTTTTCGAAATACCCGTTGTCCCACTGGATGGGGTTGTTGGTCCAGGCACCCTCGATGCCGCTGGTGACCGTGTGAACGCCATGGCCCTTGCCGAACTTGTTGGTCCAGCCGAAGCCCTGGTCTTCGATGCTGCCGCCTTCCGGCTCGGGGCCGACGTATTGGCCCGGATCGGCCGCGCCGTGGGCCTTGCCGAAGGTGTGTCCGCCTGCGACGAGCGCCACCGTTTCCTCGTCATTCATGGCCATGCGGGCGAAGGTCTCACGGATGTCGCGCGCCGAGCCCAGCGGGTCGGGTTGGCCATTCGGGCCTTCGGGGTTCACGTAGATCAGGCCCATCTGGACGGCGCCCAGCGGATTTTCGAGCTCACGGTCGCCGGTGTAGCGCTTGTCGCCCATCCACTCGGCCTCGGGTCCCCAATAGATGTCTTCGGGTTCCCAGACATCCGCACGCCCGCCGGCGAAGCCGAAGGTCTTGAAGCCCATGGAATCCATGGCCACTGTGCCCGCCAGCACCATCAAATCGGCCCAGGAGATTTTCCGGCCGTATTTCTGCTTGATGGGCCAGAGCAGGCGGCGCGCCTTGTCGAGGTTGCCGTTGTCCGGCCAGCTGTTGAGCGGGGCAAAACGCTGGGTGCCGGAACCCGCGCCGCCGCGGCCATCGGCGGTACGGTAGGTACCCGCGCTGTGCCACGCCATGCGCACGAAAAAAGGCCCGTAGTGGCCGTAGTCAGCCGGCCACCAGTCCTGCGAGTCCGTCATCAGCGCATGCAGGTCGCTGACCACGGCATGCAGGTCCAGGCTCCTGAATTCCTCGGCGTAGTTGAAGCCCGCGCCCATGGGATCGGATTGGGGCGAGTGCTGGGTCAGCAGCTTGAGGTTGAGCTGGTTGGGCCACCAGTCGGCATTGGAGCGGGCGCCGGCCACGGTGGGTTTGAGGGCAGCGCCCGAGAAAGGGCATTTGGCTTCGGTTGACATGGGGTTCTCCTTGAGGGGCTCGCTTTGGGGGACAGCCAGAGTCTAGGAGTGCGTGCTTGATAGGGCAACTCAATGTTTCAAATAGCATTCATAGTTTTATGTAATGACCCGGTTTGGCCGGACGGCTGACCGGGTAATCTTGTGCATCACCTCGACGGGCGGCGGCAGCGGGCAGGGTTATGCTGGCGCTTTCATTTCGGAGAGACACATGGACGCGGCATTTGAAAAAGGCCTGGCCACACGCAGGCAGGTGATGGGCGAGGATTTTGTGGCCAGCGCTTTGGGCCATGCCACGGATTTCACGCGGCCCATCCAGGAGCACATCACCGCCAAGGCCTGGGGTGATGTGTGGCAGCGTCCCGGCCTGGACCTCAAGACACGCAGCCTGATCACCGTCGCGATGCTGACGGCGCTGGGCAAGCCGCATGAACTCAAGGGCCATGTGCGCGGCGCGCTGAACAACGGCGTCACGCCGGCCGAGTTGCAGGAGGTGTTGCTGCATGCGGCGGTGTACTGCGGCGTACCTGCCGCGGTGGATGCCTTCCGGATGGCGGCCGAGGTGGTGGACGGACCGAAAAAGGCCTGACCGCATCGGCCGGATTGCAAGCTGTTTTGCTTCCAGCCCTTGTCCGGATTGCGTAAGCAGCTATCAAAAACAGAGCGAATCAGGCGGTCGTTCAGCCTTCCATCAGCTTGTGCACCAGGTCCGCGGTGGTGGAGGCCTTGTACTTGCGCATCAGGCGTGCGCGGTAGATTTCCACGGTGCGATGGCTGATCACCAGGGCGCGGCCGATTTCCTTGGAGGTCATGCCGTCCATCAGGTGCGCAGCGACTTCGCGTTCGCGTGCGGTCAGTTCGGCCTTGACCGGCCGGCGTGAGCTCAGGTCCTCGAAGGTCCAGATGCCGGACTCGTGCGGCGCGGCACGGTTGAGCGCCCGGCCGGTGACGTGGCACCAGAAGGTTTCCCCCTTGAGACGGCCGTCCACACGTTTCATGATGCGGTCGTCGGCGTAGTGGCCCTTGGCATTGAGGATGGGCAACATGCGAGCGCCTATGCGCTCGTACTCGTCGGCGCTGGGGTAGAGAATCTGGAAGGACTGGCCGATGAGTTGTTCGCGCGTGGCGCCGAACATTTCACACAGGTGCTGGTTGCAGTCGACAATGCCGCGGTTGCGGGACAGCACCAGCCCGACCGGTGCCATGTTGAAGGCCAGCCGGTAGTCGATGTCCATGGGGTCGGTGAGAAGCACTGAGGGTTAAGCTTTAGGGATAACTACGTATCAAGATAAGTAGTATCGTACGGTTTTGAAGTGTGTGTTGGAAGTTCTCCAGGAGATTTTTTGTGAATAAACTTTTTCCCTCCGCTACCGAGGCCCTCAAGGGTGTCGTCAAGGACGGCCAGTTGATGGCGGTTGGCGGTTTTGGCCTGTGCGGCATCCCCGAGGCCCTGATCCAGGCGCTGCGTGACAGCGGCACCAAGGACCTGACCGTCATCTCCAACAACGCCGGTGTGGACGGCTTCGGCCTGGGCAAATTGCTCGAGACACGCCAGATCAAAAAAATGATTTCCAGCTACGTCGGCGAGAACAAGGAGTTCGAGCGCCAGTACCTGGCCGGTGAACTGGCACTCGAGTTCACGCCGCAGGGCACGCTGGCCGAAAAGCTGCGCGCCGGTGGCGCGGGCATCCCGGCTTTTTTCACCAAGACCGGTGTTGGCACCCAGGTGGCCGAGGGCAAGGAATTGCGCGAATTCGATGGCGAAACCTACGTGATGGAGCGCTCGCTGGTGCCCGACGTGGCGCTGGTCAAGGCGGCCGTGGCAGACAAGTCCGGCAACCTGCGCTTCAACCTCACCGCGCGCAACTTCAACCCGGCGGCCGCGATGGCCGGCAAGGTCTGCATCGTCGAGGTGGAAAAAATCGTCGAGGTCGGCGAACTGGCGCCCGACGACATCCACCTGCCGGGCATCTACGTGCACCGCATCGTGCTCAATGCCAGCCCGGAAAAACGCATCGAAAAACGCACCATCACCGAGAAAGCCTGATATGCCCTGGACCCAAGACCAAATGGCGGCGCGTGCCGCCCAGGAACTCGAAGACGGTTTTTACGTGAACCTCGGCATCGGCATCCCGACGCTGGTGGCCAACTTCGTGCCGGCCGACAAGGAAGTCTGGCTGCAGTCGGAAAACGGCATGCTGGGCATTGGTGCCTTCCCGACCGAAGACGAGGTCGACGCCGACCTGATCAACGCCGGCAAACAAACCGTCACCACCATCAAGGGCTCGTCGATTTTTGGCAGCCATGACAGCTTCGCCATGATCCGCGGCGGCAAGATCAACCTGAGCATCCTGGGCGCGATGCAGGTCAGCGAGAAGGGCGATCTGGCCAACTGGATGATTCCCGGCAAGATGGTCAAGGGCATGGGCGGCGCGATGGACCTGGTCGCCGGCGTCAAGCGCTGCATCGTGCTGATGGAGCATGTGGCGAAGAAAAAGGACGGCACGGAGGACTTCAAGATCCTGCCCGAATGCACGCTGCCCCTGACCGGCAAGGCGGTGATCGACCGCATCATCACCGACCTGGCCGTGATGGATATCACGCCGCAGGGATTGAAAGTGGTCGAACTGGCGCCTGGTGTGACCATGGAGGCGCTGCAGGCCAAAACCGGCTGCAAGCTGCACTGACCGCGCGCTGAGCGCTTGCCGGCGGGATGCCGGCGGCGTGGCGGTATTGTCCGGCGCGGGGTCTCTGCGTGCCGCCCGGACGGCGTTTTCCTTCAGCATCCTCTTTGCCCCAACCGCTGACGCACGGCTCAATCCCGGTCCGGGATCTTGGCCGCGGCTGCGGCGTTGTTCGCGGGCCCCAGCATCCAGCTGTTCGGCAACAGCAAACCATCACATTGTTGACCGGCTGGGCAGCGGGCTGACCCTGGCGGGCACCGCCCGGATTGTGGCGCGCTGACAACCAGAACCTGGCTTGATTGCCGCTTGTCGCCGATGGGTGCACAACATGGCGATTTGTGATTTTTGGCGTGTAGAAATTATGTTTAAATACAACAAGTTGCTGTAACTTCTTGTTTCAATTACATAATCGCCAGGGGGCTGCAGGAATCCAAGTGGCACCAACATGAGCGTCCTTTATCTAGACCATTTCAGCCTTGCGGCGGATCCCTTTCGCATCACGCCCGACACGGAGTTTTTTTTCACCGGGGGCCAGCGCGGGGATATCCTGGAAGGCTTGATTGTTGCGGCCATGCATGACGAGGGCATCGTCAGCGTCGTGGGTGAAATCGGCATGGGCAAGACCATGCTCAGCCGCATGCTGCTGGAGCGCCTGCGCCCGCTGCCCTGCGACACCGTCTACCTGGCCAACCCGGTGTTCGACCGGGATGAGATTCTCGGCGCGATTGCGCACGACCTGATGGCCGAGCCGCCGCAGGGCAACCGGGCCCACATGCTGGCTGCGCTGGAGGCGGTGCTGATCGAGCGTTACTCCCAGGGCCGGCGCGTGGTGGTGGTGATCGACGAGGCGCACAGCATGCCGGCGACCACACTGGAGGAAATCCGGCTTCTGTCGAATCTGGAGACCACACAGAACAAGCTGCTGAAAATTGTGCTGTTTGGCCAGCCCGAGCTCGACGAGCTGCTGGACGCGCCCCAGCTTCGCCAGGTCAAGGACCGCATCAGCCACCGCTTTGAACTGCAGCCGCTCAACGCCGACGAGGCCTCGGCCTACTTGCGCTTCCGCCTGCACAAGGCCGGCTGGCAGGGCGGCGAACTGTTTGATGCCGAGGCGCTGAAACTGCTGGTACAGGCCTCGGGCGGGCGCACCCGGCGACTGAACATGCTGGCCGACAAATCGTTGCTGGCGGCCTATGCCGAGGGTGTGTCCCAGGTGGGCGCAGAGCAGGTGAGTCGGGCGGTCGGCGACAGCCTGCCCAAAACCGGCCGGAACGCCCTGGGGCAGGAGGGCCGCTCCCTGTTCCCGACTGCGCTCCTGAAACGGTGGCTGCCCATGGGGGCGGGCGCCCTGGCCGTGCTGTTGCTCGGGTATGGGCTGGGTTATGGTTCGGGTCACCGGGGTGAGCCCCTGCCGCAGGCGGTTGCGCAGGCCGTTCAGCCGGCAGCACAGGTGCCCATGGCTGTGCCTCAATCACCGGTAGCGCCGGTAGCGCCGGTGGCTGGTGTCCGCACGCCGTCCCCGGAGAAGCCGTCATCTCCGGCGGGCGCAAGCGGCGCCGCTGTGGCCCCGCCGGACACTGCCTTGCGTTCGGAGTCCCTGGCCATCCGAATGAAGGCCACCAACCAGTTCATCGCCGAGCCATCCACGCGAGGCTTCACCGTCCAGGTGCTGTCCCAGAAAGCCCCGCGGCCGGCGGAGGTGATGCTCATGGCCCAGGAAATCCAGCAGGTGCTGGACCAGGCCTCGTCAAAAGCCGGCGAACCGTCTGCGCTGCCGGTGCTGGTGCACGACCGGCTGTATCAGGGACAGGTTTTTCATGCGATGTACGTGGGACACTTCGACAGCCGCCCGGCGGCCCTGCAGTTTATTGAAGCTTCTCCAGCGGCCCTGAAACATTACAAACCGGTCGTACGCAGCCTGGATGCCATCCGGAAGGAACCCGCCCCTTGAACACCTCCCATCCTTTCTGGCGCTTGACGCTGCTGAGCATCCTGCTGGCAGGCTGCGCCACCCCGCCGCCGCCGCTGTTGCCTGGTCACCTCGCGCAGGACCCCGGCCAGATTCCGCCCATCGCGCCCCAGGCCAACGAGGCCGGCGGCATTCCCGCGCTGTCATCCGGCGCCCCGCGCCTGCCCGCGCCGCGGGCGGTGGTGCCGCAGGAAACCTACAGCGTGGTGGTCAGCAATGTCAACGCGCAGACCCTGCTGTTTGCGCTGGCGCGCGACGCCAAGCTCAATCTCGACATCCACCCCAGCATCACGGGGACGGTGACCCTCAATGCGCTGGACCAGACCATCCACGAACTGCTGGACCGTGTCGCGCGCCAGATCGACATGCGTTACGAACTGGAAGGCAAAAACCTCTTCGTGCTGCCCGATGCACCTTTTCTGAGGCTCTACAAGGTCGACTATCCGAACATCACGCGCGACTCGTCGAGCAGCACAGGCTCCGAGTCGCAGGTCGCCACCACCGGGCAAGGGACGGCGACGGGCACCGGCAATTCTTCTTCCGCCTCGATTCGCAATATCTCGAACAACCGCTTCTGGCCGACGCTGACCGACAACATCCGCGACCTGCTGCGGGAAACCGACAAGGTGATCGAGACCGCCGCCGCGGCCCCGGTGGCCGCGCCAGTCGCGCCGTCTCCGGCCGCCGCCGTCTCTTCGGCCCTGGGGGCAGCCGGTGCAGCCGCGCGCACGCTCACAGGCGGCGGCACGGCGGCCGCGCCTGCCGCGGCGCCGCAGCCGCTGTACCGCGAAGCCGCCTCGGTGATCGCCAACCCCGAAACCGGCGTGATCAGCGTGCGCGCGACCGGCAAGCAACATGCACGCGTGCGTGAGTTCCTCGACCAGGTGGTGGGCAACGCGCGGCGGCAGGTTTTGATCGAGGCCACGATTGTGGAAGTGGCGCTGACCAACGACTACCAGCAGGGCATCAACTGGGCGGTGCTGCGCAACGCGGTCAACATCGGAAACACGCGGGTCGGGCTGGCGATGCTGCCGGGCGGCGGTACGGCGCTTTCCACCGGTGTCAATCCGCCATCGCTGGGCTCGTTCAGCGTTTCGCGCATCAGCTCAGGCCGCACCGACTTTGCCGCGACGGTGCGCCTGCTGGAATCGTTTGGCAAGACCCGGGTGCTTTCCAGCCCCAAGGTCAGCGTCATGAACAACCAGGCGGCACTGCTCAAGGTGGTGGACAACAAGGTCTATTTCACGATTTCCGTCACGCCCGGCACACCGGCGTCCCTCGGGGTGCCCGCAACGGCTGCGGTGTACACCACCACCATCAACACGGTGCCGGTCGGCTTCCTGATGAACGTGACGGCGCAGGTCGGGGATGACAACGAGATCACCCTGAACCTGCGGCCCTCGGTGTCGCGGATCACGAGTTATGCCAACGACCCCAGCCCGGCGCTCGCCCTTGCCGGCATCACCAACCGGATTCCCGAAATACAGACCCGCGAATTCGAGTCCATCATGAAAGTGCGGGACGGCGAGACCGCGGTGCTGGGCGGCTTGATGCAGGACGACCGCAGCAACGCGACGGACCAGATCCCCGGTGTGGGCGACGTGCCCGTGGTCGGAGAACTGTTCAAGCTGCGCAGCAACCAGTCCAACAAGAGTGAACTGGTGATTTTCCTGCGGCCCACCATCCTGCGCGATTCCAGCATCGACGGCGACGCCTCCTTCATTCGCAGCCAGCTCTCGATTGGCACACCGGTACCCGTGGGGCGGCGGCAATGAGCCTGTTGCTTGATGCGTTGCGGCGGGCCGAGCAGGACTCCAAAAAGCGCAAGCTGGCGGACGCCGAGGCGCCTGCCGCCACGCCGGAACCCACGGCAGACAAGCCCGTCGCGGCGCCAGACCAGGCCCTGCCGCCGGAATTGACACTGGAAGCCCAGTCACCCATGCCCGAGCTGGAACTCGACCTGCAAGCCGAACCAGAGCCGCCACCGCGGGAGGCCGTGGCCTCGAAAAACCATTCCGGCTTCGGTGGCGCGGAAGCGGCACCCGACGCGAGTTTTCTTGATTTCGAGCTGCCGTCGGATGACCTGCCCCTGCCTCTGCCCGAGGCGGTAATCCCGCCCTCCCTGGCGCCGCGCAAGGCGTCGAATCCCTACGGCCGTTATGACCGGCCTGCCTGGGAGGATTCCAGCTCCAACTGGGGTGCCCTGACCGCCAACCCGCTCGCGTCCAGACGGTCGGCTTCCGATGAAGCGAGGGTCAGTGGTCCCGTGCCCATCAAGCCGCCGGCACGCAGGGCCGCGGAGCCCACACCCGAGCGCCATGTCTATGCCCGGCCGGTGGACGCTGCCATCCCCAGGCCGGCTGCACAAGCCGCCGAGCCTGTTTCCCCGGGGCCGGCCCATGTGGCCACGCCGCGCCAGGCACTGTCGGCCGCAGGCGTGATGGCCGGGCGTAAAAAAACCGGCGCGCGTCCTTCCCGCGACCGGCGCCGCCAGCTGGTGCTGGTCGGCGTGGCACTGCTGGTCGCCTTGCCGCTGATGGCCTTGCTGTTGTTCGGGGACGCGATGTTCGGCTCTTCCGGCGGGCTGCGCGCTGTGAATACGCCGCCTTTGCCCGCGCCGGTGGTCCCCAGCCCGGTGCCGGCAGCCACCGAAGTCGTTGCGGCGGCACCCGCTTCGCCGGCATCGGTATCGGCGCCCGAGCCGGTCGCCCTGGCGATGGCTCCAGCCCCCGCTGCGGCGGCTGTGACCGCGCCCGCGCAAGCGGTGGCAGCGCCACGCGTGATGTCCGCGGACGCGCCCGTTTCCGTGGCGCGGCCTGTCCGCACCCCGGCACCGCGCAGCGCGCCGGCGCGCACTGCCCGGCCAGCGGCAGCCGGCGTGGCGCCTGCAGCCACAGCACCGGCCAGTGGCAACCGGCCCGCATCACTGATGGACTCGGCGTATGCGGCCTACCAGTCAGGCAACACCGCCGAGGCGGCACGTCTGTACCGCGAGGTTCTCAAGGCCGACGCCACCCAGCGGGATGCCTGGCTGGGTCTGGCGGTGATCGCGCATGCCAACAACCAGCTCGAACCCGCGATGGATGCCTACCGGCGGGTGCTGCGCCTGGAGCCGCAAAACGCCACCGCCCTCGCCGGTGTGAGCAGCCTCGGCCGGGCCGCCGGCGAGCCACAGCAGGAGTCGCGGCTGCGCGAACTGCTGGCCCGGTCGCCGCAGGAGGCCGACCTCAACCATGCGCTGGCGCTGGTGCTGTCCGGCGAACAGCGCTGGTCGGAAGCGCAGCCGCTGTTTTTCAAGGCGCATGCGCTGGCCCCCAAGGAGCCGCAGTTCGCCTACAACCTGGCGGTCACGCTCGACCACATGCGCAAGTCCAGCCTCGCGGCCCAGTACTACGAAACGGCCCTCGGGCTGGCGCAGGGAAAGGCTGCAGGTTTTGACGAGGCCAACGCGCGCACCCGGCTGGCTGCGCTGAGGGCTGTCCGGTGAGCGCCAAGCTGGACATCTACAACCCCACGACGTTCTACCTCGAACTCGAACGTAGCGGCCTGATCACGCAGGACCAGGCCGAAATCGCCTGGACGGAGCGCGAAAAGCGCGGCGGCTCGTTCGGCGACATCCTGGTCAGCCTGGGCATGTTGTCCATCGACGACCTGACGGCCATCATGGCGGCGGCCAGCGCGACCGAAGCCATCAAGCTCAGCGACATGGTGCCCGATGACGCGGCCATCAAGCTGATTCCCAAGACGCTGGCGCAGAGTTACGACGTTTTCCCGGTCGGCTTCGATGCCGACAGCCGCAAGCTGACGGTGGCCATCACCGATACCAACGACGTGGTGGCGATGGACCAGTGCCGGTCGGTGGTGCCGGTGGACATCGCGCTGGCATGGCGGCTGGCCTCCAAGGCCGACATCAAGGCGGCGATCGACCGCTTCTACGGTTACGCGCTGTCCATCGACGACATCCTCAAGGGCTTGCGCACCGGCAAGATGGACGACGACGCCCTGTCGATGCGGGGGATCGAGGCCTTTGCCCACCCGATTGTGCGGCTGATCGACGCGTTGCTGGCCGATGCCGTGCACGAAGGCGCGTCCGACCTTCACTTCGAGCCGGAAGAAGGATTCCTGCGCATCCGTTACCGCATCGACGGCGTGCTGCGCCAGGTGCGTGTGCTGCACAAGCAGTACTGGCCGGCGCTGTCGGTCCGGCTCAAGGTGCTGTCGGGCATGGACATCGCCGAAACACGCGCGCCGCAGGACGGCCGCATTTCCATGGTGATACGCGGCCACGATGTCGATTTCCGGGCCGCTGCGCAACCGACCATCCATGGCGAGAATTTTGTGCTGCGCGTGCTGGACCGGCGCAAATCGATTGTGCCCATGGACAAGATGGGCCTGCCCGAGGCGCGCATGAACACGCTGCGCCTGATGCTGGCGCGGCCCTACGGCATCATCCTGGTGACCGGGCCCACCGGCAGCGGCAAAACCACGACGCTGTACTCCATCCTCAACGAGATGAACACCGAAAGCGTCAACATCATGACGCTGGAAGACCCGGTGGAATACCCGATGGCGCGCATCCGGCAGGCCTCCGCCGCGGACAACCCGAAAATGGATTTTGCCAACGGCATCCGCTCCATGATGCGCCAGGATCCGGACATCATCCTGGTCGGCGAGATCCGCGACCATGAGACGGCGGAGATGGCTTTCCGTGCGGCCATGACCGGCCACCAGGTGTTCTCGACCCTGCACGCCAACTCGGCGGTGCTGGCCATCGCGCGTTTGCTCGATCTTGGCATTCCAGCCAGCGTGATGACCGGCAACCTGATCGGCATCGTGGCCCAGCGCCTGGTCCGCCTGCTGTGCCCGAAATGCAAGGAGCCCTACGAGGCGGGTGACGTCGAAAAGACCCTGCTCGGCGCGCCGGTCAAGCTGCCGCTGACGCTGTATCGCGCCGTGGGTTGTCCCCAGTGCAAGGGACAAGGCTACAAGGGCCGCACCAGCATCATGGAACTGCTGCGTTTCGACATGGGGCTGGACGACCTGCTTTCGCGCAATGCCCGCACGCCGGAGATATCGGCGTACGCGCGCAGCAACGGCTTCACCACCATGGCCGAGGACGGCCTGTCCCGCGTGAAGGCGGGCAGCACCTCGCTGGAAGAGGTCGCCCGGGTGGTTGATCTGACCCGCGTGGGGACCTGATGCTCGAGTTCAGCTACCGCGCCGTGACGGCCGAAGGCCGGACCATCTCCGGCCGGCAGTCGGCCACCAGCGAATCCGACCTGGAGGCGCGGCTGGGGCGCATGCAGCTGGAGCTGCTGCAGGCCAAACCGGTGCGTGCCACATCGATGTTTGCGCGGAAAAAGCTCGAGAGCAAGGAACTGATCAACATCTTCATTCACATGCAGACCTTGAGCCAGGCCGGTGTCCCCCTGTTCGAGTCGCTGGTCGACTTGCGGGATTCTGCCGATACGCCGAGTGTGCGGCGCTTCATCTCGGACCTGGTGGACCGCATCGAGGGCGGTGCCAGCCTGTCCGACGCGCTGGAACAGTCCCCGGCAGGTATCGACAAGGTGAATATCAGTTTGATCCGTACCGGTGAAGCCACCGGCAAGCTGCCGGAGGTGCTGGCCGAACTGGTCGAAAGCCTGAAGTGGTCGGATGAAATCGCCGCCCAGACCAAAAAGCTGCTGATGTACCCGGTGTTCGCGGGCACTGTCGTGTTGGGGGCCGTCGGTTTCCTGATGATGTACCTGGTGCCGCAGTTGATCGGTTTCATCAAGAACCTGGGGGGTGTGGTTCCCATCCAGACGCGCGCACTGGTGGCGTTCTCCAATTTTCTTGTCGGCTACTGGTACACCATTCCGCTGGGCATCGCCGCCGTGGCCGCTGTCTGGATCACGGCTGTTCGCATGTCGCCCGAGGCCAGGTTGTGGGTCGATGGCTGGAAACTGAAGTTTCCGCTGTTTGGTCCCATCCTGAAAAAAATCATCATGGCTCGTTTCGCAAGATCATTTGGACTGATGTACCGCAGCGGGGTGTCGGTGCTGGATGCCATGGGGTATTGCGAAAGCCTCTCGACCAATGCGGCTTTCCGCAAGGCCATCAACAGCGCTGCCCGTAGCATTTCCCAGGGGCAGAAAGTGTCCGATGCCTTTGCGGCGACCACGCTGTTCCCGGCGCTGGTGGTGCGCATGATTCGTGTTGGAGAAACCACCGGCGGGCTGGACAAGGCCCTGGACAACGTGAGTTATTTCTACACGCGCGAAGTCAACGATTCGATTGAAAAACTGCAGGGCCTGATCCAGCCGGTGCTGACCCTGTTCCTCGGCGGCATGATCGCGTGGATCATGTCGTCGGTGATGTTGCCGATCTATGACCTGATTTCCAAGGTCAAGTTCTAGCATGACCGCTTTCGCCCTCGTCATCGCGCAGCAGTCGGTGCACCTGTACCGGATGGACCGCGCCGGGGCAGAGCCGGTGGCCATCGCGCACGCCCACGACGACCCGGTGGCGTGGGTGGCGAGCCACCTGCCGGCGCGCGCCGAGTGTTCGCTGGTCAGCGACATCATGGACGAGGCTTACATCCGCAACGTGTTGCCGCCGATCTGGCTGGCAGGCACGCGCCAGCAATTGCTGCAGCGCCGGCTGACGCAGCAGTTGCGTGACAACCCCTACCGCGCGGCGGTCGTCGAGCCTTCGGGCTCATGGCGGCCGCCCACCCGCGTGAGCCTGATCGGCATGGGACAAAGCGAACGCATAGCCCAGTGGCTGGGCGCATTGACGGCGCACCGCATTCGCGTCAAGGGTTTGTGGCCCTTGTCGGCCCTGATCGCGCTGTCGGTGAACCACAAGGCCCCACGCCGTGCGCCTGCCGTTGCGGATTCCGACAGCGGAAGCAAGCCGCAACTGCCTGTGACTTCACGGCCTGTGCTTGCGCTGGTGGCCACTCAGGCCGGCTTGCGGCAGGTGCTGGTGCGCGGCAAGACGCCGCTGTTTTCCAGGCTGGCGCTCAGCGTGGGGGAGGGCAGCCTGTCGGCGGATTTTGTGCTGGCCGAAGCGCGGCGCACCATCCAGTACCTGATCTCGCAGGAATGGATCAGCAGCGCCGAGCAGCCGGTGGCCACCCAGATGTGGCTGCCGTCGGAGGACGAGCAGGCGCTGGAAGCGGTCGGCAGCGACCCGGCCCTGGACCTGCAATTTATCGAGCCGGTGGTCGACGCCTATGCGCACCTGCTGCCCCGGCTGAAATCCGCGCCCGCGCATCTGCAGTTTTTGCCCGACGAGTCGCGCACCCAGTGGCGCGCAGCCCAGGTGGCCCGCACGGCAAAAATCACGGGCATCACGGCGCTGGTGGTCGCGCTGCTCTGGTCCGCCGATCTCATGTGGTTGTCCTGGGGCAAACGCAATCTGGCCGAAGACCAGTTGATTCGTGCCGCGGTCATCAACCGCCAGGCCAACCAGGAAGTGTTGCGCGCCAAGGGGGATCTGACCGAGGCCGGCCTCGCCGTAGCAACGGTGCAGGCATGGGAGCAGACCATCGCCGCCCAACCCGACCTGCTGGCCGGCCTGCAGCACCTGGCCGCTGCGCTCATGAATTCGCCTGGCGTTGCGGTGCAGAAGATCAACTGGGAGTTGCCGCGCCTGCAAGTCCAGGTCGCCGGTGCGCCGCCTGCACCGGCTGAACCTTTTGCCTGTCCCGTGGTTGTGGATGCCGCCGCCGCCGCCGCCGCCGCTGCTGCGCCGCCTGCCGAGCCGGTCAAGCCCTCGCTTGCCTTGCTGAGCCTCAACGCTGAACTTCCTCGCGCCCTGACGCAGCGCCAGGCGCTTGCCCTGCAAGAGGGGCTGCTGACCAGCCTGAATAGCAATGGCTGGTCGGCGTTCTTGCTCAAGTCCACGGTCACGCTGGACCCGGTCCAGGTCCAGGCCGGAACGCTCGGCGAAGTCGGCGCCAGAACGCTCGAGTTGTGTCTGCAAAAGGCGCCAGCATGAGTGCCATTCAGCCAGCGCGCAGCATCTGGCAGATGGCGGCCAGGCCGCTTTTGTGGAGTGCGCTGATGTGTGTTGTGGCCGCCGCCATCGCCGGCGGGGCCAACTGGCTGGCACAGCGGGTTGCCGTGGAGCAGGGCAAGGCGCAAGCGGCGCTGAATGCGGCAAACCTGTCACTCGAAAACACGCAGTCGGATCGTGCCAGGCTGGAGGAAAACCTGCAGATGTTCGGCAAGCTCAAGCAGTCGCGTTTCGCCCATGCGCCTGACCGTCTGGTGATGCTGGAAGCGCTGGGCGTCGCTGCCCGTCACTTGGGGAAAACGCCGCTTCTGTGGGAACTCGGTGCCCAGCAGAAGCTCAAGCCGCTCAACGATGACAAGACCGGAGAGGCGGTGGCCCACCTGGTCCGCGTCCCCATGAAGCTGAGCGCCTCCGGCGTTCACGAGGAAGAATGGCTGGTCCTGCTGGCGCTGCTCAATGGCAGCTCCGCAGGGCATTTCACGACGGACAATTGCGTGTATGAGGCCAAGCCGGTGGTCCTGTCTGGCAGTTCGGGTCCGGCCGTGGATGTGCGGTGCGAGTTGTCCTGGTTGTATGTGGTGGCAGACGGCCCGGCGACTAAACCCCCGTGAGGCAGTTGATGAAACGTCCCCTGGTGACTCCCTGGTTTGCATGCGCCGCTCGGTGGGTGGCGGTCATTGGCCTGACGATGGCGTCGGCCGGTGTGGCCGTGGCGCAAACCGCAGGACCTCTTCTCACCGGGGCTGGGGGCGCTTCCGCAGCACGCCAGCTTGGAACGCTAATTCTTTCACCTGCACAGCGCCGGCATCTGGAGTCGATCCGCGGCGCTGCCGGCAGTGTGGACGGCAGCGCACAGGTGATTCCGGGGGATCCGTCCAGTGAAGTTGCGACGGGCTTGCCGGACGCCCTCGTCGTCAGTGGTGTGGTTGTCCGTTCGGACAACCGCAGCACGGTGTGGGTGAACGAGCAGCCGCTGTATGGCCGGGCCGTTGCCACGCCCTTGCGCACGCTGGCGGGACGAAGCGGCGTGTTGCAGCCTGAAGGCCGCGACATGCGGATCAAGGCCAGGCCGGGCCAGGTGGTGGATGTACCGTCCGGGCAGTCGGTCGATCTTTTGCCGCCCGGCGCGATCCGTATCATTCCGCCAAAAATCGGTACAGGCGGGTCTCCGCGAAAGGACTAGAAGATGAAACATCATTTTTTCAGGGACAGGGCTTGTGCCGCCACCCGCAGCGCGCGGCAACGCGGTTTCAGTCTGATAGAAATTGCGCTGGTTCTGGTGATCGTCGGTCTGGCGCTGGGAGGCATCGTCTCCGCCATTGGCCCCCAGCTTGAAAACAAGCGGGTGAGTGAAACCCAGAAAGTGCTCGAAGAAGTCAAGGAGGCCTTGATCGGTTTTGCGATCGTCAACGGGCGTTTGCCGCGGCCAGCCACGTCGGCCATCAACGGGACAGAGATGGCGGCGTGTGCAACGGAGGTTCTTTGTACAGGGCTTATTCCATGGGAAACGCTTGGCATCACCAAGCTGGACAGCTGGGCCAAAATCATTCGCTACAGCGTGACGCCAGCCTTTGCGACTACCGGATTGACCACGGCCACCAACGGCACAAAAACTGTGCAGACGCGGAATGCGGCAGGCACCTTGACCAATCTGGCGACGCAAGTGCCGGCTGTCCTGTTTTCCAGCGGAAAACTCAGCTTTGGAACCACTGACGGTGGCGTCACAATCCCGACCCAGTCCGCCGCCAATACCAATGTGGATGAAATTGCAAACAACGCGGCCAGTGTCTCCTTTATTCAACGCCCCGTGAATACCGCGACCACGGTGGCGGGCGGGGAGTTCGATGACGTTTTGATCTGGCTCCCGACGAGCACGTTGGTTAGCCGTTTGGGACAAGCCGGTAAGCCTTTGCCGTGACGCAAGCCGAATTCATTGAAGTGGTACGCCAGCGAACTTGGCGCTGGTTGAGTGCCGTATGAAGGTCCGGCGATGAGGCACAAGATACTTCTTGTAGAGGATGACGATTCGCTACGCGATTGGTGGTTCGGTTCGCTCGAGGACATGGGTTTCGACGTGCTGGTGGCCGCTTCGCCTGTGGAAGCGTTGGCAGTCGCCCGGCAGGCCCCATCGCTGCTGGAACTGGCCATCGTCGACCTCGGGCTTCCACCCCATCCCAACGAACCCACTGCAGGCCTGGAATTGCTGCGCCTGCTGATCCTCGAGCGCCCCGCACTGAAGGTACTTGTGCTGACGGGCCAGGACGAGCCATCGGTGGCGCTGACAGCCATCGGCATGGGGGCGTTTGACTTCCTGAACAAACCCGCCAGCCGCCAGCGCGTGCGCGAGGCCCTGGCGCGCGCGGTATTGTTTCTGCAGGCGGAGAAGCAGCTCAGCACCGACGGACAGGCGCGCATGACGCTGACCGCACCCATCAGCGAAGGCGTGAGGGAATTCGGCGAGGCGGCGCAGGAGCGGCTGGTGCGCTCGGTGCTGGCGGAAAGCCAGTTCAATGTGGCGCAGGCGGCACGCAAGCTGGGCTTGACCCGGGAACACCTGTATTACTTCATGAAGAAGTTCGGCATTGAAAGAGCTTCGCCTTGATCGACCTGTACGACGCCGCCGTGGCCCTGGTGGTGGCCGGCTCGAGTGTCGGCCTGACCATGTTCTGGTTGCGGCACCTGGGTCGCCTGCACCGCCGACGCATGGACCAGTTGCTGGCCTTGCGTGAAGCCCTGAACGACGACTTGCTCGGGACACTGGTTCTGCACCAGCAAACCCTGGCCAACCTGGGCTTGCGCAGCCTGGACTGGCGCGGCAACTGGTACGGCTCACCCGTGTTCACGCGGCTGGGGGCGAAGATTCCCGTCAACCTGCATGAAGGAGGCCCCCTGCTTGCCCTGGACGGGGAAAGGGCCAGTGACCGGGTCCTGCACCAGCGTTTTGACTACGACGACATCTCGCTGGAATTTCGCATTGGCCTCAAGGGGCTGCGCGGCGAACGCCACCTGTTCGCGGTGCAAGCCGCGGAAGTGCTTTTTGCGATGATCCAGGGCGCCCTGGCGGCGCGGCAACTTGCGCTAGTGGCTGCGTCCAGCCAGCGTGCCCGGGTGGGCGTGTTTTTGCAGCACGACATGCGCAATCTGGCGCAATGGGTGCAACTGGTGGCTGAGGATTTTGGATCTGCAGAAAACGATGCCGAACTGCTGGCGCGCGCAAGACGGCTGAAAAAAAATGCCGCCCATGCGACCCACCGGGCCGAGCGCATGAGCCAGGCCTTGCTGAACCCGGCCTGGCAGGCGTCTGCCTCTGCCCCCCTGGAAACGCACGAAGCGCCGGACCTGGAGTCGCTGGATCTGGCGGAACACATCCTGCAGGCTGCCGAACTGCATCAGGTGGATGTAGAACTCGAGGGTGCAGCGCGGGTGACTTGGGACAGTCATGCGCTGGCCGCTGTTCTGGACAACGTCCTGGGCAATGTGTCCAGCCTGTCGCGTGAACGTTTGCTGCCAGCCAGGTGCCGCATCGTGATCCAGCAAGACGCCCACAACACCCTGGTTGGCATGGAAACGCGGCACTTGCCGCTGGAAATTCCCCTGGAAAAGCTGTTTGAACCCTGGTCCAGTTCGGGGCCGGTCAACAAGGGCCTGGGCATGTACCAGGCGCGGAAACAGGCGCAGGCCGCCGGCGGGGAGCTTTTTGCCGAACCGCTCGGCCAGGGCATCCGGGTGGTGCTGTCCATCCCCTGTAAAAAATCCTGACTCCCGTGTTCTTAAAACAAAAGATACATTTTCTTACCGGTGCAGTCCGCGCCGTCTAATTTTTGGAGTCATGAATGAAAGCATTCAAGAAACAAGCTGGTTTCACCCTGGTGGAAATCGCGATCGTGTTGGTGATTGTTGGCCTGTTGCTGGCCGGCGTGCTCAAAGGCCAGGAGTTGATTGAAAGCAGCCGGGCGAAAAACCTGGGCAAGGACATGGACGCCATTGCTGCGGGCATGATCAGCTACACCGACCGCTTCAAAAGAACGCCGGGCGATGACGGCACGCTTGCGCAGCTCCAGGCCCGCGGCGGCACATGGGCCAATATCACGGCAGCCGGCAACAACGACGGCATTCTCACCATCACGCAAGCCAACACGTTTGCCGCTGGTGGTGAAACAGTCGCTTTTTTCCAGCACCTGAAGGCTGCAGGTTTCATCACCGGCAATGCCGCTGACGCTGCTGTCGCGGCATTGCCCCGCAGCGCCTACAACGGCCTGATCAGCGTCGGCCCCGGCGTGACGGGTATGACCGGCAATACTGTTTGCGCATCGCAGGTCCCCGGCAAAGCTGCCCGTGAACTGGACACCAACCTCGATGACGGCATCACCGACCGCGGAAATTTCCGCGCGACCCTGGGTGTGGTGGGTGCCAACACGGCGCCGGGCGCTGCAGTGGCTGCGGCCACGGGTTATATCGACACCAACATCTACACGGTGTGCCGGACGATGTGAGCTTGCGCCATGCACAAAAAAAGGACCTTCGGGTCCTTTTTTTGTTCTTCGGCGGCGAGGGCAGGGCCCTCGGTTCGCCGCAAACCGGCTCCGGCTTTCTGGTCAGGCTGGAAACAGGTAAAGATGTCTGGAGCGGGTGAAGGGAATCGAACCCTCGTATGAAGCTTGGGAAGCTGCCGTTCTGCCATTGAACTACACCCGCGTGCACCGTGATTGTAGAACCACCGGCCGGATGGTCTGCATGCGCTGGGCACGCAGCCGCCAACACACCCGCTTGCCGGCCGGCCGGCATGATTTTCTGGATGTTTTTCGGCGCCCGCCCCCGGCCAGTCTTGTGGCGACTGTCCTTGCCCCCAGGCCGGACACCAGTTCGTGATGTTTTTGGCTTGCAGCCCACGTCGCACGGGCGTGAGCAGCTATCAAAAGCAGAGCGAAAAGAGCTTACACCAAAGTATTATTTCCCCCTTTTGGGGAGGCCGGCGCGTGCTAGACTGAAACCACGATGCCCCGCTCAAGCTGCTTGCCCAGGCCTCCGCTGAGTCCGGTGCTGCGGGCGGCTGTGCATGGCCTGCTTGCCCTGTGCTTGGTGGGCACGATCCTGTCGCCTGCTGCGGCGGCAGTCGAGGCCACCCAGGCGGTGACCCTGCAGCTCAAATGGCTGCACCAGTTCCAGTTTGCCGGTTATTACGCTGCGCAGGCCAAAGGGTTTTACCGGGACGAGGGGCTCGACGTCACGATTCGCGAGGGCGGGGCAGACCGGCCGGTCGTTGCCACGGTGCTCCAGGGCGCCGCGGACTATGGCATTGGCGACTCGGACATCCTGATCAACCGGATCAATGGGCAGCCCCTGGTGGCGCTGGCGGCGATTTTTCAGCACACGCCCTACGTCATCATGAGCCGTGAGGACCGCCGCATACGCGCCCCGAGCGACCTGGTTGGCGCGCGCGTCATGCTGTCGGACGAGCAGGGAGGCATCCAGTTGCGCGCCATGCTCAGGCGGGAGGGAATTGATCCGGCCCGCGTCAACATTGTTCCGCAGTCCTGGAAGCTGGAGGACCTGATCGAGGGCAGGGTGGATGCGGTATCGGCTTATGCCACCGTGGAGCCGGCCATGCTTCGCGCCCGCGGCGTGACGCCCGCCACCATGCGCGGGCTGGACTACGGCATCGATTTTTACGGCGACATTCTTTTCACCACCGAGAAGCAGGCGGAGGTGTCACCCGAACGTACCGCCGCCTTCCTGCGCGCCACGCGCAAGGGCTGGGACTATGCCTTCGACAATGAGCAGGAGATCGCCGAGCTGATTGCCGGCATGGCGGGGGTCGCGCAGCGGGGCCTGACCCGCGAGCAGTTGCTGGGCGAGGCTGCGCAGATGCGGCCGTTCGTGTTGCCTGATCTTGTGCAGATCGGGCATCTGAACCCGGCGCGGCTCGAGTCGATTGCCCGGGCCATGGCCAGCCTGGGCGTGGTCAGGGCGGATTACTCGCTGGCTGGCCTGATGTTCGAGCCGCGGACGGGACTTCATCCCGGGCTGTTGCGCTGGCTGGCCGGCGCCGGCCTGGGCGTGGGCGCCCTGCTGACCCTGGTGCTTCTCTGGAACCTGCAAATGCGGCGCAGTGTCCGCGATCGCACCCATCAGCTGCAGGCCGAGGTCACGCGGCGCACGCAGGTGCAGCAAGAACTCAAGGACAGCCAGGAACTGGTCCAGCTGATTTTCGGCACTGCTGCCACAGGCATCGTGATGAACACGCCGGAAGGCCGTTTTCTGATGGCCAATCCGGCCTACTACGCCACGGTGGGGTACACCGAGGCGGAGTTGCGGACCATGGACACGCGCGAGTTGACCCACCCCGACGACCGCGTTCGCTACACCGCCCTCCGGGACCGGATGCTGGCAGGCGAACTGGAGCATTTTTCGGACGAAAAGCGTTACCTGAAAAAGGATGGGTCGTCGGTATGGGTCCGTTCCACAGTCTCCATGGTGCGATCCGCGACGGGTCAGGCGACCCACATCATTTCGGTGACTGAAGACATTACCGAGCGCCGGGCCATCGAGGACAAGCTGCGCCAGAACGAGGCCCTGCTCAGGATCGCGGGGCGCACTGCGCGCATAGGCGGATGGATGCTGGAGCTGCCGTCCAGCCACATCGTCTGGTCCGACGAAGTCTGCAAAATTCATGGGGTAGCACCCGGGACCACGCCCTCACTGGAGGAATCGCTGGCGGTGTATCCACCGCCGCAGCGCCTGAAGATAGAAGCAGCCGTCCAGACCTGCATGGCCAGTGGCACGCCATTTGACGAAGAACTCGAGATGGTTCTTGCCAGCGGACGCCATGTCTGGGTGAGGGTGATCGGCGAAGCGCTGCGCGACGACCAGGGCCGGATGCTGCGGCTTCACGGTTCTGCCCAGGACATCACCGAGCGCAAACAGGCCCAGGAAAGCATCCTGCGCCTGAACGCCGAACTGGAGGAGCGGGTGCGCCAGCGCACCTCGCAACTGGAGTCCGTGAACCGCGAGCTGGAGGCTTTTTCGTATTCGGTCTCGCATGACCTGCGCTCCCCGCTCAACACCATTGATGGCTTCAGCCAGCTGATGGAGCGGATGACGCTGGACAAGGTGGGGGACCAGGGAAGGCACTACCTGAGCCGCATTCGTGCCGGCACGCGGCAGATGGGCGAGCTGATCGAAGGCCTGCTGTCGCTCGCCAAGTTGTCCCGGGACCCGCTGCGCGCCGCAACTGTGGATCTGGCACAGGTGGCCAGGCAAGTGATCCAGGGCTGCCGCGAGCGTGAGCCCCTGCGTCGGGTGGACGTCCACATCCCGCCCAGCCTGCTCGCCCGGGGCGATCCGCTGCTGCTGTCGGTGGTGATGCACAACCTGGTGGGCAACGCCTGGAAGTTCACCTCCCTGCAGCCGTCGGCACGCATCGAGGTGGGCTGCGAAACCGGCGACGATGGCGAAACCGTCTATTTCGTCAGGGACAACGGCGCCGGCTTCGACATGGCCTACGCCGACAAATTGTTCGGCACCTTCCAGCGCCTGCACTCCTCGGCCGACTATGCAGGAACCGGCATCGGACTGGCCACCGTCAAGCGCATTGTTGACCGGCACGCAGGCCGGGTCTGGGCCCGGGCGGCCGAAGGGCAGGGCGCGACGTTTTATTTCACCCTCGGAACCGCTGTCGAGGGCCGCTCCCCCACAGCGTGAAATCCATGCCGGGGCCGGCGTGGACAGGGAATGCAGCGATTCAGGGCCGCAGGTAGGCCCAGCCTTCCGCCTGCTTTTTCATGATCTCGGTCACGCCGGCCGGCACGTAGGCGATGGCGGGCAACATGTCGTCCCGGCCCAGCTTCTGGGCGCGCAGGGTGTTCTCGCAGGCCACAACGCGGACATTGGCCTTCATGGCATCCGCGACACGTGAGCCGGCCGGCGACTCGAGCTTGAGCATGCCGATGCCGGGACCGTAGGCGACGATCGCGATGTCGACATTGGCCG
>JAUXPP010000107.1 GCA_030683705.1 Polaromonas sp. | reverse complement strand
GCCCGACGGGTGGGGGGAAAAGAATGCAAATACGCACTCGGGGAGGCGAGGTCGCGCAAAGCGCGTCCTCGCCGGAGTCCGATCCCGTACCCGAATCCGCTCCCGATTCCATCCCCACCCTTCTGTATGCGCCGAGGAGCGGAGGTCCAGACGGATCAGGGATCGCGATTGTTTGAGCCGAAGGCGAGTTCGAGCGAGACCCCGGCTGGACCGAGCACCGCAGGTTGCCCCTCGTAGCGTCAGCGAAGAGGGGACGCAGACAGCAGGGTCGCCTTTTCTTTGCTTACTTTCTTTTGGCGAAGCAAAAGAAAGTGAGTTGCCGCCGGGCAACCCCCGGCCAACAGACACTCGCCAACTACTTGGTTTGAAGCCTTCAGGCAATGCGAGAACCCGCGGGTTCGCAAACTAGACCCGAGGCGATCTCACATGTTCCGGCCTCACCCCTATGCCCACCGCATAGGCCGGCAGCCCAAGCAACACCGGAAACCGGTTCATCAGCCGCAGCGGCCACGGCACGGCCAGGGGCGTGCCGTCGTGGCCGGACGCGCTGGCCAGCACGGGGGCCAGCACGCGGTTCTGGATCGCCACCTGCACGGCTTGCGTGATGCGCGCCGGCAGCAGGCGGCGCTTTTGCACTTTGGCGAGCAGGCTGGTCAGGGCTTCGGCCGACACCTCCGCATCGGCCAGCGCTTCGGCCAGCAGATTGGCCGCCGCCACCGCATCCTGGATCGCCAGGTTGATGCCGACGCCGCCTATGGGCGACATGGCGTGCGCGGCATCCCCCAGGCACAACAAGCCCGGCCGCCACCATTGCTCGAGCCGGTCCACCGTCACGGTCAGCAGCTTGATGTCCTCCCAGGTGGCCAGTTGCCCGACGCGGTCCGCCCACGTCGGGACCAGCCGCACCAGGTCGGCACGGAAGGCTTCCAGCCCGCGCGCGCGCAAGGCTTCGAGTCCTCCCTTGGGGATCACATACGCGCATTGCCAGTAGTTACCACGGTTGATCACGGCAAGGAACAGGCCGCGGGCGATGCGGCCGCCCGTGGCCGGCGAATCCGCCGGACGCCGGGGCAGGCGCATCCACAACACATCGATGGGCGCACCCAGGCCGCGCACCGGCAAGCCGGCCGACTGGCGCACCACCGAGTGCCGGCCGTCGGCGCCAATCACCAGGTCGGCCATCACCTGGCGTGGCCCCCGGGATGTGGCCACCGACACACCGGTGACCCGCCCCCGCGCCTGCAACACACCGGTGACCTCGGCGTTTTGCATCAGGCTGAAGGTGGAAAAGGCCTCGGCTTCGTCGCGCAGGAAGTCGAGAAACTCCCACTGCGGCACCATGGCGATGAACTTGCAGCGCGTGGTGAGGCGTGAAAAATCGGCAATCGCCACATCGCTGTCCCCGATGACGGCGCGCACGACCTGCACCGCATCATGCGGACGCGCCAGGAAGCGCTCAAGCAGGCCCAGTTCTTCCATCACCTGCAGGGTGGACGGGTGCACGGTGTCGCCGCGGAAATCACGCAGGAAATCGGCGTGTTTCTCGAGCACCAGCACCTCCACACCGGCGCGCGCCAGCAACAGGCCCAGCATCATGCCGGCGGGTCCGCCGCCGACGATGCAGCATCGGGTGCTCAAGGCATTCAGGGAGGCCATCATCACCTCCAGCTTAGCCCCTCCCCCGGGACGCCGCAAGGCGCCGTCAGGACGACTGGCGTGCAGCCCGTTCGGCAGTGACGATCTGGTCCAGCAAGGCGAGCGGGTCGGTGTTGTGGCCGAAGGTGCGGGCCTCCGCCTGGTCGGCGGGGCTGATCTCGAGTTTGTCCGCCACCTTGGCCATCAGCCTGAGCAGCGCCGTCATCTCGCGCTCGTTGAGCAGGTTGATCTGCAGGTCGAGCTGGTGGCGCCGTTCGCTTTCGCGGCTGGCGATGTTCTGCCCGATCATGATGAAGAAAGACAGAAAAATCGCTTCCAGCGACACCACCATGGTCAGAAAGGTGAAGGGAAAGGGATCGAAGGCCAGCCTGCTGGTGTTGAAGGCCAGCCAGCCAGTGAAAAACGCCGCATGCAGCCACAATACCGGCGCCGTGCCGCAAAAGCCGGCGATCGAGGCCGCGACGCGGTAAGCCCAGGGCCGCCGTGCCTGGCGCTCGCGCTCGAGCTGCAGGATGGCTTCGATATTGCTGCGCGTGAGTTGCTCGATACTTTCACCGGCAGGCAAGGCAAGCGGGGCCTGCTGGCCCACGCGTGCCGGCCCGGCACCGGGTCCTTCTGCATGGCCGAGGGAATCGGCCCGCTGCATCAGGCCGGCATTTCGGCGTTGGCGAGCAACTCTTCCTTGAGGGCCTTCAGGTCAGCGACCATGCCCTTGAGGTCCATGTCGCTTTTGCGGGCCTTGGGAAACATTTCCTCGCGCTCTTCTTCCACATGGTGGTCGATGTATTCGCCCAGCACGATGACCTTGGCGTCGAACAACGCTTCGTCTGCCTCCATGCCGGAGATCTGCGCGATCAGGTCCTTGGCGCTGGCGTGTTCGACTTCGGCTTCATTCAGCAGTGCGTCATCGGCTATGGCTTCGCGGGCAGCGGGATAGAAGATCTGCTCCTCGATCTCGGCATGCACGGTCAGCTCCTTGCAGATCCTGTCGGCCAGCGCCTTGCGCTCCCCGGCGGGCGCTTCGGCTTCGCTGAGTTTCTTGAACTGGGTAAACAGCTTCTTGACGGCGATGTGGTCGGCGTCGAGCAGGTCAACGGCGTCGTTCATCTTGGGGGGTGCTTTGCTCATGGTGGGTTTCCTTTGGGTTGTGGGCTTGCGTGGTCGGTCACAGTGCCAGCGGTCTTTTCAGTACGGCTGCCAGACACAAAAAAGACTCTAGGCAGCGACCCTGGGCACCCGTGTCGGACGCCGTTGATCTTGTTGTAGGACGGAGTGCGCCGGGGCCCGGTAGCCCTGCCCTTGTCCTACGCCCAAAAGCTCGACACGTTGACACGCCCGGCAGCGCTGCCCTGCTCTGCTGAAAACCCTTTGTTCAGGAGCACCCATGGCCACCCCCAAGCCGGTACCCAGCAGCAGCAAAACACCCCAGGCCACTGTGCGCAAACAGCGCGCCATCCAGGCGGCCCAGGATGCAGCAGACAGGAAGAAGCCCGGAAAACCACCCGGCAAAAAAGCCGTGCAGGCAGGTGCGAGGGTTCAGCCGGTGACGCCCTTGCCGCGCCAGCACCTGCGCAAACCCGGTCTGGAAGCCGACATGGCGCTGCAACCGAACTTCCTGGCGCCCGGCTACGAAGGCAGCCACAAGCTGCGGGGAAAAGTGGCGCTGATCACCGGCGGTGATTCCGGCATAGGCCGGGCGGTGGCCGTGCTGTTTGCACGCGAGGGCGCGGACATCGCCCTCGCCTACCTGAACGAGCACGAGGACGCACGCGAGACCCGGCGCTGCGTCGAGGCCGAAGGCCAGGCCTGCGTGCTGATTCCGGGCGACGTCAAAAGACCGGCTTTTTCCGGCAAGGCGGTGGCCAAAACACTGAAGCAATTCGGCCAGCTCGACATCCTGGTCAACAACGCCGCGTTCCAGGAACATGCGAAAGGACTGGAAGAACTGGACGAACAACGTTTCGAGGAAACCTTTCGCACCAACATCTTCGGCTATTTCCACATGGCCAAAGCCGCCGTGCCGCATATGCGCAGTGGCAGCTGCATCATCAACACCGGCTCGGTGACCGGGCTGGAAGGCAGCGCCCAGTTGCTCGACTATTCGGCCACCAAGGGCGCGATCCATGCCTTCACCAAATCGCTGGCCAGCAACCTTCTCGGCAAGGGCATACGCGTCAACGCGGTGGCGCCGGGCCCGGTCTGGACCCCGCTGAACCCGGCCGACAAGTCAGCCCAGGACATCCGGCACTTCGGCGAAAAAACCGACATGAAACGCCCGGCCCAGCCCGAGGAGATTTCCCCGGCCTATGTGTTCCTGGCGGCACCGGTGTGTTCGGGCTACATCACCGGCATCGTGCTGCCGATCACCGGGAGTGTCGGCGCTTAGGGGTCAAATCGGCTCCCGGCGCCCGTCCGGCAAGCGCAAGCAGCTACAAAATCAGTAGCAACGGCGGGGTGCTACGATTCGCGCACCCTGCACTCTCCCTGTAAACGCATGACCCACGCGCTGGACGTCGTCACCTTTGGTGAAGCCATGATGCTGCTGGTGGCCGACCGGCCCGGACCGCTGGAAGATGCCGGCGCCTTTCTCAAACGCACGGCCGGCGCCGAGACCAATGTGGCCATCGGCCTGGCCCGCCTCGGCCTCAAGGTCAGCTGGGCCAGCCGCCTGGGCACCGACATGATGGGGCGTTACCTGATCCGTGAGATGACAGCCGAGGGCATCCACTGCTCGCAGGTGACGCTGACATCGTCCCAGCCGACCGGCTTCATGATCAAGGGCAGCGTGACCGACGGCAGCGACCCGCCCATCGAATACCACCGCAAGGGCTCGGCCGCCAGCCACATGGGACCGGACGACATCGACCATGCGTGGCTGCTGTCGGCGCGGCATCTGCATGCGACCGGCGTGTTTGCAGCGATCTCGGCGACCACCTTGCCGCTCTCCAGGACCAGCATGGACATCATGCGCGCCGCCGGACGCACGGTCTCGTTCGATCCCAACCTGCGGCCCGCGCTGTGGGCCTCGCCGGCCGACATGGTGGCAGCCATCAACGACCTGGCGGCGCGGGCCGACTGGGTGCTGCCCGGTCTGGAAGAAGGCCGGCTGCTGACCGGCGAGGAGACGGCCGAGGGCATCGCCGGCTTTTACCGCAAGCGCGGGGCGAAGCTGGTGGTGGTCAAGCTCGGCGCGCGCGGCGCGTACTTCGACGGCGAAGGCGGCACGGGCCAGGTGCCGGGCTTCCCGGTGGAAAAAATCGTCGACACGGTAGGAGCCGGCGACGGTTTTGCCGTGGGAGTGATCAGCGGCCTGCTGGCCGGCCTGGATGTGGCCGCGGCAGTCCGGCGCGGCGCATGGATAGGCGCACGGGCGGTGCAGGTGCTGGGGGACAGCGAGGGCCTGCCTTCACGGGCAGAGCTGCTGGCCGCCGGCATCTAGCGCCAGACAGGGCGCCTGGCTACTACACCGGTTGTGGTGTGGGCTGGACTTGCCCGGGGTTGGGTGGGGTCGCGAGCGGTGGCACCGGCTCGGGCGGCGGCACGTTGGGATCAGTGGCCATGGTTTTTAACACCTGCGCCTGTTTGACTGCCGGGCTCGACCGGCTTGTCGAGGTTGCGGATCATGCCTTCGCCCTCACAGTCCCGGCCGTCGGAGGGAATGTCGCGTTCACCGGTGTTGAGTTCTGGCTCCTCGTCCATGGGCGGATGCGCTTTCCGGGCCATGGCGGCGGAGGGATTTCGCTCGCCGCCGTTGCGGCCCGGCTCGGCCGGCAGCGGTGGCGTCGGGTCGGTGTTGCTGTCGTCGCCGGGCGGGACGGTGTCCTCTTCCGGGGCGGGTTGGGGTTCGGCGTGCATGCTCACAGTCCGGTGACCAGCAGGATGGGCGCCGCGCTATCCGTCACCACCGCTGCAGCTGCCGCCATGCTGGCGCACACGGTGGTGAAGTAGGCAATGTAAGCCGCCATCAGGCGGCGCGCGCGGCGGGGTTTGGCGGGGCGGTGTTGCGGTGTGAGCAGTTTCATGGCGCATCCTTCGGTTGAATGCCTCCATCATGATCACGGCTGCGCAGCGGGTTTATAGGTTGCGATGCACAGTTCCTGTCATCCTGCGGCTGACACGCCGGCAGGCGGCCGGCAGCTCAGTGCGAATGCGCCAGCCCGCTGACCACCATCACCAGCGTGATGCCGACGCCCAGCCAGCCGATCTGGGCAAAGGTCTCACGGGCGCTCAGGCGCTTTTGCAGTTGCGGGATCAGGTCGGCGAGCGCCACGTAGACAAAACTGCTGGAGGCCACCACCAGGAAATACGGCAGCCAGTCGTGCAGCATGTCCACCAGCGCGTAACCGACCAGCCCTCCCAGCGCCGTGACCGCGCCGGCCAGCGACACCTTGACCAGCGCGATGCGCTGGTTGCTCGAGGTCTGGCGCAGCACCACCAGGTCACCCATGTGGTGCGGGATCTCGTGCGCCAGCACAGCCAGCGCGGTGATCACGCCCAGGCGCATGTCGGCCACAAAGGCCGACGCGATCAGGATGCCGTCGCCGAACGCGTGCACGCTGTCGCCGGTGAGCACCGCCCAGCTGCCCGATTTGACCGCGTGGCCGTGGTGGTGGTGGCCATGCCCATGCGCCAGCGGACCGGGCGAGCTGTGCCTGTGTTCGGGCGAACCGGGCTCCGGGTCGTGGTGTTCGTGGCCGTGGTGGTAGAGCTCGGCCTTGTCGAGCAGGAAAAAAAACACCAGCCCGACCAGCAGCGTCGCAAACAGCTCCTGCGCACCGGCCTGGCTCTCAAAGGCCTCGGGCAGCAGGTGCATGAAGGCGGTCGCCAGCAGGGCTCCCGCCGCCAGGCTCAGCATGTGGGTGGTGTAGCGCGCCAGAATGCCAAAGCTCAGCAGCGCGGCCAGCCATACGCTGCCGATGCCGGCAGCCAGGGTGCCGGTCAAAATTGCTATCAAAGTCATAGCTGCTTGCGCTCGTTCTCAAAGGGCTGAAGCCCAAAATCATTCAAAAATATCCGTGGAGGTTACACCACAAACGACAAAACCCCGGGCGAGGCGTCCAATGCCTGCGGCCGGGGTTGCTTTGATCTTATCAACCGTGTCAATCCCTGCGGTGGGATATGACCCCCACGGTCGCTCACTTCGTGTAGCTCGCTGCACCTTGCAGGCCGCCGCTCGCCAGTGGCTTCGCTTCTGTCGCCCGTCCAAGCTGCTCAAGCAGCTTTGGAGCCGCAGGCTCCAGCCCCGAGGGGGCGGCTGTGCCTGCGGGCCGGCCAAGCCGGACCGCGGTCCTGGCTTGCTGAAGAGTTCGGTGGAGATAACCAGCGGGGGCCGCGGGACTGGCTTTGCCAGACCGCAGGCGCCGCCCCCTTGAGGGGGGAACAGGCTACACGCAGTGAGCCTGGACGGGGGTGTTTTTTTAAACCACGCCGTTGGCCTTGAACCACGCCAGCGCGCGTTTCCAGCCGTCTTCGGCCGGCTCCTTGCGGAAGCTCGGCCGGTAATCGGCGTGGAAGGCATGCGGGGCATCAGGGTACACCACAAACTGCGAGGCCTTGGCGGCCGGGCTGCCGGCCGCAAGCGCGGCTTTCATCCTGTCGACCGTGTCGAGCGGGATGCCGCTGTCCTGGCCGCCGTAAAGACCGAGCACCGGCCCGTTCAGGATGGGGGCAATCTCCACCGGGTGTTTCGGTGTCAGTGGGGTGCTGGTGCCGACCAGGCGGCCGTACCAGGCCACACCGGCCTTGACGGCGGGGCTGTGCGCGGCGTACAGCCAGGTGATGCGGCCGCCCCAGCAAAAACCGGTGATGCCGACCTTGCCGGTGTCGCCGCCGTTGGCGCCGGCCCATTTGACCGCGCCGTCGAGGTCGGCCATGACCTGGGCGTCGGGCACCTTGGACACCACCTCGGCCATCAGCTTGGCCATCTCGCCGTACTGGGTCGGGTCGCCCTGGCGCGCGTACAGCTCGGGCGCAATCGCGAGGTAACCGGCTTTGGCAAAGCGGCGCGCGGTGTCGGCGATGTATTCATGCACACCGAAGATTTCCTGGATCACCAGGATCACCGGCAGATTGGTCTTGCCGGCGGGCGCGGCGTAATAGGCCGGCACCTTGAACCCGTTGACGTCGAAGGTGGTCTCACCGGCCTTCAGGCCGTCGGAGGAGGTCTTGATGGCGGTCTGCGCCATGATGGGCAGGGCGGTTGCGGCATACCCCACGCCCAGTGCCGCCTTCAGCGCGGTGCGGCGGGTGGCGCCGTTGTCGGTACTTTGCCCTGGGAGCAGGGAATCGAATTCGGCTTTCTGGTCGCTGTTGAGCATGGCAATTCCTCGAGAGTGGTGGTTGAAGCAAACCGCCCTAGTCTATGAGGTCGCCAAGTTTCTCGCCAGTACAGGGAATTACTGCAGGGTATTTCCCGTCCCGGCCTTCACGGCCCTCACAGGCCCTGGAGCGCCCGCCTGACATCCTGCAGCACCTCGCCCCACTGCCCCGGCACCGCTTGCCGGAACAGCCGGGCACGCGGGTACCAGGGACTGTCGGCGCGGTCCAGCAGCCAGCGCCAGTCCGGGTTGGTCGGCAGCAGCAGCCACACCGGCCGGCCCAGCGCGCCAGCCAGGTGGGCCACGCTGGTGTCCACACACACCGCCACATCCACCAGCTCGCACAGGGCGGCGGTATCGCTGAAGTCGGCCAGCGCGTCGCCGAAGTGAAGCAGGTCCGGCCGCGCCTGCAGCGCCGGCAGGTCGGCCTCACGCACCTCCTTTTGCAGGCTCACCGGCTGCACGTCCGCAGGCAACAGCGCCAGGAATTCCGCCAGCGCGATGCTGCGTTTGCGGTCATGCGCGTGGCTGGGGCTGCCGCTCCACACCAGGCCCACGCGGGGCCGGATGCGCGGGCCCAGCGCCGACTGCCATTGGGCGATCTTCGCTGCGCTGGCGCGCACATAGGGCACCGCCGCGGGAAGGGTGTCCAGCCGCGTGTCGAACGCCAGTGGCAGGCTCAGCAAGGGGCACTGCAGGTCGAAGGGCGGCAAGGGGTCGCCGGGAGACAGCACCCGAAGCGCGCCCGGCAGCCCCTGCAACAGGCTGCGCAAAGGTGGCTGCACCTCCAGCAGCACCTGACCGCCGCGCCGCGCCACCTCGGCGGCATAACGGCAGAACTGCAGGGTGTCGCCCAGGCCCTGCTCGGCATGGATCAACAGGGTTTTGCCCTCCAGCGCCGTGCCGCCGCTCCAGCGCGGCCGCAGGAAATGCGGGCTTTTGCGCTCCCGGTAACCCGCGCGCTCCCAACGGTATTCGTAAGCCTGCCAGCCTTCCTCGAAGCGGCCAAGTTGCAGCAGGCCCAGCGACAGGCTCCAGTGGGCGTGGGCATCGGCGGGGTCCAGCAGCACGGCCTGCCGGTAGCTCTGCAGCGCGGCATCCGGCCGCTGCAACTCCTGCAGGATGTTGCCCCGGTTGGTGTGAAAGGTCGCAACATCCGGCTGCAAGGCAATCGCCTGTTCATAACTCTGCAGCGCCTCCTCCATCCGGCCCAGGTTGTTCAGGGTGTTGGCGCGGTTGTTGAAGGCCTGCGCATAGGCCGGCTGAAGTCCCAGCGCGCGGTCGAAAGCAGCCAGCGCTTCCGCGTAGCGGCCCGCCAGGCGCAGCGCGATGCCGCGGTTGTTGTGGAAATTCGCGCGGCCCGGTTCCAGCCGGATGGCGCGCTCATAACTTTCCAGCGCCTCCGGATAAGACCTGAGTTCCCGGAGCACATTGCCGCGGTGGTTGTGGCTGTCGGCCTCGCCCGGCTGGCCCTGCTGCCGCGCCAGCGCGCTGTCGTAGTCGGCCAGCGCCAGCTGCCACAAACCCAGGTCCTGCAGCACGGCACCGCGGTTGACATAGGCGACGGCATGCTCGGGATGGGCGGCGATGGCTTGCGTCATCCACTCGCGCGCGCGCTGCAGGTCCCGTTGCTGGGCGGCGACCACGCCCGACAGGTGCAAGGCGTCGAAGTGGGCGGGCTGCAACTGCAACACCTGCGCATACAAGGCCAGGGCCTCGGGCATTTGCTGCTGCTGGTGCAGCGCCCAACCACGCTCGAAGAGTTGCCGGACCTGCGCGGCCTGCCCGTCGGCCGGCCGCATGTCAGTGCGCCTGTTCCCAGTTCGGGCCGACACCGATCTCGGCCAGCAGCGGCACCTTGAGCTCGGCAACACCGGCCATCAGGCGCGGGATTTCGGTGCGCACCCATTCGACCTCGGCCTCGGGCACCTCGAACACCAGTTCATCGTGCACCTGCATGATCATTTTGGTCGCGCGTTGTTCGGCGTCCAGCACTTGCTGCACCTTGACCATGCTGAGCTTGATCAGGTCGGCGGCCGTGCCCTGCATGGGCGCGTTGATGGCCTGACGTTCGGCAGCCTTTTTGCGCGGGCCGCTGCCGCCGTTGATCTCGGCCAGGTACAGGCGGCGGCCGAACACGGTTTCGACGAAATGGTTCTCCTGGGCGAACACCACGGTCTGCTCCATGTAGTTCTTCACGCCCGGGTAACGCTGGAAGTACTTGTCGATGTAGGCGGCCGCGGCCCTGGTCTCGATGCCGAGGTTTCGCGCCAGGCCGAAGCTGCTCATGCCGTAGATCAGTCCGAAGTTGATGACCTTGGCGTAGCGCCGCTGCTCGCTGCTGACCTGGTCCAGGGCCACGCTGAAGACCTCGGCGGCGGTGGCCTTGTGCACATCCAGGCCGTCGGTGAAGGCGCGCAGCAGGGCTTCGTCACCGCTGAGGTGCGCCATGATGCGCAGCTCGATCTGCGAGTAGTCGGCGCTGGCGATCACGCTGCCGGAAGGGGCGACAAAGGCCTCGCGCACGCGCCGGCCCTCCGGCGTTCGCACCGGGATGTTCTGCAGATTGGGGTCATTGCTGGACAGCCGGCCCGTGACCGCGACGGCCTGCGCGTAATGGGTGTGCACGCGGCCGGTGCGCGGATGCGCCAGCTGGGCCAACTTGTCGGTGTAAGTGCCCTTGAGCTTGCTGAGCGAGCGGTGCTCCAGCAGCTTGGCCGGCAGCGGGTAGTCCTCGGCCAGTTTTTCCAGCACCTCCTCGTCGGTGCTGCGCGCGCCGCTTGGTGTTTTCTTGATCACCGGCATGCCCAGCTTGTCGAAGAAAATTTCGCCGAGTTGTTTGGGGCTGCCCAGGTTGAAGGGCTGGCCGGCGATTTCGTAAGCCTCGGCTTCCAGTTGCAGGATGCGCTGGCCGAGCTCATGGCTCTGGGTCGCCAGCATGGGCGCGTCGATCAGCACCCCATTACGCTCGATGCGGTACAAGGCCTCGCTGCTTTGCATTTCGAGCTGGTAAATGAACAGCAGTTTTTCGTTGGCCTGCAGCTGCGGCCACAACACCCGGTGCACGTCGAGCGTCTGGTCTGAATCCTCACACGAATATTCGGCGGCCCTGGCGATATCGACCTGGTTGAACTTGATCTGGTGCGCGCCCTTGCCGCACAGGTCTTCGTAGTTGATGCCGCTGCGGCCCACATGGCGCTCGGCCAGGCTGGCCAGGCCATGCGGCTTGGTCACTTCCAGCACATAACTCTGCAGCATGGTGTCATGGGCGTAACCCCGGACCTCGATGCCGTGGTTGGCGAATACATGCCGGTCGTACTTGACGTGTTGTCCCAGCTTGGCTTTGGCCGGGTTTTCCAGCCAGGGCTTGAGCCGCGCCAGCACCTCGTCCGGCGGCAGTTGCGCCGGCGCATCGGGGTAGTCGTGGGTCAGCGGGATATAGGCCGCCTCGCCGGGCTCGACGCTGAAACTCAGACCGACAATCTGCGCCTGCATTTCGTCGAGCGAGGTGGTTTCGGTGTCCAGCGCGACCAGGTCCGCAGCTTCGATTTTTGCCAGCCAGCGATCGAACATTTCCCAGGTCAGCACGGTGTCGTAACGCAGGTTGGTGGCCCGCTCGGCCAGCGGCGTCGCCAGAAAGGCCGGCTCGTCAAAAAGTCCCGGCTCGCCGGACGAGGCGGCCGCGCGGCCCTGACGGTGGGTGTCCGGGCCGGCCGGCAGCTCCGGCGGGGTGCTTTCAACCTCGATCTGCCGGACCAGGCCCTTGAAGCCGTATTTTTCGTAAAAGTCCTTGAGGGCCTCGGTCTGCTGGGGGCCCATCGCTATCGATTCCATGGCGGGCAGGCCGTCGATGTAATCCACCAGGTCGCAGTCCTTCTTGATGGTCAGCAGCTCGCGGCCCTTGGGCAGCCAGTCCAGCGACTGGCGCAGGTTGTCGCCAACCACCCCCTTGATCTCGCCGGCGCGCGCCACCAGCGCATCGAGCGAACCGTATTCGAGCAGCCACTTGACAGCGGTCTTGGGACCGACCTTGGGCACGCCGGGCACGTTGTCTACCGCGTCGCCGACCAGCGCCTGGTAGTCCACCATCAGGCGCGGCGGCACGCCAAACTCGGCCTCGACGCCGGCGAGGTCGCGCCGCCTGTCGTTCATGGTGTCGATCACCGTGATGTGTTCATCGACCAGCTGGCTCAAATCCTTGTCGCCACTGGAGATGATGACCGTTATGCCCTGCCTTGACGCCATGCAGGCCAGCGTGCCGATCACGTCGTCGGCCTCCACACCCGGCACGTCCAGCACCTTCCAGCCGAGCAAACGCACCACCTCGTGGATGGGCGCGACCTGGCTGCGCAAATCGTCGGGCATGGGCGAACGCTGCGCCTTGTACGCGGGGTAAAGCGCATCGCGAAAGGTCGGCCCCTTGGCGTCGAAGACGCAGGCGGCGTAGTCGGCCCGCACGTCCTTGCGCAGCTTTTGCATCATGTTGACCATGCCGCGGATGGCGCCGGTGGCCGGGCTGGCTGGATTCCCCGGGTCGGCGCGCAGGTCGGGCATGGCATGGAAGGCGCGGTACAGGTAGCTGGAGCCATCCACCAGCAGCAAGGTTTTTTTGTCGGTGCTCATGGGCCCATTTTGCCCGCTCTATCCATGGGCGTGCCGCCCCCCTACAATGTTGCCATGCACCACCCCATCTGCTCCCTTCTGCTCGCTGGCGCCGCTGCCGCGTTGGCCGGCGCCCCGGCCCTGGCCCAGACGGCAGCGCCTGCCCCGGCGGCAGCGCCCGCCCCTGCCGTGCAACCGGGCACCAACCCGGCCAGCAGTCGGCCCGATCCGGCGATCCAGCGCATCCGCACGGAAGACGCCGGTTCACGCATCGATGAACTGCGTGTCGGCGGTGAAACCCAGAGCATCACGGTGCAGCCCAAGGCCGGTGTGCCGGCCTATGAGGTGTTGCCGTCCGACTCCACCAAGGGCGGCGGTACGGCCCCGTCCAAATCGGGCGCAGGCGCCACCGGCGCCCGCGTCTGGAACGTGCTGAAGTTCTAGTCTTCCGTTCGCAGCTTCCGGTTTCCAGTTCCAGGCATGGCCGTTTACACCGAAGTCTCGCTTGACGAGGCCGCCCCCCTTTTGCAGTCGCTCGGCCTGGGGCAACTGCAGAACATCACCGCCTGCGCAGGCGGGATCGAAAACACCAACTACTTTGTGGACACCGACCAGGGTCGCTACGTGCTGACCCTGTTCGAGCGCCTGAGCTTCGAGCAGTTGCCGTTTTACCTGCACCTGATGAAACACCTGGCCCAGCACGGCATCCCGGTGCCCGAGCCGCAAGCCATCGTGGCTGGCGGCGCCGGTCAGGCCGGCGAGATCCTGCTGCGCCTGAAGGACAAGCCCGCCGCCGTGGTCAACCGCTTGCGCGGCCGCAGCGAACTGGCGCCCACGCCCGCGCATTGCGCCGCGGTCGGGGAAACGCTGGCACGCATGCACCTGGCCGGGCGCGACTTTCCGCGCAGCCAGCCCAACCTGCGCGGCCTGGCCTGGTGGAACGACACCGTCCCGGTGGTGTTGCCCTACCTGGACGAGGCGCAACGCCGGCTGATCCTGTCCGAGCTGGCCTACCAGAACCATGTGGCAGCCTCGTCCGGCTGGCGCGCCCTGCCGCGCGGGCCCATCCATGCCGACCTGTTTCGCGACAACGTGATGTTCGACAGCGGGGGCGACGCGCCCGAACTCACCGGTTTTTTCGATTTCTACTTTGCCGGCTGCGACACCTTCCTGTTCGACATCGGCGTGAGCCTGAACGACTGGTGCATCCACCTGGACAGCGGGGCGCACGACGCGGCGCGGGCCGACGCCTTCCTTGCGGCTTACCAGTCGGTACGGCGCCTGGGTGCGCAGGAACGTGCACTGCTGCCGGCGATGCTGCGCGCCGGCGCCCTGCGCTTCTGGATTTCACGCCTGTGGGACTTCCACCTGCCGCGTGAAGCGGCGCTGCTGCAGGCGCACGATCCCGGCCACTTCGAGCGCGTGCTGCGCCAGCGCGCCACCCATCCCTGCGGCCTGTCGCACTGAAACAGGCCGCCACACGCGCTTGTGGAAAACTTGCAGGCGCTCCTTTTTTTCAAGCAAACTCGGGCGCTGGCGTTAAATTGTTCACCCAATCGCCCTTTTTCAACGGCCGACCGTGAACCCCTTGCGCCCTGACCCCCTCAACACGCCATCCTCTCAATGAAACTCAACATCGTCCCCGCACGCACCGGCATCACATGGGTCAAGCTCGGCATCCAGACCTTCTTCAAGCAGCCGCTCGCGCTGGCGGGTCTGTTCTTCCTGTACATGGCTGCAGCCACGGTGGCCTCGCTGATTCCGCTCGTGGGCGTGGTCCTGGCGCTGGCGATTGTGCCGGCGGCCACCCTGGGCCTGATGGCCGCCACGCTGGAAGCCACCAAAGGGCGCTTCCCCATGCCGGCCATCCTGATCAGCGCCTTCCGGGCCGGCCAGCAACGCGCGCGCGCCATGATGGTGCTGGGTTTCCTGTATGCAGCTGCCTGCCTGCTGATCGTGTCCATCGTGCCGCTGTTCGTGGATGCGCCGGTCAGCCGCGAAAACGCACTGACACCGGGCATGCAGGGAGCGATGCTGCTCGTGATGGTGCTGTACCTGCCGGTGTCGGTGCTGTTCTGGCATGCGCCTGCGCTGGTGCACTGGCACGGCGTCACACCCGTCAAGAGCCTGTTCTTCAGCGCCGTGGTGGTGCTGAGGAACGCCGGGGCCTACACCGTGTTCGGCATCACCTGGATGGTCGTGCTGATGGCCATCGGCCTGGTGGTCACCGTGCTGGCCAGCCTGCTGGCCAGCCCCGAAGCCGCTGCGGCGATGATCATGCCGGTGGCCCTGCTGATGGCCGCCATGTTTTCGGCATCGATTTATTTCACCTTCCGTGACAGTTTTGAAGCCACCCCCACCGACGATCCCATCCCCCCTGGAGACACTCCATGACCCAGCACCTGTTGCAAGGCCGGCAAGAAAAAGAAATCCTGTGGTACCAGCGCCGCGACGCGCTCAAGGCCGCCGCGGCCTGGGTGGCGATGGGGGGACTGCCCGCCGCCATGGCCCAGCAGCGCAGCAACATCGTGCAGTTGACCGGTGACGCCACCCTCAACGGCGCGCGCTTGAGCCCGCAGCAGGCAATACAGACGGGCGACGAGATCCAGACCGGTCCCGGCGCCAACCTGATTTTCGTGATCGGCAACGCCTCCTTCCAGGTGCGGCAAAACTCCCGGCTGGCCGTGGAGCGCGGCAACACACTCAATGCGGTCAGCCTGCTGCGCCTGCTGACCGGCGCCGTGGCCAGCGTCTGGGGCAAGGGTGCCAACCGCAGCATCGTGATGCCGACACTCACGGCCGGCATACGCGGCACCGGTGTTTATGCCGAAATTTTTGCCGACCAGGGCGACCGCAACTACTTCTGCAACTGTTACGGCACGGTGGACCTGGACGCGGCCAATGAAAAGCAGGTGTCGCAGGCCGACTACCACCAGGCGTTCTGGGCCGATGCCACGGCGCGGGACGGCAAGTTCCTGAGCCCGGCGCGCGCGCTGAACCACAGCGACGAAGAACTGGAATTCCTGGCCGGCCTGATTGACCAGCGCACAAGCTGGCAGATCGCGGGCCGCAAGGGCATCAAGGACGGCAGCGGCAGGATGACCTACTGAGCTTGCGGCGGCTGCGCGTCAGCAGGCGTCACCCGAGGCCCCCTGCAGCTTGCGGACCAGGCTGACCAGCTGCGGCCGCACCTCGTTCATCAGGAATTGCGGCGACAGATTGAAGCCCGGCCCGCCACAACTGACCACCATGACCGCGCGCCCGCCCTCCGGCCGGAAGGCCGCGGCGATCGCGTTCACGTCTTTTTGCCAGCCACCGAAGGATGCGCAACAACCGTGCTCCCGGTAGTGCGCCAGCGCCAGTTCGATGCCGGCGCGCGTCGCCGGCCAGGCCTGTTCATCATGTGCCCGGATGCGCTCCATCAGGTCGCTGCGCTCAGCGTCGCTGCAGCCGGCCAGGTAGGCGCGTCCCATGGCGGTCTGGGCCACGGGGATGCGTGAACCGACATCCAGGCTCAGGGTCAGCGCCGACTCGCTGCGGCAGTTTTCAACATAAATCATGCTCAGACGGTCACGTATGCCCAGCGACACCATGGCCTGCGAACTGTCGGCCAGGTCCTGCATCAGCGGGCGCGCGATCTGGCGCATGTCCAGACGCGCCAGCATGGCGCCGCCCAGCGCGAGCACGGCGCTGCCGAGCCGGTAACCGGCCGCTCCCTTGCCGTCGGTAGCCGGTACCAGGTAACCCTGGCGCGTCAGGGTATAGGTCAACCTCGAGATCGTCGACTTGGGCAGACCGCAGCGACGCGCCAGTTCCTGGTTACCCAGCATGCGGTCGCGCGAGCGAAAGGCGCTGAGCACATCGAGACCACGCGCCAGCGCGGTGACGAAGTGGCGGTCTTCCCTGGCCGCCGCTGGCTTTGAACCTGGGACAGAAGGCGTCTCGAGTACTTTGGTTTTCATTTGGCTTCGTTGTTCTGCATGGCGGAATTATCGGTCAATTTTGGGGGTGCAACGGTGTCACCTGTGCGCCATTTCGCGGGGATTCCCTTGGACATGACAAGGCAAAGCGCCACAGAATACCCTCCACCACAGCGGTGGATACATATTCTGCAATGCAGAACACAACAAAATGAGGAGTAGGACCCATGACCTTGAAAAACAAGCACTGGCTCGCAGCCATCGCCATGGCGCTGGTGACCCACCTGGCACAGGCAGCACCCGGACGTGAAGACATCGTGATCGGCCAGGTGGCGCCCCTGACCGGCACCATCGCCGGCACAGGCAACGAATACGTGGCCGGCGGTGCCGCTTATTTCGCGCACATCAACGAGGGCGGCGGCATCTACGGCCGCAAGATCCGCGTGGCGGTCAAGGACGACAGCTACAAGCCGGACCAGACCCTGGCCTTGACCCGTCAACTGCTTTCCGAGGAAAAGCCGCTGGCGCTGTTCGGGTTTGTCGGGACCGGCAACGTGCTGGCGCTGAACCGGAACAAGGTGCTCGAAGAGGCAGGCATCGCGCTGCTGGCGCCCTATACCGGCGCGCAGGATCTGCGTTCACCGATGAACCCGCATATCTTTCACATCCGCGCCAGCTACACCGACGAGACCGCGCGCATGGTGGAGCACCTGCACACCATCGGCCTGCGCCGCTTTGCCGTGATGTACCAGGACGACCCTTTCGGCAAAAGCGGGCTGGCCGGCGCCGAGAGCGCACTGCAGAAACTCGGCATGAAGGCGGTGGCGACAGGTGGTTACGACCGCACCAAACCCGAGGAAGTGGATGCCGCGGTGGCCGCCATCGCGCCGGCCAACCCGGACGCCATCATCATGGTGTCGGTCAACCGCGCCTCTGCCGCATTCATCAAAAAGATGCGGGCGCAAGGCAGCAAGGCCCGCCTGTTCAGCATTTCCGTCGTGAACTTCAAGGAACTGCTGAAAAACGCCGGTGAAGAAAACGCCCGCGGCATCGGCATTTCACAAGTCATGCCCTACCCGTATTCCACGCTGGCGCCGGTGGCTCGCGAGTTCCAGACCCTGATGGCCAGGTACCAGCCGGACAAAGTGGTGTCGTACGCCAGCATGGAATCCTTCATCGCGGCCAAAATCCTGGTGGAGGCGATCCGGCGCAGCGGCGCAGACCCGACACGCGCCAAAATCATGAGCCAGCTCGAAAAAATGAACAGCTATGACGTGGGCGGCTTCAAGGTGAGTTTCTCGCCGGACAACCGCGTCGGCTCGAAGTTCGTCGAAGTGACCGTGATTGGCCGCGACGGGCGTTTGCTCAGGTAGCGCGGCGTACTTCCAGGATTTCGTACTCGATCGCTTCGCGGTAGGTTTTGGCGTCCTGCAGCGCCAGGTGCAGCAGGATTTTGGCGGCGTGCGCCTTGATGACACGGGGCAGCAGGGCGCCGGCAGCCACCAGCGGCAGCCCCCACCAGACGTAACCGGAAAGGGCCAGCGCCGCGCCTATGCCGAGCAGAGGCAGCGCAATGCCGATCACGAAGAGCCGGTGCTTGACGTATTTCTGCGCGCGCTCCGGGTTGACGATCAGGCGGAAGCGGCCCATGGGCAGGCCGATTTTGAAGTCCTGGTGGCTGACCTCCACGGTGGGGTCGTCGGCTGGCTGGCTTGTCTCTGTCTCGTTCATGATTGTCTCGGGGCGATTGATCGGGTCTGCGCCATCTTAACCAGACTGCGCGGCCTCTAGACCACGGTCAGTTTGGCCACACTCAGGGCCAGCCATTTCACGCCGTGCCGGGTGAAATTGATCTGGGCCCGCGCATCGTCGCCGCTGCCTTCGAGCATCATGACCCGGCCTTCGCCAAACTTGGCGTGAAACACTTCCATGCCGGTCTTCAGACCATGCGAAGGCGCCGCACGTTGCGCGGGAACCGGCGGACTGGCAAACTTGTCGCCCCCCGGGTTTCTTGAAGCAAAAGCGGCTGCAGCCCAATCCCCGCGAGCGTGGCCAGCTCCTGAATTGCTAGCACCCCAGGCGCCGCCGTGGCCGCCATAGGCCGAAGCAAAACCCTGGTTTTTCGGCGTGATCCATTTGAGCGCCGCCTCCGGCAGCTCGTCAAAAAAGCGGCTTTTCAGGTTGTAGCGGGTCTGGCCGTGCAACATGCGTGTCTGCGAGTGACTCAGGTACAGGCGTTTGCGCGCCCGCGTGATGGCCACATACATCAGGCGGCGTTCTTCCTCGATGCCGCCCGCGTCGCTCAGGGAGTTTTCGTGCGGGAAGATGCCGTCTTCCAGGCCGGAGATGAACACGCAGTCGAACTCCAGGCCCTTGGACGAATGCACCGTCATCAGTTGCACCGCATCCTGCCCGGCTTGCGCCTGGTTGTCGCCCGACTCCAGCGCGGCGTGGGTCAGGAAGGCGGCCAGCGGCGACAGGGTTTCGCCGGTTTCCTGGTCGGGCGTGAGCAGTTCGGGCAGTGGCTCATCAGCCAGCGGCGCCGACGGGTCCAGCCCCTGGCTGGCCGGTGATTGCGACAGGGGCACACCGAGCTCATCCACCGGCAGCGCGACGGCATCGCGGCCGAAACCTTCCATGCTGACGAAGGACTCGGCGGCGTTGACCAGCTCGCCCAGATTCTCGAGACGGTCCTGGCCTTCCTTCTCGAGCTTGTAATGCTCCTCCAGACCGCTGTGCTGCAGCACCAGTTCGATGATCTCGCGCAGGCTCAGGCCCGGCGTCTGCTCGCGCAGCACGTCGAGTTTGGCGACAAAGGCCCCGAGATTGGCACCGGCCTTGCCGGGCACGGCGCTGACCGCGTCATGCAGGGAACAACCTGACGCACGCGCCACGTCCTGCAGCTGCTCGATGCTGCGCAAGCCGATGCCGCGCGGCGGGAAGTTGACGATGCGCATGAAGCTGGTGTCGTCGTGCGGGTTGTCCATCAGGCGCAAATAGGCCAGCGCATGTTTGATCTCGGCGCGCTCGAAAAAGCGCAGGCCGCCGTAGACGCGGTAAGGAATGCCGTGGTTGAACAGCGCGGTCTCCATGACCCGGCTTTGCGCGTTGCTGCGGTAGAGCAGCGCAATCTCCTTGCGCTCGGTGCCGCTGCGCACCAGCTCACGCACCTCGTCGACAAACCACTGGGCCTCGGCGAAATCCGACGTCGCCTCGAACACCCGCACCGGCTCGCCCGGGCCGGCCTCGGTGCGCAGGTTTTTGCCCAGGCGTTTGCTGTTGTGGCTGATCAGCTCATTGGCCGAATCGAGGATGTTGCCGAAGCTGCGGTAGTTGCGTTCCAGCTTGATCTGGTGCTGCACCGCAAACTCGCGCACGAAGTCGGCCATGTTGCCGACGCGCGCGCCGCGGAAGGCATAAATGCTCTGGTCGTCGTCGCCGACCGCCACCACCGAGCCGCCCGGCATGGCGTGCGCGCCGGCGGCCGCGTCCTCACCCTGCCCGGCCAGCATCTTGATCCAGGCGTACTGCAGCTTGTTGGTGTCCTGGAACTCGTCGATCAGGATGTGGCGGAAGCGCCGCTGGTAATGTTCGCGCACCGGCGCGTTGTCACGCAGCAGCTCGTAGCTGCGCAGCATCAGCTCGCCGAAATCGACCACGCCTTCGCGCTGGCACTGCTCTTCATACAGCGCGTAGATCTCGGCCTTCTTGCGCGTTTCCTCGTCGCGCACCACCACATCTTTCGCACGCTGGCCGTCTTCCTTGCAGGCGGCGATGAACCACATCAGCTGTTTGGGCGGGAAACGTTCGTCGTCGATGTTGAACTGCTTGCACAGGCGCTTGATCGCCGACAGCTGGTCCTGGGTATCGAGGATCTGGAAAGTCGACGGCAGATTCGCCAGCTTGTAATGCGCACGCAGAAAGCGGTTGCACAGGCCGTGGAAAGTGCCTATCCACATGCCGCGCACATTCACCGGCAACATGGCCGACAGGCGATGCATCATCTCCTTGGCCGCCTTGTTGGTAAAGGTCACGGCCAAAATGCCGCCCGGCGACACCTGCCCGGTTTGCAGCAGCCAGGCGATGCGGGTGGTCAGCACCCGCGTCTTGCCGGAACCGGCGCCGGCCAGGATCAGGGCGTGGGTGTTGGGCAGGGTGACCGCCGCCAGCTGTTCCGGATTAAGATTTTGTAAGAGTGGGGAGCTCGGTGCGACTTCTGAGAACATCCCTCATTGTAGAAAGCCCCTGATGCCCCTTTTCTTGCCTTGGCGAGTCGCCGTGCTCGCAGCGTCCCTGGTGCCGTCCGTACAGGCCCAGCCCTCGTGCTCGAGTGACGGGCAGGCGCGCCCTGTAGCCTTGGTGGAGCGTTTCATCAACGCCGATTGCCGCGACTGCTGGAACGACGCCGCCACCCCGCGCGTGCGGCGCGGTCAGGTCGCGCTGGACTGGGTGCTGCCCGGCAGCGGGGGCGAGGATGCGCCGCTGTCAGTGGTGGCCAGTCGCGACGGCCTCAAGCGTCTGCAGGCGCTGGGACAGGCGTCGCCGGCCGGCAGCAGCAGCAAGACCACTGCGGTGGCCGGCCAGGGCCGCCTGCGCGTGGCCCATGGCCTGCCGGTGTCGGGCTACATCGGTGCATCCATCGCGCTCAGGGGCGCACCGCGGAACAAGGGCGGGCCGCCGCTGACCGCGTGGCTCGCGCTGGTGGAAACCATCCCGGCCGGCACCGAAGGCACGCCGGTGCCCAGGAATCTGGTCAGAAACCTCGTTCAAGCCTCATGGGACGTGCGTACGCCGCTATCAAAAAATGAGCAATCGGGTTTTCTCGAAACCCGCTCCATGGATGTCCCGCCAGGCATGAACACGCAAGGGGCAAAAGTCATCGGCTGGGTGCAGGACGGCCAGGGCCGCGTGGTCGCCGCGGCACAATCGCGCTGCGCGGCCCGCTAGCCCGGGCGCCGGCATGTGCCCGCGCGTATAGCGGGTATATGCGCGGGCATCTCGTGGCGAGCCGCACAAACGCCTAGAATCAGTCACCGGGCCCAAGCAATTGCGCCCGGTTTTAGCTTCGGCATGACAAGCCCTGCGGGCAGTTGTCAGCCTCCGCTGAAACTCTCTCGCGAGAGTTTTTTGTTGCCCCCAGGCAGCGAGAGCCGGTCCAGTCCAAGTGCCTTCTGTTTAATCAATTCAGGAGCCTGGAAACAATGGAAATCTTCGACTACGACAACGTCCTGCTGCTGCCGCGCAAATGCCGCGTGGAAAGCCGCTCCGAATGCGACGCCGGCGTCACGCTGGGCGGCCGCAGCTTCCGCATCCCGGTGGTGCCGGCCAACATGAAAACCGTGATCAACGAGGACATCTGCATCTGGATGGCCCAACACGGTTACTTCTATGTGATGCACCGCTTCGACCTCGACAACCTGGCTTTTGTCAGGCGCATGGCCGCAGCCGGCGTGTACGCGTCGATCTCGCTGGGCGTCAAGAAAGCCGACTACGACACGGTGGACCAGCTGGTGGCTGAAGGCCTGGCGCCTGACTACATCACCATCGACATTGCCCACGGCCACGCCGACACGGTGCAACGCATGATCGGCTACCTCAAGGACAAGCTGCCTTCGTCCTTCGTGATTGCCGGCAACGTCGGCACGCCTGAAGCCATCATCGACCTGGAGAACTGGGGCGCGGACGCGACCAAGGTCGGCATCGGTCCCGGCAAGGTCTGCATCACACGCCTGAAAACCGGCTTCGGCACCGGCGGCTGGCAGCTGTCGGCGCTCAAGTGGTGCGCGCGCGTGGCGACCAAACCCATCATTGCCGACGGCGGCATCCGCGAACATGGGGACATCGCCAAGTCCATCCGCTTCGGCGCCACCATGGTGATGATCGGCTCCATGCTGGCGGGCCTGGAGGAAAGCCCGGGCCAGACCGTCGAGGTCGATGGCCGGCTGTACAAGGAGTATTACGGCAGTGCCTCGGACTTCAACAAGGGCGAATACAAACACGTCGAGGGCAAACGCATCCTGGAGCCGGTCAAGGGCAGCCTCAAGGACACGCTGCGCGAGATGGAAGAAGACGTGCAAAGCGCCATCAGTTATGCCGGCGGCACCAAGCTGATGGACATCCGCAAGGTCAATTACGTGATCCTGGGCGGTGACAACGCCGGTGCTACAGAGCTGTTCAATTAACGCTTGATTTAAATGTAGTTCCATGTAGCATCAAACTACATGGAAGTTCTAAAAAACACTATCGACTATCCTTTTCGGGTGGTCTATCCCACTCAAGAATTTCTTGAGGGAAGAGGTTATGGGCGGGTTGCCCACCTCCCCTTCATCATGGATAGCCGTCCTGGCTATCACCGGATTGCCAATCAATTTCTAATTGACTTGGGGTTAGGTGAGTGGAGTGTCGGGACACGCGGGCAGGAGCAGGCGTCAACCATGCCGCCAACTAAGGCAACCATGCACAACTACGCGCATTGGCTGGCGAACTATCTTGAATATTGCCAAGTCCGTGGCAAAGACCCCATCCAGGCCGATTACAAAATCGACTTAATTCAAGGCTACCAAGGAGAAATGAGCTCGGGTAGTTGGTCCCGTGACAACGCTGGATTAGCGGCAAAGACTGTTAACTTACGAGTTGATGTCGCATGCATGTTCTTACAGTGGGCGGTTGACAAAGGGGTGCGACAACGGTTTCATATCCCAAAGGTGCGAAAGTCGTTCAAGGTCGAAAGTCGTGGAAGCAGCGGCGCTCAGATGACCAAGACTGTTGAGGCCAGACGCGGAAAAGTCAGGGAAGGCAAGCGACGGATAGGGCTTCCAGATGAAAAGGAAATTGGCGCATGGCTGACTCGGGTCCACGAAAAATGCGCTGTTGAGGGACTCATTGCTGAACTCATCTTGGAAACCGCCGTCCGCAGAGCGGAAGCCGCTGCATGGCGTATCGACACCTTGCCACTTGATCCCGACCAATGGGATGTTGTCAATCAAGACAGGCCGCTGAAACACCAGGCCGTCTGCGTGATGCTGCGGTACGAAACCAAAGGGCGTGACCACGGTGAAGATCATGGCGACAAGATTGGCCCGGAGGGCGACATTCTTCTGCCGATGCCCATGGCGCTCAAGCTGCACGAGTACCGTCAGAAGGTTCGACCCAAGGCGCTGACGATTGCACTTCGCAAGGCAAAAAATGTCCGTGAAGCGGAATTCCTGCGCAATAACACAGTCCATCTGTTCCTCAATCCCGTCACTGGAGGACGCTATACAGGGCAAAAAATCTATGATTTCTGGACCAGTAAAAGCGCCAAATCGCCGCGTGGCTGGTCTCCCCACTTGGGGCGAGACTTCTGGGCCTGTAGCACGCTCTGGAAGCACCTGGAAGAGCAAAAGGGATTGATAGAATCTCTCATCCATAACAAGCTTGACCCCTCCGTGCTCAAAATTCTTGCGCTAGACATTGAGGGATTCATCGAGCTGACGATCCAACGCCAACTCAGGCATGTCTCACGCGAAACCACCATGATCTACCTGCAATGGGTGTCGGACCGACTGGGCGTGAACATGAACTTCCATGAGAAATACACGCAGCAACTCATTGAAAAAGGCATTGATCAAGAGAATAGCGAGTGAGCATCCGCACATATAACAAGGATCACTTGAAGGAGCACGCGGGCGTTTCGCTGGCAACTCCGGTCAGAGTCGACGCCCCAGTGTCCAATAATCCGCTTGAATTTTGGACCAAGCATGAGAAAGAACCCTGTAGAGTCAACCTGCATTCCTTCGCCACCGGACAAGAAAAATCAAGCTTGAAGACAGGTGGTGGATCAAAATTCCTTCCGTTTACGGGTCGGCCAGAACTCATTCGCCAACTGACACCTGCCATTGAAGAAGCGGTTTCGTATTCCGCGAAATCGACCGTCAACAGTTGCATGAACACACTTCGCGATTGGTGGCGGTTGCTTGATGCAGTGGAGTCAGCGGCAGCGTCAGCCGGACAACCCATGACGCGGGTCGAGGATGTTGGGCTTATCACGCAGATTCATAGCGAATATGCCCATCGCAGCAGGATGACCCGCCAGACCTTCGGACAATTCCGTAGCCTCGTGGACACCACTCGAATGACCCTTGGCCTGCGCCAAACGTACTGGGAATTGCCCGAAGTCCAGAACACGCAAAAGCATATCCCGCCGAAGGAGCAGCGCGACGCCGTGCGCTTTGCAGTCAGGTGCGCGAGCCGTAAAGTATTGGAGCGATGGGCGCAATCAGACCGCCTCAGTCAAAGCGATACAGAGCCAGAAGACTCCAAAGAAGCCGAACTGTGGAGGAATGTAAGGTACATGCGCAACATCCAGAAAGAAGCTGGCAAGGTACTACCTACACCTGATGACTTGCCCTATGGCATCGCTCCGTGGGCGCGAAATACCATAGGAACCTTTAAGTTGTCCGTACGGGAATCCGTATTTCCAAACCATTGGGATGCAGATGCGGTGTGGCATCAGTGTGTATTGAACACCGGATGGAACCCTTCGACGTTGACTAGCCTGGACGTTAATAAAAAAATTCTGATCAACCACTTCAAAGATAACGCCAACGATCCCCACCGCCGATTCGTACTCAGCGCGGAAAACTACGAACTGGTTGGAGAAAAGGAACGCGCAGGCGGCAAAGAACAATTTGTGACCGGTCAATGGAAAACTCTCGACGGCCCCGGCCACCTGATTAAGACGTATTTAGAGCGTGTCGCCCCGCTGCGCGAATTACTCAAACAGCAACTCGACCAGGAAAAACTTAAATATGAACAAATGAAGGAGGCCGACTTCGAAGTCCGCACAGCACAGTTCGCTCAAGTCAAAGCCTTGGAGCAAGGAGTATGCAGCGTCTGGCTGTATGTCGCCCGCAACGGAAATGTAAGTTGGATTCACGACAAATCCAGAAAATCCGGCATTGTTAATGGAAAGCCAGCAGCATATATAGAAGAAGTTGTTCACTTGCTAAACAAGCAACGTGCTGCCACCAATGCGCAACGAGCGGAGAATAAGGAAGCGCTGCTTACTGATGTTCCCCATGTCTCAGCGAAAGACTTCCGGGTGTGGTTTGCAGATTACGTTTACCGCTCCGGGAACGGCAACATGCTTCATGTCCAAAGAGCACTTAACCATGCTCGATTGGGAACCTCCATTGGTTATACGAACACGAACATTCTCAACCAGGAGGCCAGCGACGCAGCGCGGCGGTTCATCGACATTCTGGTGAGCGAGCTGGAGGTGGGTAGGGTCGACTTGACCATCCTAGCTCATTTGTACAGGTACGGGACTGTGACAGCGAACCAGGAAGAAACTCTTACTCAGCTGCGCACCCTGCCAAAGAGCCGAATGAAGGTGGCCTGCAAGGACGCCGCCCATCCCCCGGCGCACCTTAATGCTACTGCAGGTGAAAACTGTGATGTGCAGCGATGCATGCTGTGCCTGGAACATGCGGTCCTGTTACCTGAATCGCTAGACGGTATCGCCATGCGGGCTGAGGAACTGCGGGCATTGCAGGGCTTCCTGCCCATTGAGACATGGGTCGAGGATCGGTATGACATTGAACTCAAAAGCAACCTCCTGGCCCTGCGCAAGTTCGACCTCAACCAAAGTATGGCAGCGCGCGCGAAATGGGAACAGGCGATTGCCGCTGGTGAGCATTACGTGCCTGGTTTGCCTCTTACTTCTCATCTGAGCTCATGATGTTGCAATGAACGCATCCGAAAAATTACCACTACCGTCCACCCTTGAACGAGGCGATATCCGTGGCAGGGCACTGGCGCTGTTCCCTTTGGAAAGCTTGCAGAGCCTCAATATGGAGAGCGCCCGGCATTGTCAGATGATGTTGGAACACGGTGAGACATTCGGGCTCTGGGCGACCCCCGAGGCACTGGTCCCGCACATGAAAAGTCACATGCGCCGCGTTGATTTTCGCAAACGGATTACCGTATATCTACCCAAGGAGACTCAGACCTCGCCCGCCCTTGGCGAGCTTCTGGATGAAGGCGTGCTATGGCTCACTCGAATGGGCCTGTTGATGCGTATGGGGGCGGGAGCGGGTATACGTGCGAAATTCAAGCCGCTGAACGCGTCTACAGTCGCTGGTCGTCTCTATCAGGCCGACGCCAAACTGGTGGCGCTAGGGATCTCACGACGATTGGAAAGTACTACCAATTCAAACACGGGGTTTACATCCGCCTTAACTGCGGATGATTTGCGCACATTGTGGGCTAAAACTGAATCGCGCCTGGTACTGATGCGCCTGACGCAACTGCATGCTCTTGGATTCTGGTCGGATGCACCTGCATCGAAAGATTTCAAGGGTAAGGCTACACCATTGCGTGGCACACTGATCCCACGCCCGCCCGAGCACAAACCCATCCCGTACCCCCCAATCCCGGATGACTACATGGCAGCTATGGGTCCGAAAGTGCTCTGGTTGATCAAAGACTTAGGGCCTAACCTGCTTCACCTGTTGGAGACCGTTCCAACAATGCTTCGGAACGTTAACCCCACACATTACAACATCTACCCACGCATCACTCGTTACTTCGATACTAACGTTTGGAGTGATCGCAATGGACGAGTAATTGAAAAACCTCCGTTCAGCCTACAGCATGGCTCCGATAGTGGGAAGCACTTTCTGGATGACTCTTCCCAACACGACCCCTTTGAGTGGCCTCCTAGACATCTGAGCAGCGTCAAAACCTTGGCCTCCATGCTGCAGAACGCGCACCTCTGGATGGCCCTACTGGTCATGGCCGCGCGAATTGGCGAGGTTGCAACGCTGCGGCGCGATTGCGTAGATTTCGGGCGGGATGGTCAGCTCTATGCTAACGGCAAGACATACAAGGCGTCGCGCGCTCTCGCAGGAAAGGACAGGGAATGGCCGATGCCCAATATCCTGGTGGACGTCTTAGCGCAGCAAGTCAAACTCGTTGAGGCCTGCGAGCGCCTCGCGCGAATGATGGAGGATTCGACGGAGATGGCAGATCTCTTGGGAGATGGCAAACATCTATGGGCTTCACTCGGCACGAGTGGTTCAGCGGACGCGACGGAAAAACTCGTGAGCTATGACAAGGGCCTTAGAATGCTAGCTGTTCGTATCGGCCTGTCCCCTAAGCCCGGCGGCAAGAATCTACATCCGCACCGCTTGCGCAAGACACTAGCGCGGCTCGCCGGTCTAGCTATCGACGGCAGTCAAAAGGTGCTAATGCAGCTGCTCGGTCACGATGACGTGACCACGACGCTGGGCTACATGCAGGCGGATCGGGCCTTCGCTAAGGAGGTGAATGACATAACACGTGAGCTGCGGATCATGCGTGGGGAGGCCCTAATTGAAGACATGCGCGCAGCCTTGCGTGTCCCGAACAGCCGGCCCTATGGTGGCCATGGAGGCGGCGGTGCGCCCGTACTGGCCGACACCGTACGAGCTTATGAGGAAGAACTGCATCGGAGCGGCCAGGAATGGGGTGTCGATACTGCGCGCGAACTCTCAGTCCTGCTAACCAACAATGGGGAGAGTGCTAGGCTCATCAGCGCACACGTCGTCTGCACAAAGACTGCAGGTGAAGTCGGGCTGTGCAGTTCGAAAAAAGGCGCGATTGTGGCCGGTAACTGCCAGGTGGAATGCCGCAACCACATTGAGGACAAGACCGGCAGGCGTGACACCGAGCGGGTCATCCCTATTCTGGTGCAGCATGCGCAGAAGAACATCGCCAACAACGATTGGCTACCATTGCAGCGTGACAAGAAGCAGTTGGAACAGGAACTCAAGCGTTACGACGACATCGGCGCAAAGTGGCGCGCAAACCCAGATGTACAGTCAATTCTGCAGCTCGCCACATGAGCGACACGCACAAAGAGGCCGCACGTCTGCGCGGTGAAACTCGAACCGCAGCGGTAGAAGCCAGGGTGCGTGAGGCGATGGTGACCATCCAGAAAGAGATGGCTGCCAACAACGGAATCTATCCCCAGAACGGGGGGGCGGTGAGCATGAATGAGGTGGCACGGCGCGCCAAAATCTCCGAAACCACCCTGTTCTCACCGAAGCAGAAGGAACTGGGCAAGAACGTCAAAGCTTGGGTCGAATCGCTCAAGAAAACCGAAGTTGTAGGGCGCAAGAACGTGCAGCGTACTGTATTTGAGCGTTCGGAAGACTGGCGCAATAAATACCTTGCTTTGCAGGATGTCCACATTGCCACCGAACTAGACCTTCAAGATGCAAACGTGCAATTGCAAGACGCACAAAAGGCCTTGGTCGAGTTGAACAACAACTACGACGCCATGCTGGAGCAGATGCGCGCCGGTGGGACCAGCAAGGTCACGCCCTTCCGGAAAGGCAACCGCTGATGCCCGCGCGTCCCAGGACTATTCGACCATCTGTAACTTTTTTAGTTGGCGCGCTGGGCATTTTGCGTTCTTCTATGACCCAGAGAGAGTGGCCATGCGATTTACAAGTTTGAGGCCGGAAAGCCAATGGTTTTGAGGCGTATTGGTTTAGCCCGAACCACGCAGGCTGCCCGGTATCGCTCCACTGAGGCCTGCCGGCGCTCCGTGGTAGCCACCTAAGCCCGCTTTAAATCTACCGCCCAGTCTCTCGCGAAGAGCAAGGCAAATTATTGCGTTGCAAGGCCCAAAACACAGGTATAAAAGGAACTCACAGCCATTAATCTACTGGGAACGAACGCAACAGCGTTCTGTCGCGGAGTCGCTGCGCGGGAGTGTTCCGCATAGAGTCCGTGTACAGCACCCCTTCACCAGTCTCATAAATTTCCACTACTTGAGTTGGATCGCGTGGTTCTTTAGCCGACCACAAAGCTTTCAAGGTTTCCATCTTCCATTGGCCGGTTCCGTTGACATAGCCTGGCGTCACAATAAGTACAGAATCTAGCTGAAAACCGCTCACAGCCTCTTCTGGTGCAAGAGCTTCCAAATCCACCATATTGAAAATCAACATGGTATGGGTAATGGGATATCCGTCATTGCTTTCGTCACTTTGGGCGAGAGATACGACAAACCAAACTCTCTGGAGTGCGAGTTCAGCGGCCTTCCAATGCGTGGAGCTATTCCCCCATAGCGGGGGTAGGCGGACCTTGTGCTCGTCGTACGTGATGAACATGCCAGTCAGATTGATTTATTCCGATGTCTCTAGACAGGTTGCCGCGGCCGCGCGTGCACCTTCAGCCTCTGAGAGGGTGGCGTAGCCTCTACCCCCAAAGAAAACATACAGGGTAATGAAGGCTGCCTTGAAGGATTTGTGGGCATCACTCATGAATTCATCCTAGGTTTACTTTGCTGGCACGCTCGTTTCGAAAGGGCGCCCGTCACTCCAGAGCCGACTCAGCTTACATAGAATGTACGAATTGGTGTGTGTACGAGTAAGTATACATAGCCAATAGTGCGAGGGTGCCAACTAAAGATATTGATCCCCGTAGGGCGTTGGGTATACGCATCAGGCAGTTGCGCTCCGAGCGTCAAATAACCCAGGAAGAGCTTGCTGACAGCTGCGGCATGTTTCGTACATATCTGAGTCGGATTGAGTCCGGACTAGCCAATCCGACATTGACAGTGCTCCATACCTTGGCGGCTGGCTTTGAAATGGATGTCACCGAATTATTTGCCACGCCTGCTCCTGGAGGGGAAGCACAGATGCCACAAAGGATTCTTTCGAAGAGGCGAACGTCCCGCGGCCGGGTAGCCCGGTAGCTTTCACCTGTCCGAACTGTGGAAGCATAGTGTTCGAACCGAAAAGGCGTTTGCAAGCTCCTCACCTCGGACGTGATGGCTGACGTAGTAGCGTTCCGGCTAAACAACCTCCGCCGTTCTAGGTAAGCGCCGACGCGGGTCCCGCTGTCTCCCTGAACAGCTTCATATTCATTGAGTGCAACTTTGAAAAACCGCCGAACATGGGCTGGGACCCAAAATGATGTGCCATCCACGACCATGCACCCGGCCGCCCCGCTCCGATCACCATAAACGCATCGGGGGCACTTGCTTGCTTTGTGCGGCGAATTTTCGCCAAGGTTCGCCTATCAACCATACTCATCCGGCAGTCCCCGCCGGGATGCGTGTGCCATTCGCCAAGGTACACCTGCCGACCTTTTGATTGCAGGAAGAGTTCGTCGAGTTTGTCACATTGCCACTCGTGGTCGCTGTGGAAGCTGTAGCGCGCGTGAATGGCGTTTGGACCTGGACCAATAGCACTCTCGATGATCTGGCTCGCACCACTTCGATAGCCGACAAGTACCCCTCCCGTTTCGAACGGATACTTAGCTTCGGCCGTTGCCTCAATGGCGGCGAGCGCGTCGACGGCGAGCCAGAGGTCAAGCTCAAGCACAGGCGCTACAGTCCGGATGTTTGTGCAGCGGGTAGGTTGTCCAACGGCTTTCGATCCGGCGATCTGCCGAGAAAAAATCACCTATTGCCACATCCCATTCGAAATCTGATTCCTGCCCTACGCCACCATCCTGCGCAAGCAACGTAGCCACCGCCAGACGGGACGCGAGGATAGACACCTCGTCGCTGTCTATACCTGCTGCAACGAAGGTTGGGTGTGTGCAACCCCTAGGTTGGACATCCAAGGCCCCGTTGTCCGCTGGATACCTGATTTCCCCCGCGGCCATAGCATGTTGAAAGCAATGCCAGCATCCTTGAGTTGCAGTCGGAGTAACACGGCCAACGACCCCTCCAGAGGCTCCCGGCGTGGTCGAGAGCCAAACATACGCCTTGCCTTCTACCCGTGACATGTCCGCAAGCAGGTGGTTAACGCGGTAGTTCGCGGTCGCGTCGATGATGAGATCCACTTGACGCATCTCCTCTCGAAGGAAGTCATAGTCGCTAAACGGCAATCCGTTGGATGGGTTGATCTGCTGAAAACCACCGATCCGAAACGTGCTGGCGGTGGTCTTCGTACGGGGATAATCACTCGCGATGCGGTGACCAATGACCTCTGCCTTCGGAAAACCCGCGAGCTCCCAGCCGAAAGCCCACCGCACACTGTTTCCTGCTTGAAGGTGATCTGCATCCACCAAGCGCAATTCTCGGATACCGCTTTTAGCGAGCTGCATAGCCAGCGGAGAGCCAATCGCCCCCGTTCCTACTAACAGCACCGACTTCGAACGCAACGGTGCAAGCGCGGGTGCTCGCTTCAGGAGCGAATCCTCCCCAGACCAGTCTGCACGTACCAGACCGTATTCAACGATCGGCGCAGTCGGGGTACGTCCATGGCGAGCGGCTTTGTTGACGCGAAGCCAAAGGAACACCCATTCCTCAGCAGCTTGCCTCCATTCGACTTGATCCGCATAAAGGAAACCGACGATGATTTCTTCGGAAGCCTTCGCATGGTGAAGTTTTTTTTGGAGTACCGGTGATGTCTCTAAGGCAAGGTCATACAGCCGCTTGCGAATCTCGTCATCTGTGCCTTCGACAAGTTCAGGACGGCCCTCCAGCCGGATCCACACCCCGCTGCTACGTTGCTTGAAAGCGAGCATCTGAACGGGGTAATCAACAAGCGGAACACCAGCGTTGTCGCTAATCCTGCGCAGTATTGCAATGATGCCCGGCTGCTTTTCCCCTCGCACACGAGCATCAAGAAGAAGAGTTCCGGACGAGATGCCTATTGGCGGCAACTCATCGGGAACGATGATTGCCGAGTGGCCCAGGTACGGCAAAAAGTTCGACAGCGGTTCGCCGACGTGCTCTTCATTCGCCGTGACGTATTCCGACGCAGCGCCAGGTTGAGTGACTTCCTCAAGAATAGGTAGTTGCTGCTCGAGCAAACTGGCGAGCGTGTCTTGCCCGGGATGCCATTCGTCCCCATCTTGCGCGAGCAAGCATAGATAACCTCCCGGATTGTGGTGCCTCGGAAGCTTCATACCGCGGAGACGGACGTGCGGCATGAAGTAGGGATAGCTGTCCGGGTAAAAGGCCACTAGCTCGCGCTCTCCACCGCAGAATTCGACGGTGATCGTCACCACTAGACGTCCCAGCTCGAACTGATCCAGCTGTATTGACCAAGGTTTGCCCCAAGCGTTCAGTGCTGCTTTTTCAGCCTCCAGAGTGCTCGGATACCGAGTCCACCAAGGCTCCATTGTTAGCCGACTGGGCGGTGATGCGGGGGTTTGGGAGCGCCGTGTCCAGGATTGGGCACATCTGTCGGAG
>JAUXPP010000097.1 GCA_030683705.1 Polaromonas sp. | reverse complement strand
ATCCGCAAGATCATGAAGATCGCGAAAGAGCCGATCTCGATGGAAACACCGATCGGCGACGACGACGATTCCCACCTCGGCGACTTCATCGAGGACAGCGCCAACACCGCACCGCTGGAAGCGGCGATGCAGGCCGGCCTGCGCGATGTGGTCAAAGACATCCTCGACAGCCTGACGCCGCGTGAAGCCAAGGTGCTGCGCATGCGTTTCGGTATCGAGATGTCGACCGACCACACGCTGGAAGAAGTCGGCAAGCAGTTCGACGTGACACGCGAACGCATCCGCCAGATCGAAGCCAAGGCGCTGCGCAAGCTCAAGCACCCCTCGCGTTCGGACAAGCTGCGCAGCTTCATCGACACGCTGTAAGGCCAGGAGTCCGGGGCCACCAGGCCCGGCCACAAAAAAGCCGCATCCTGTTTCGACAGGGCTGCGGCTTTTTTATGCGGATTACAAGCCTTTTTGGCCTCCAGCCCTTGTTCGACAAGCGTGAGAAGCTATCAATACGATAGCGTCCTGGATCCGCCGCTCAGACAGAAAACTCCTCGGTATCCACCTCGCTGGCGCTCTGCGCGCTGTAGCGATTGCCGGTGACGGTCTGCTGGTTGATGAGTAGTTCCAGCTTTGCCAGCAGGCCGGCATCCAGCCGCAGGTCCGCCGCGCCCAGGTCTTCCTGCAAGTGCTCCACGCTGCCGGTGCCCGGAATCGGGATGATGTGTGGCGCCTTGTGCAGCAACCAGGCCAGCGCCAGTTGCGCCGGTGTGCAGCCCGCCTCTGCGGCCAGCGCCTTGTAGGGCGGCAGCAACTGGAGGTTGGCTGCGTAGTTGTCGGGCGCAAACCGCGGCATGGCCGTACGGATGTCCTTGGGTGCAAGCGTGCTGACGTCGGGCAGCGCATCACACAGAAAACCGCGCGCCACGGGACTGAAGGCCACAAAGGCCGCGCCGATCTCGCGGCAGGCCTCGAGCACCGCGATTTCGGGGTTGCGTGTCCACAGGGAGTATTCGGTCTGCACCGCGGCAATCGGGTGCACCGCATGCGCCTTGCGCAGCGTGGCGGCCGACACCTCGGACAGGCCGATGGCCCGTACCTTGCCCGCGCGCACCAGATCGGCCATGGCGCCCACGCTGTCCTCGATCGCCACCTTCTTGTCCCAGCGGTGCAGGTAATACACGTCGATCACCTCGGTCTGCAGGCGCTTGAGGCTGTCCTCACAATTCTTGCGGATGGTCTCGGGCCGGCCGTCGATGACACGTTTGACCCCATCCTCGAACTGCACACCCGCCATGCCGCCCTTGCTGGCCAGCGTGAAGCGGCTGCGGTGTTTGGCCAGCACCTGTCCGATCAGGGTTTCATTGGCGCCAAAGCCGTACAGCGCTGCCGTGTCGAACAGCGTGACGCCGGCATCGAGCGCGGCCAGCAAGACACGTTCGCCCTGCGCGGCCGACGGCGGCGTGCCGTAGGCATGGCTCAAGTTCATGCAGCCCAGGCCGATGGCTGAAACGTGAAAGGGGCCTATGGTTCGCTTTTGCATCGCTCAAGCTTAACTGGAAACAAAGCTGGACCTCGGCGCCGTCAGCCGCTGGCCAGCGAGCAGCAGCCAGGCGCCGCTGCCATACGCAGCCACCAGGTCGTGCGAGATGTCGGCCCACGCGGGATGGCGGGAATCCACGCCAAGCTCTTCGATGAAATCTGCCTGAACGACCATGAACTGGCGGCGGTAGGGAAGCAGGAAGGCCCGCGGATCGGCCGCCAGAGCGGCCTGCGCCTGCTCGTACCTGGCCAGCCACAAGTTCAGCAACACGCCGGTCCGCGGCGCGTGCCAGAAGGTCCCCATGTCGTCCTCCCGGGCCGCCATGCCTCCCAGCACGGCCCGCGCATGCTCCCAATGCGCGAAGCCGACATCGCGCGCCGCCTGGTTCAGGCAGTGGCGCAGCCGGATTCCGGCGTCGCCCGCCTCATCCCGCCGGGCGGCGTTCAGAGCCAGCCGCGCGCGTACCTTGAGCTCATCGAGCAGCGCGGTCACGTGAGCTCCAGCGCGCTGCTGCGGCAGAGCGCGGACAGCAGCTTGCGCGAGCCCTCGCGCGCAGCAGCATCCATGGACGCCAGCGCATCCGCGCAGACCGCCTGGGCGCTGCCGGCAGCCTCGGCCACTAACGCGCGCCCCGCCGGCCGCAGGGCCACCATACGGCCCGGCTCGCGCTGCAGATGGCCGATCTTCTCCAGCGGAGCCAGTTGCCGGAGCACGGCCGACATGCGCACCCCCAGGGGCCGCATCAGGCCGGCCAGCGACACGCGCCCGCCTTCAGCCTGCGACAACAGGCGCAGCAGGATGAAGTCGTTCAGGCTCAGGCCATGGAAGGTGCCCAGTACGTCGTCCAGTTTCAGTGCGAGGCTGGCGTGCGCCAGGCTGATGCGCAGGCAATCGTCGAGTGCGTCGGTTTTCATGCGCCCAACTCCTCGCGCCACATCGCCAGCAGGCCCGCCAGTTCCGCCTTGCCGTCGAAGGCCGGGTCGTCGCGTTGCTTGACGAGGTCGATGATGTCGAAACGGCAGTGGTCCGGCCCGAGCGTGAGCCAGTCCTGTTGCAGTTGTTTGTCGCGGTGGCACTTGCGGTCCAGCTCGAAGCGGGCCCGGTTCATCGCCGCGTGGACGTTCATGCTGGCCTCCACGATCACGCGGCCACTGGACAGGCCTCGGATGGCGTAGACGCCCATGGGCGACGGGGTGTCGCGGTACTGATTTTTCAGCTCGCTGCGGGTACGGCCGGCAGAAACCGGCGCAGGATTATCGGGAGGTAAGGAAACGGATGCCATGACAAGACTCCTGGGTGCGTTGTGGGCCAATCCCGCGCTTGGCCAACGAACCCGTGATCTGTCAGGTTGAAGAAAAAATGAATGGAGGGTGAGAGCCTCTTGTGCGGGCAGGCGCCCCTCAGCGCCTGAGCCGCAATTATATCGATTAGCTCAGTTGCTGTTCAAGATCGTGCAGCACCTGGTAACACGGCAGCACCTTGGCGACGCTGGCATTGGGTTCACGGCCTTCGCGGATGGCGGCGAAAAACTCGCGGTCCTGCAGCTCGATGCCGTTCATGGACACATCCACCTGGCTGACGTCGATTTTTTCTTCCTTGCCGTTGAACAGGTCGTCGTAACGCGCGAGGTAGGTCGCGCTGTCACCGATGTAGCGGAAGAAGGTGCCCAGCGGACCGTCGTTGTTGAAGCTCAGCGACAGGGTGCAGATCGCGCCGTTGGCCGCCTTGAGCTGGATGCTCATGTCCATGGCAATGCCCAGCCCCGGGTGAATCGGCCCCTGGATGGCATTGGCCTTCACGATGGGGCTGCCGCACTGGTAGGCGAACAGGTCCACCGTGTGGGCCGCGTGGTGCCACAGCAGGTGATCGGTCCAGCTGCGCGGCTGGCCCAGCGCATTCATGTTGCTGCGGCGGAAGAAATAGGTCTGCACATCCATCTGCTGGATGTTGAACTCGCCGGCCTTGATCTTGTTGTGCACATACTGGTGGCTGGGGTTGAAGCGGCGCGTGTGGCCGCACATCGCCACCAGGCCGGTCTGCTTCTGCAGCGCCACCACCTCCTGCGCGCCCTTGAGCGTGTCGGCCAGCGGGATCTCGACCTGCACGTGTTTGCCGGCCTTCATGCAGGCAATGGACTGTTCGGCATGCATCTGGGTCGGCGTGCACAGGATGACGGCATCCACCTCCTTGAGCGCCAGGCTGTCGGCCAGGTCGGTGCTGACGTGGCTGATGCCGTATTTCGCGGCGACTTCCCTGGTCTTCTCGAGATCGCGGCTAATCAGCGAGACAACTTCCACACCGTCTATGTTCTTGATGCCGTCCAGGTGTTTGATGCCGAAGGCGCCGGCGCCTGCGAGTGCGACTTTGATGGTTTTGGTCATGATTTACTTGTTCTCCAGGATCAAATGGCCTACCGCTGTATTGCTGGCGGGCACATGGTAAAAGCGGTGCGCCACTTTGGGCGCGGGTCCGCCGGCCACGTCGGCCATCGCGCCGCGCGCGATCAGCCACATGACCAGCTCGATGCCTTCCGAGCCGGCTTCGCGCACATAGTCGATGTGCGGCTTGCTGGCCAGGGCTTCTGGGTCGGCGATCAGCTGGTCGAGGAAGGCGTTGTCGAATTCCCGGTTGATCAGGCCGGCGCGCGGCCCCTGCAACTGGTGGCTCATGCCGCCCGTGCCCCAGATCTGCACATTGAGCGGCTTGTCGAAACTTTCAATCGCCTTGCGGATGGCCTTGCCCAGCTCGAAGCAGCGCCGGCCCGAGGGCACCGGGTACTGCACCACGTTGACGGCAAACGGAATCACCGGGCAGGGCCAGGCCTGCGGCTGGCCGCACATCAGCGACAGCGGCACCGTGAGGCCGTGGTCGACGTCCATCTTGTTGACGATGGTCAGGTCGAAGTCCTGCTGGATCACCGACTGCGCAATGTGCGCGGCCAGCTCGGGGTGGCCTTGTACCACCGGCACAGGGCGCGGACCCCAGCCTTCGTCGGCCGGCGTGAATTCTGCCGCCGTGCCGATGGCAAAGGTCGGAATCATCTCCAGGCTGAAGGCCGTGGCGTGGTCGTTGTAGACCAGGAAAATCACGTCGGGCTTGTTCTCCACCATCCAGTGTTTGGAGAAGTCGTAACCCTTGAACACCGGCTGCCAGTAGGGCTCGCCGCTTTTGCCGAGGTCCAGGGCCGCGCCGATGGCGGGTACATGCGAGGTGTAAACAGATGCGGTAATTTTTGCCATGGTCATGAATTCCGTGTTGCGCCGGCTTTGCCCTGGGGCTGGCGATGGGCCTGTGCCGTGCCGTCCTCGCCGACCACGCGGTTGCCCTCGACGGAGCGGCCGCCGCCAATCATCATGTCGCGGTACTCTTCTTCGGTCATGCCGGTCATGCTGCCGGCCATCTGCTGGAAGCTCTTGCCGTCGGTCGCGCCTATCTTGGCCAGGAAATAGATGTTGCCACCGGCCTTGATGCAGCGGTTCAGGTCGCGCGCCAGTACCGCCTGCTTCTGCTCCTCGCTCATGGGCCATTCGTCGAGGTAGGCGCGTTCATCGGCCTTGAAACGCGCGCGGTTGTCAGCCTTCATCAGCGACATGCAGAACTGGTTCAGGTGGTAGCCCAGGCGTGATTGCTCGGCATCAAAAATCGTGGTGCCGGGGACGTCCAGATAGGGTTTTTCGAGGGGCATGATGGTTTCCTTGTCCGGCCTGGGGATCAACCCCAGTACAGCCGTGTCGGGTTATCCACGAGCAGCTTGTGCTGCAATTCGGGCGTGGGGGCGATATGGGGAATGTAGTCCACCAGCAGGCCGTCATCGGGCATGTGGTCTTTCAGGTTCGGGTGCGGCCAGTCCGTGCCCCAGAGCACCCGGTCGGGAAAGGTCTCGACCAGGCGCCGGGCAAAGGGCACCACGTCGCGGTAGGCGTTCTGCTCGCCATTGAGCGCCGGCGGGCCACTCACACTGAGACGCTCGGGGCAGCTGACCTTGCTCCAGATGTTGTCGTGCTCGCGCATCATTTTGACGAACAACTCGAACTCGGGGCCGTCCACGGGTTTGCTCACGTCGGGCCGGCCCATGTGGTCCACCACCACGGTGGTCGGCAGCGCGGTGAAAAAGTCGTACAGCTCGGGCAGGTCCTGCGCCTCGAAATACACCACCACATGCCAGCCGAGCGGCGCAATGCGCTTGGCGATGTCCAGCAGCACCTCGCGCGGCGTGAAATCGGCCAGGCGCTTGACGAAGTTGAAGCGCGTTCCGCGCACACCGGCCTCGTGCATGTCCTGCAGTTCGGCATCGGACACATCACGTTTAACGGTGGCCACGCCACGCGCCCGGTTGTCCGAATGCCGCAGCGCATCGACCAGCGCGCGGTTGTCGCTGCCGTGGCAGGTGGCCTGCACAATCACGTTTTTGTCAAAACCCAGGTGGTCACGCAGCGCGAACAGTTGCTCTTTGGACGCATCACAGGGCGTGTACTTGCGCTCGGGCGCGTAGGGGAACTGCGCGCCCGGGCCGAACACATGGCAATGCGCATCCACCGCGCCGGCGGGCAGCTGGAAGCGGGGTTTGGCGGGGCTGGTATACCAGTCCAGCCAGCCGGGGGTTTTGGTGAAGTCGCCAGTTGCAGGTTTTTCCATGATGGCCATTCAGTCGATGTATTTCAGGCCGGCCTTGGCCAGTGGTTCGCGCATGCTGTACATGTCCAGACCGAGGACGCCGGAACCCAGCCTGGCACGCTTGGCGCCTTCGTTGGCTTCGCGGGCGGCGGCGGCATCGGCGGTTGCCGCCGCCAGCGCGGCCGGCACCACCACCACGCCGTCATCGTCGGCGACGATCACGTCGCCCGGGCAAACACTCATGCCGGCGCACACCACCGGGATGTTGACCGAGCCCAGCGTCGCCTTGACCGTGCCCTTGGAACTGATGGCACGGCTCCACACCGGGAAACCCATCTCCTGCAGGGTCTTCACGTCGCGGCAACCGCCGTCGATGATCAGGCCGCGCGCACCGCGCGCCATGAAACTGGTGGCCAGCAGGTCGCCGAAGAAACCGTCGGTGTTGTCGGTGGTGCAGGCCGCCACCACGATGTCGCCGGGCTGGATCTGCTCGGCCGCCACGTGCATCATCCAGTTGTCGCCGGGCTGCAGCAGCACCGTGACCGCCGTGCCCGAGATCTGCGCGCCGGGATAAATCGGCCGCATATAGGTTTTCATCAGGCCGACACGGCCCATGGCCTCGTGCACCGTGGCCGAGCCGTATTGCGCCATGCGGTCGGCCGCAGCGCGATCCGCCCTCACGATATTCCGGTAAACAACGCCGAGTTCGTACATGTTTATCTCCCCTGTGTTTTGAGCAGCGCGTCGAGGCGCGGGAACACGCGGCGCGTGTTGGCTTCGTAGATCTGGTGCTTGTCCTCGGCGCTCAGGAGGGTCGAGGCCTCGATGTAGCGTTTGGTGTCGTCGTAATAGTTGCCGGTCTCCGGATCGATGCCGCGCACCGCGCCAATCATTTCCGAGGCAAACAGCACGTTCTTCACCGGGATCACGGTGTTCAGCAGGTTGATGCCCGGCTGGTGGTAGACGCATGTGTCGAAAAACACATTGCCCAGCAGGTGGTCCTTGAGCAGCGGTTTTTTCATCTCCTGCGCCAGGCCGCGGAAACGCCCCCAGTGGTAAGGCACGGCGCCGCCGCCGTGCGGAATCAGAAAGCGCAGCGTCGGGAAGTCCTTGAACAGGTCGCCCTGGATCAGTTGCATGAAAGCCGTGGTGTCGGCGTTCAGGTAATGCGCGCCGGTGGTGTGAAAGGCCGGGTTGCAGGACGTGGACACATGGATCATGGCCGGCAGGTCGTACTCGACCATTTTTTCGTA
>JAUXPP010000090.1 GCA_030683705.1 Polaromonas sp. | reverse complement strand
ACAAGGAAGACAAGGCCGGGCAGATCCTGCAGGAAGGCATCAACGAGGCCGGCGGCATGAGCAGCTGGATCGCAGCCGCCACCTCGTACAGCACCAACAACCGGATCATGATCCCGTTCTACGTGTATTACTCGATGTTCGGCTTCCAGCGTGTCGGCGACCTGGCCTGGGCGGCCGGCGACATGCAGGCCAGAGGTTTCCTGCTGGGCGGCACCTCGGGCCGCACCACGCTCAACGGCGAAGGCCTGCAGCACGAGGACGGCCACAGCCACATCCTGGCCGGCACGATCCCGAACTGCATTTCCTACGACCCGACCTTTGCGCACGAGGTCGGCGTGATCCTGCACCACGGCCTCAAACGCATGGTCGAGCGCCAGGACAACGTCTATTTCTACCTGACGCTGCTCAATGAAAACTATGCCATGCCCGGCCTGCAGCCCGGCACGGAAGAACAGATCATCAAGGGCATGTATTTGTGCAAGCAGGCGCCGGCCCTGGCCGCCAAGGCGCCGACGGTGCAGTTGCTGGGCAGCGGCACCATCCTGCGCGAAAGCATCGCCGCGCAGGAATTGCTCGAGAAGGACTGGGGTGTGGCCGCAGGCGTGTGGAGCTGCCCGAGCTTCAACGAACTGACGCGCGACGGCCAGGACGCCGACCGCTGGAACCTGTTGCATCCGGAAGATACGCCGCGTGTGCCTTTTGTGGCGCAGCAGCTGTCGGGCAGCGCCGGCCCGGTGGTCGCGTCCACCGACTACATGAAGGCTTACGCCGAGCAGATTCGTCCTTTCATCCCCAAGGGCCGGACCTACCGGGTGCTGGGCACGGACGGTTTCGGACGCAGCGACTTCCGCAGCAAGCTGCGCGAGCACTTCGAGATCAACCGCCACTACATCGTGGTTGCCGCGCTGAAGGCCCTCGCCGACGACGGCAGCGTGCCGGCGGCCAAAGTCTCCGAGGCCATCAAAAAATACGGCATCAACACCGACAAGATCAACCCGCTTTACGCCTGAGCACGGCGAACGGAGACAAGCACATGGCATTGGCAGACATCACCATTCCCGACATCGGCGACTTTGACGAGGTCACCGTCATCGAACTGCTGGTCAAACCCGGCGACACCATCCAGGCCGAGCAGAGCCTGCTTACGGTGGAGAGCGACAAGGCCTCGATGGAAATTCCGTCCAGCCAGGCCGGCGTCGTGAAGGAACTCAAGGTCAAGCTCGGCGACAAGGTGAAACAGGGCACGGTCGTGCTGGTGATTGAAACAGGCGGGGCCGCTGCCGCGCCCGCTCCGGTTCCGGCCCCGGCTTCAGAGTCAAAACAGGCTGCAGCCCCCGCTGCGCCTGCGCAAGCAGCTACCAAATCAGTAGCAGCACCAGCCGCTGCCGGCGGCTCCGTGGACATCCGTGTGCCCGACATCGGCGACTTCAAGGATGTGGTGGTGATCGAGGTGCTGGTCAAGGTCGGCGACACCGTCAAGGCCGAGCAATCGCTGGTGACGGTCGAGTCCGACAAGGCGTCGATGGAGATTCCGTCCAGCCAGGCCGGTGTCGTCAAGGAGCTCAAGGTCAAGCTCGCCGACAAGATCAATGTGGGCGACGTGTTGCTGGTGCTCGAAGCCGCTGCGGGCACGCCCGCGCAAGCTGCTGCGCCGGCTCCTGCGCCAGCGCCAGCTGCTGCCGCCACGCCTGCGACCGCGAGTGTTCCCGCTGCGGCGCCTGCAGCCGCACCCGCAGCCGCCTTGCCCGCGCATGAACCGGCCGCGCCTACCGGGCAGTTGCCGCATGCCTCGCCCTCGGTGCGCAAGTTCGCGCGCGAGCTCGGTGTGCCGCTGGCCGAAGTCAAGGGCAGCGGTCCCAAGGGCCGCATCACCCAGGACGACGTGCAAGCCTTCACCAAGTCGGTCATGGCTGGCGATGTGCGCACCCAGGCGCAGGCGGCCAAAGCGCCGGCAGCGGCAAGCGGCGGCGGTGGCGCCGGGCTGGACCTGCTGCCCTGGCCCAAGGTGGATTTCACCAAGTTCGGCCCGGTCGAGCGCAAGGACCTGCCGCGCATCAAGAAGATCAGTGGCGCCAACCTGCTGCGCAACTACGTGATGATCCCGCATGTCACCAACCACGACGATGCCGACATCACCGACCTGGAAGCCTTCCGCGTGTCCACCAACAAGGACAACGAAAAATCCGGCCTCAAGGTCACCATGCTGGCTTTCCTGATCAAGGCCAGCGTCGCGGCGCTGAAAAAATTTCCCGAGTTCAACAGCTCGCTGGACGGCGACCAGCTGGTCTACAAGCAGTACTACAACATCGGGTTTGCCGCCGACACGCCCAACGGCCTGATGGTGCCCGTGCTCAAGGATGCCGACAAGAAAGGCATCATGCAGATCTCGCAGGAGATGGGCGAACTCGCCAAGAAGGCACGCGACGGCAAGCTGACCCCGGCGGAGATGCAGGGCGCGAGCTTCACCATTTCCTCGCTGGGCGGCATTGGCGGGCGTTATTTCACGCCCCTCATCAATGCGCCGGAAGTCGCCATCCTCGGTGTCTCCAAGAGCCAGATGGAGCCGGTCTGGGATGGCAAGGCTTTCCAGCCACGCCTGATGCTGCCACTGTCGCTGGCCTGGGACCACCGCGTGATCGACGGCGCCGGCGCCGCGCGATTCAACGCCTACCTGGGTTCCATACTCGCTGACTTCCGCCGGGTCCTCCTGTGACGGCAGCGATGTGGCGCTGGACGGCATGAGCGCCGGCGGCGAATTCGACAAAAATTCCGCCCGCCCGGTGGAACTGTTCACGGTCAAGCGCAAGCAGCAAGCCGACCCCTTTAGCGGAGACAAGACATGGCAACGATAGACATCCAGATTCCAGATATCGGCGACTTCGACGAAGTGACCGTGATCGAGTTGCTGGTCAAGCCCGGCGACAGCATCCAGGCCGACCAGAGCCTGCTCACCGTCGAAAGCGACAAGGCCTCAATGGAGATTCCTTCCAGCCACGCCGGCGTCGTCAAAGAAATCAAGGTCAAGCTCGGCGACAAGGTCAAGCAGGGAACGGTGGTGTTGTCGCTGGAGGCCGAGGGCGCCGCTGCAGCCCCGGCTTCAGAGCCAAAACCGGCTCCAGCTCCCGCTGCAACTGCGCAAGCAGCTCCTGAAAAGATAGCAACTCCGGCTGTCGCGGCGCCTGCTGCGGCGTCGTTCAGCGGCAGTGTCGATCTCGACTGCGACCTGCTGGTGCTGGGCGCCGGCCCCGGCGGTTATTCGGCGGCCTTCCGCGCCGCCGACCTCGGCCTCAAAGTCGTGCTGGTCGAGCGTTACGCCACCCTGGGCGGCGTCTGCCTGAATGTCGGCTGCATCCCGTCCAAGGCGCTGCTGCATGTGGCGGCCGTGATGGACGAGGTCAAACACTTCGAGTCGCTGGGCGTGACATTTGCCGAGCCCACGCTGGACATCAACAAGCTGCGCACCCACAAGGAAAAAGTCGTCGGCAAGCTGACCGGCGGCCTGGCCGCGATGGCCAAGATGCGCAAGGTCATCACCGTGCGCGGCATCGGCAGCTTTGTCGGCGCGAACCATCTGCAGGTCGACGAGACCAGCGGTGCCCAGGGCCAGGAAAAAACCGGCAAGCACCAGACCATTGCGTTCAAGAACTGCATCATCGCCGCCGGCTCGCAGGCCGTGCGCCTGCCTTTCATGCCGGAGGATCCGCGCGTGGTGGACAGCACCGGCGCGCTGGCGCTCAAGGAAGTGCCCAAACGCATGCTGATTCTGGGCGGCGGCATCATCGGCCTGGAGATGGGCACGGTCTACAGCACGCTGGGCGCACGCCTCGATGTGGTGGAGATGATGGACGGTCTGATGCAGGGTGCCGACCGCGACCTGGTCAAGGTCTGGCAGAAGATGAACGCGCCGCGTTTCGACAACATCATGCTCAAGACCAAAACCGTGGGCGCCAAGGCGACCCCCGCCGGTATCGAGGTGACGTTTGCTTCGGCCGAGGAGGGCGGCAGCGCGCCTGCACCGCAGACTTACGACCTGGTGCTGCAGGCCGTGGGCCGCACGCCCAACGGCAAGAAGCTGGGCGCGGAGAAAGCCGGCGTGAGCGTGACGGACCGCGGCTTCATCCCGGTGGACATCCAGATGCGCACCAACGTGCCACACATCTTCGCGATCGGCGACATCGTCGGCCAGCCCATGCTGGCGCACAAGGCGGTGCACGAGGCACACGTGGCGGCCGAAGTGATTGCCGGCGAGTTGCAGGGCAACAAGGAACTGGCCAGCGCCGCCTTCAATGCGCGCGTGATTCCGAGCGTGGCCTACACTGACCCCGAAGTCGCATGGGTGGGCCTCACCGAAGACCAGGCCAAGGCGCAAGGCATCAAGGTCAAAAAAGGCCTGTTCCCCTGGACGGCCTCCGGCCGCGCGATCGCCAACGGCCGCGACGAAGGTTTCACCAAGCTGCTGTTCGACGACAGCCCGGAGGCGCATGGCCATGGCAAGATCCTGGGCGGCGGCATCGTCGGCACCCACGCGGGTGACATGATCGGCGAGATTGCCCTGGCGATCGAGATGGGCGCCGACGCGGTGGACATCGGCAAGACCATCCACCCGCACCCCACGCTGGGCGAAAGCATAGGCATGGCGGCGGAGGTGGCGCACGGCAGTTGTACGGATCTGCCACCGGCGCGCAAGTAGAGCGGGAGCCGAAGACCGGAACACCCGACGGACGGGTGCAAATCCGGTCTTTGCGGGGATGCGGGCGCCAGGCGCCGCGGTATTATTGTCGCCATGCCCAACATCAACGACCATGAATACAGCATTTTCAGCCAGAACGGCGAGGACGGCATCATTGCTTTCCTGACCAGTGGACTGAAAGAAAACCGCAAGCGTTTTATCGAGATCGGCACCGCAGACGGCGGCGAGAACAACAGCCTTTATCTGCTCAAGCTCGGCTGGACCGGGCTCGGCGTCGACGTCGACCCGGACAACATCAAGCGCTACATCGCCCGCATCACGCACAAGCCGTTTGCGCAGCGCCTGACCCTGGCGCGCATGAAGGTCGGCTGGGACAACTGCCAGTGGATTGTTGACGAATACGGCGACAAGACGCCGGATTTCTTTTCGCTCGACATCGACAGCGTGGACTACTACGTGGCCTACCGGATGTTGCAGCTGGGTTTTCGCCCCTCGGTCGTGTGCTGCGAATACAACGCCTTCCTCGGCAAGGGGCCGCTGACGGTGATGTACGAGGAAGACTTCTCGCGCAGGCGGCTGGATCCGCAGCGCGGCCTTTACTTCGGCGTTGCCGTCGGTGCATGGAAACACCTGTTCGCCCAGTACGGCTACAAATTCTGCGGCGTGGACACGGCGGGGGTGAACGTCTTTTTCTGCCTGCCGGAACGGTTCACGCCGGGCTTCCTGGACGATGTCACCGGTCCGGAGTTCGCTTACACGAAGATTTTCGTCAACAAGTTTCGCGTGCCAGGGGAAGAACTCGAGCGCGAGTTGCTGGCGCGGCCGGACCTGGTGTTTGTCGACGTCACCGAGGAGAACGTCGAGGACATCGTCGCCGATTGCGACCTGCCGCCGGCGGACGGACCGCAGGTGTTCACGCTGGCCCAGTCTGCTCCGGTCGAGACCCGGCCGGTTGCCAGCAACACTTCCGGCATTCCGGTTCCCCGCAAAATGCCGGTTGTGCATGCTGCCGCGACTTTCCATGCGGAAGGTTATGAGCGCTTTGGCAAGGAGTTCATCGAGTCCTTCCGGCGCCACTGGCCGAAGGAAACCAAGCTGTGGATTTTTGCCGAGGGGTGCCAACCCGAGGGCTGTGACCGGGTGATCGTGCGCGACCTGCATGAGGACGCACGCGACCTGGTCGAATTCAAGCAGCGGCACGCCGCCAACCCCGGCGCGCGCGGGCATTTCGGCGAGACCTACCAGTACATGCTCGACTCGGTCCGCTGGAGCCACCGGATTTTTGCGCTGCGCGAAGCGGCCTTGCGCAGCGATGCCGACATCCTGGTGAACATCGATGCGGATATCGTCTGCTTCCAGGACATGCCGATGGAGTTTCTTGCGACGCTGATGCCCGAAGATGCGGACATCGGCTTCATGCCGCGCAAGAACATCTACTCGGAATGCAGCTTCGTGCTCTACAACCTGAGGAATCCTGTGGTGCGCCAGTTCATCCTGGACCATACGGACTATTACACCCACGACAAGATTTTCACCCTGGCGCGATGGACCGACTGCCATGCCTTTGATTCGATGGTGGCTGCGCACCGCAAGGCTGCAGACCTGAAGTTCTACAACATCAATGAAGGCGTGCCGGATTCCATGCATCCCTTTGTCAATGGACCGCTTGGCCGTTACATGGATCACCTCAAGGGCGGGCGCAAGGACGAGGGGCGTTCCAGCGACAAGGACCTGGTGGTCGCGCGCACCGAGGCCTACTGGACCCAGGCGCGCAACGCCGGCGGATAGGGCCGGGGCCCGCCATCAGTTCACCATAAAAACGACCTGAAACCCTTTTCTGACAAGCGTGGGAAGCTATTGAATTGATAGCGCCTCAGGCGGCCGATGCGCTCAGGGTCGGACCCCCGGCGCTTCAAGGGGCATGCCCCTGGCGCGCGCCGCCAGATACAGCTCCAGCTCCACCAGTTCCTGCGCGTCGTAGGCAAAGGGTTCGGCGCGCACCCCGCTCATGCAGCCGCGCAAGCGCCGCTGCAGCGAACCGAGTGCCTGCCACTCCAGGCGGTAGACCGGGTAGCCGGGTGGGTGGGCCTGCGGGATCAGGCTGCTGCCGAGACGGCCGCCGGCATGGTTGTCGTGGCATTGCGCACACGACAGGTTGAGCTGGCCCAGGCGCTGCATGAAGCGCTGCTCACCGCGTTGCCGGAAAGGCGCGAGCCGTTCATCGGCCGGCGGCGCCAGCGGCAGGCCGCGCGACTGCAGGGCGACATATGCCTCCAGGCTGAGCAGTTCCTGGCTTTCGGCGCGAAACGGCGTTGCCTGCTGGTGGTGCTGGCGGCACTGGTTGATGCGTTGTCCCAGCGTCAGGGGGCGCGACAGCCGCTCGTCGAAGGCCGGGTAACGCGCCGCGACACCGCGCATGCTGCTTGCCGCTGCCGCATGGCAGGTCACGCAGGCCTTGCCGCCCTGGCTGGCGGGTTGGCTCCACAGGCTTTCCCCTTCCTTGACCCACAACATCGCGGGATTGAGGGTGTCGTCCTTCTGCATGGTCTGGGTCGAGCGGCCCATGAACTCAAAGCCTGAGCGGCGCGGATCAGCGCCGGCCGGGGTTTGCGCCCAAGCCCCGGCTGCGCTCACCAGAACCGCCAGCGCGAGCAGCAGGGCGCGTCCCGGCATGTTCATCCGGTGACGCGGAGGGTGATGGTTTCGCTGTGCGTAAACCCCTTGTCGCCTTCCCAGGTCAGTACCAGCGTGCCGCTTTCGGTGGCTACGGTGTGGAAAGCCAGATAGGGGTTGGCCGCGACGGCGGAAAATAATTCGGCGCTGAACACCAGTTCGCCGTTGTAGCGGCAGCTGACACGCTGGATGATGTCGCGCGGCAAAATTTTGCCATCCGAGCCGGGCCGGAAGCCGGTTTCCATCGGATGGGCAATGGTGGTGCGGATCGCTATCACCTCGCCGCGTCTGGCGGTAGATGGCGCATTGATGAGGGTGCGAGCCATCAGGTGTCACCTTCGATGCAGGCGGCCAGTGTGACGATCACGTTAACCGTGTGCGACCAATAACTGCCATCGCTCAAATGCGCGACCGCCACCAGTTGCTGCGAGGTCGCGAGGCGAATTCGTGTGCTGACGCTGGCCTTGCCGGCGCGCGGGCCGAGGGTGAACTTGACCACCTCGCGCTGCGGATTCTTTTCGTTGAAGATGGCAATCGCCCTGACGTGGTCGCTGGCCGTCATCGGGCTGTCCACCGTCACGCTCAGCGGGACCACATTGCCGTTGTCCACCAGTTCGGCGATGTCCAGCCTGACCTTGCCGCGCTGCACCGGCGCGCCGCCGGTGTAGCCGGCCACCGCCGCCGTCAGTTCATCGCTGCTTGCGCTTGCCGGTGCGATCTGTACCCAGGCGCCCAGCGCCGCAGCCCCCTGCAGCACACGGCGCCGGCTGAGGTCGGGCGAAGTCACGGGGGAGGGTGGGAGACGGCGCATGGTCTGTGCTCAATCACGCAGCGTGCGCAGAAAGGCGACCACGTCTTCGATCTGCTGCGCTGCCAGCACCGGCTGGCCTTGCCAGGCGGCGCCCACGCGCTCCAGGCCCCCGACCTGGTAATAAGCCGGCATGAGGGTTTGCGGATTCAGGCGCCTCGCATCGACCACGCGCAGACGCAACTGGCCTTCGCTCCAGCGCGAGCCGGCACCGGCCAGATCCGGCGCCAGGTTGCCCTGGAAACGTTCTTCGGGGAGCGGCCCGGCATGGCACAAGAGGCACAGGCCGGTTTGCCGGCTTGCGACTATCGCGCGGCCGCGTACGGCGTCACCGGGTACGCCGGTCAGCGAGTCGGGGATGGCGTCGCCCGCGACACGGAAAGCCTGCTGGCCGGCCGCTTGCTGGGCCGGGGATATGGCGGGCAGCATCGCAGCAGCCAGCGCCAGTGCCGACGCGCCTGCCCGTATCGTCATGCCTTGAGGCTGTGGTTCTTCAGCGGCAGTTCGCGGATGCGTTTGCCGGTCGCCGCGAAGACGGCGTTGAGCACGGCCGGCGCGGCCACCGCAATCGTCGGTTCGCCCACGCCGCCCCAGAAGCCGCCCGAAGGCACGATGATGGTTTCCACAGCCGGCATGTGCTGCATCTGCACCACCGCGTAGGTGCTGAAGTTGTCCTGCTCCATGCGGCCGTCCTTTTGCGTGCATTCGCCGAACAGCGCGGCCGACAGGCCGTAGGCGAAAGAGCCCTCGACCTGCGCCTCGATCTGTTGCGGGTTCACGGCATAACCGGGATCGGTGGCCGCAACGATGCGGTGGATCTTCAGTGCACCGTCCTTGTCGACAGACACCTCGGCGCAGGCGGCGACATAACTGCCGAAACCCATGGTCTGCGCCAGGCCGCGGTAGACCTTCTGGCCGCGAACGTCCGGCGGCGGCACCTCCCAGCGCACGCGTTCGGCCACCGCGTTCAACACCGCCAGGTGTTTGGGATGGCTGGCCATCAGCTTGCGCCGCAGCGCCAGCGGGTCCTGCTTCGTCGCGGCGGCGATTTCGTCGAGAAAACACTCGAGGTAAATCGCGTTCTGGTTCAGGTTCACGCCGCGCCAGAACCCGGGTGGCACGCTCGGGTTGCGCATCGCGTGGTCGATCAGCAGGTTGGGGAAGCTGTAGCCGATGGAGGCTTCCGGTCCGGGGGCATTCAGGCCCTGGAACACCACCGGGTCCAGCCCGTTGCGGATGTTTTGCGGAAACACGCCGGCGAGGATGGACTGGCCGGAGATGCGCATGTGCAGCGCCGTGATGTTGCCCTGCGCGTCCAGCCCGGCCTGCAGCTTGCACTGCGTGACAGGGTGATAAAGGCCATGCAGCATGTCTTCCTCGCGCGACCACAGCAGCTTGACCGGCACGCCCGGCATCTGTTTGGCGATGTCCACCGCCTGGCGTACCCAGTCGTGCACCGCGCCGCGCCGGCCGAAACCGCCGCCCAGGTGGATCTTGTAGACCTCGCACCTGGCGGCGGGCAGGCCGGCGGCTTCCGAGGTGGCGGCCAGCGCGGCTTCGCCATTCTGTGTGGGCGTCCAGACCTCGCAACGCTCGGGCGTCCAGCGCGCGGTGGCGTTCATGGGTTCCATGGTGGCGTGGTTCTGGTGCGGGTAGGCGTAAACGGCCTCGATGCGGCGCACGGCCGAGGCCAGCGCCGCTTTGGCATCGCCGTTCTGGTTGCCGACCACGGCATCGGGCGCATCCAGTCCGGCCTTGAGCATCTGCGCCACGCTGGCGCTCGAGTTGGCGACGTTCGGCCCGTAGTCCCATTCAATGGGCAGGGCATCGAGGGCGGTCTTGGCGCGCCACCAGGTATCTGCCACCACCGCCACGGCGCTGTCACCGACACGCACGACTTTCTTGACGCCGGGACGTTTTTCAATCGCTGCGGCATTGAAGCTTTTGAGCTTGCCGCCAAACACCGGGCAGTCCCTGATCGCTGCATTCAGCATGCCCGGCATGGTCAGGTCGGCCCCATAAATCTGGCGGCCGGTGACCTTGTCGATGGTGTCCAGCCGGGCCAGCCGCTTGCCGACAATTTTCCAGTCTTTGGGGTCCTTCAGCGTGACCTGGGCCGGCGCTGTGAGTTTGCCGGCCGCGATGGCGACTTTGCCGTAGGTCGTGCTGCGGCCGCTGGGCGTGTGGGTGATCACGCTGTTGGCCGCACGGCATTCGGAAACCGGCACCTTCCATTCGTCGGCCGCTGCCTGCACCAGCATCATGCGTGCCGTGGCACCCCCCTTGCGCACATAGTCGTGCGATTCGCGGATGCCGCGGCTGCCACCGGTCGAGAAATTGCCCCAGGCGCGATTACGCGCGAGGTTCTGGCCGGGTGTCGGGTACTCGGTCGTGACCCGGGCCCAGTTGCATTCGAGCTCCTCCGCGACCAGCTGCGCCAGCCCGGTCAGGCTGCCCTGGCCCATCTCGGAGCGCGCGATGCGGATGATCACCGTGTCATCGGGCTTGACCACCACCCATGCGTTGACTTCTGGCGCGTTACTGGCTTGCGCCTGCGCGTAGCTGGCCAGGGGAATGTGGAAGGCCACGACCAGGCCGGAGGCGGCAGAGGCACCGAGGAAACCCCGGCGGCTCAGTGTGCCCGTGCCGGAAGCAGACGTGTCCGAAGAGGCAATCGTGTGCTGGCTCATGTCGTGCTCCCGTCGGTGTGCTGGATCGCCAGCGCGGCACTTTTGGTGTTGCCACCGGCCGCCACCACCTTGATGGCGGCACGGACGCGGTTGTAGGTGCCGCAGCGGCAGATGTTGGTCATGGCCTGGTCGATGTCGGCATCGCTGGGATTCGGTGTGGTCCTGAGCAGCGCCACTGCCGTCATCACCATGCCGCACTGGCAGTAGCCGCACTGCGGTACATCCAGCGCGGCCCAGGCTTTCTGCACCGGGTGGGACCCGTCGCGCGACAGGCCCTCGATGGTCACGATTTTCTGGTTGGCGTTGACGGTGGAAACCGGCCGCACGCAACTGCGTGTGACCACGCCGTCGATATGCACGGCACAGGCGCCGCATTGGGCGATGCCGCAACCGTATTTGGTGCCGGTCAGCCCGAGCTGCTCCCGGATCACCCAGAGCAGCGGGGTGTCCCCCTCCGCCTCGAACTCCCTCACGCTGCCATTCACGTTGAGTTTTGCCATGCTTGTGCTCCTGATTTTTTCAAGGTGGCTGAACCGGTAAGCACGCTGATCGTAGCGCCCACCCCGCGCGAATGCGCCGGCCCGCTGCATACCTGAGTAAAGTCATGAGCTTGGGGAAGAGGCCGGCGTGATGCGCCTGGGTAAACCCTTGGTCGGAAGCCATCCACCCGTCGCTCCGACCTGCCGGCGTGCAGGGCCGCCATGGCTTGCCCCGATCCTCCGATGCTGGCAGCTCGCCCTGCGTTCATGTGGCCAGGGCAAAAAAAATCGTGTCAAAAAAAACTATTTTCGGGGTGCCGGGTTGCGGCAAGTCCGCAGGCCCATCTTGCAGCGATAGATCAGAGGTAACACAAGCACGGCTGATCGTGCGGTTTCAGTAATGCAGAAGGCCCAAGCACTTAAACCGTAAGTGTGTATGTGTGACAGGCTCACCCATGGCCCCATTTTTTCCATGAGTTAAATCGTTCGCATTGACCATCTTGTAGCAAGTTTCACAATTGATTACCGTGTATTAGTTCACAAATTAGTCGCGGCTTTCGGGGTGATTTTTCTGGAAAACCTCGTTGTCGAATGGTTCAGGATGATGTGGGGTCGGCATGACGCAGATGGGTGGAAGAAGGGGTTCGCGGACGCTGAGCGCGGTGCGGGCCGGGCTGATCGGCCTGGCGGGCTGGAGTCTGGGCCTGATGGCGCTGGCGCAGGCCGTACCGCCCGCCACCGACCCGGGCCGATTGCGCGAACGTTTCGACATTCAGACCGCGCCCGATACGGACGCGGCCCCGCCGGCGCTTGACACGCAGCGGCCCCCGGGCTTGCCCGACTCGTTCAGGACCGTCCGTGTGACGCTGCAGCGCATCCGGGTTGAAGGCTCCAGCGTGCTGCCTGCGGCCGTGCTGCAGTCGCGCACCGAGGCCTACACCGGACGCGAAATCGGCGGCAACGATATTCTTCAGCTGGCGTCGGAACTCACGGCGATGTACCGCAATGCGGGTTACATCCTGTCGCTGGTGCTGGTGCCGCCGCAGTCGCTGGCGGAAGGCACCCTGACGCTGCAGGTGGTGGAGGGCTACATCAACGCCGTGACGGTGCAGGCCGGTGAGGGCGTCAGTGCGACGGTCCGTGAGTCGCTGGCCCGCATCGGAGAACAGATCAAGGCATCGCGTCCGCTGGATGCGCTTGTGCTGGAGCGTTACCTGCTGATCGCCAATGACTTCCCGGGCCTTGAACTGCGCAGCATTCTTTCGCCATCCCGGGCCCAGGGCGCGGCCGACCTCACGCTGGTGGCCAGCATCAAAAGCGTGGAGGGCTTCGCGTCTGTCGACAACTACGGTTCGAAGTACCTGGGGCCCGGTCAAATCCTTGCCGGGGTGACGGGCAACCAGTTGCTCGGCGTGAACGACCAGTGGCGGGCGATTGCCGTGGGGACCGGCGACCGGGAGATGGCCTATGGGCAGCTGGCCTACAGCCAGGTGGTCAATACCGAAGGCCTCAAGCTGTCGGTGGCGGTCTCGCGCGCCCGGACGCAGCCCGGCGATGTGCTCAGGCCTTTCGATGTCAGGGGCGCGGCCGACACCACGTCCATCTCGGCGAGTTACCCGCTGCTGCGCTCGCGCAATGAAAGCCTGGTTGCGCGTGTCACGTATGACCATGCGGATATCCGTACCGACATTCTGGGTTCCCGGGTGATCGACGACCGGATTCGCGCGCTGCGGCTGGGACTGAGCTGGCGCGTGCTGGACCGCCTGGACGGGCAAAACGTGCTGGAGCTGGACTTCAGCCAGGGCCTGGGTGGCACCGACGAAGGCGACCTGTTGAAAAGCCGGGCCGGCGCCAAGGGCGTGTTCAGCAAGCTGGGCTTCGACTATGAACGGGTCCAGTTTTTCAGCGCCAGTACCAGCCTGGCTTTCGGCATCGCCGGCCAGTGGGCCAACACCCCGCTGCTGTCATCGGAACAGTACGCGCTCGGCGGCCGGCGGTATGGCCGCGCTTACGAGCCCGCAGAGCTGGTGGGTGAACGCGCGCTGGCGGTGCGTATCGAGCCGCGTTATGCCGGCGTGCTCGACGTGCCGGGCTTGCGTTCTTACCAGACCTTTGGCTTTTATGACCTCGGCAAGGTGCGGCGGGTGGGTTCACTCGCTGCCGGTACTCCGGCCAGCCAGAGCCTGGCATCGGCGGGCGTCGGTGTCCGCCTGTTCCTGCAGAACAACGTGTCAGCCAGCGTGGAAGCCGCGTTGCCGCTGACCAAAACTGTCGCCAGCGAACGCAGCAGCCACAAGGACGTCCGCTTGTCCGGGTCCCTGATGCTGCGTTTCTGAGCCTCCCTTGTCAGCCGCCACGAATTGAGGTGCCCCATGAGAACTGAGCTTCACATCCCCGGTCCCCGATCCTGCCGACTACACAGCCGCCCCCGCTTCTTCGTGATGAAGGCCTTGCCGGCGGCGCTCGCACTGGCGTTTGTGCCGGCCGGCTGGGCCAACCCGATCAATGCCGGCGGCGCGGCCGGCTTGCCGCTGAACGGGGCGGTGGCAGCGGGTTCGGCCAGCGGCTCGGTCAGCGGCGACCAGCTCACCATCACCCAGACCACCGAGCGGGCCGTGATCGACTGGTCCTCGTTCCATATCGACGCCGGCAAGGCGGTTCATTTCGCGCAGCCGGCAAACGGGGCGGTGCTGAACCGCGTCAGCGCCGCCACCAACGCCTCGCAAATATCCGGTGCGCTGTCGGCAGACGGCATGGTGATGCTGATGAACCCGCACGGGGTGTTGTTCAACCAGGGCTCCAGCGTGAACGTCGGAGCCCTGATCGCCACCACCGGAACCATCGATGCCAACACCTTCACCCACACCAGCGCGCAGATCACGGGCGCGGCGGGCGGCGTCATCACCAACCATGGGAACATTGCCGCGACCGCGGGTGCCAGCGGCCTGGTGGCCCTGGTGGCCCCGTCGGTGATCAATCACGGCGTGATCACCGCCACCGGCGGCACCATTGCGCTGCTGGGGTCTACCGCAGCGACCCTCTCCCTGAACAGCGGGCTGTACGAGTTTGCGATCCCCGGCGCTGCGACCGGCAGCGAAGTCACGAATGCCGCAGGCGCCAGCCTGACCGGCAAAACCCTGCATCTGGGCGTGGGTGATGCCGCCAACCTGTTGTCCGGCGTGATCAACCTCGAGGGCATCCAGCAGGCCAGCAGCGCCATGGTGGTCAACGGTGACACCGTGGTGCTCAAGTCAGCCTTGCAGGCACCGACGGTCAGCGGCCATTCGAACACGGTGAACGTGTCCGGTGCAGCGCGTATCCAGGATGGCGTGAACATTGCAAGATCAGGAGGCGCCGTCAAGGTCGCAGCCGGCACCTACGTTCAGCCCGCGACCTTGAAGATCGACAAGAGCCTGACCCTGAGCGGCGCGGGGCAGGGTGCGACGACCATCGACGCGCAGGGTGTCACCAACTACGGTATCCACGTCACGGCCGATGATGTGACCCTGAAGGATTTCACGCTGTACGGCCCGAGCGCCAACGTGGCGGGCTCCTATGGCATCAAGGTGGCGCCGCCTTCCGGCGCCCCGTCGGCACGCCTGCAGGATTTTTCGATCCGCAATGTCACCATCCGCGGCTCCGGCCGGGCCGAACTGGACCTCAATGGCGTGGACGGCGCGCTGATTGACCAGGTGACGGCTGACGGCGCCCCGGTGGGCAACAACACCGGAACGACGGCGGGCGCCGGGATTCAGCTCACGGACAGTGCGAATGTCACGATCAGCAATTCCACCACCCGCAACAACCAATGGGGCGGTCTCGCCCTGTACCAGGCCAACCGGTATTACGACCAGCAGGTCAGCAACATCACGGTTGCGGCCAGCAACAGCTTCGGCGAGCGCAACCCGGTTTACCTGCAGGACGAGTCGGCCAGCCGCGACTTCGGCACGCTGAATATCGCCGGCTTCGACCATGCGGTGCGCAACAGCTCCTCCACCAACAGCAACCACCAGTACACCTGGCTGCAGGCCTCGCGGCAGAATGCGTTTGACTTTGCGGTGAACCTCGGCGCCCCGGCCTCGAGTTATGTCCAGGGCTGGAACGGTGCTCAGGCCACGCAAGGTTTCCAGGTCGGCACCGGCAACCTGCTGGGCGGCGGCTCGCAGGCCATGTCCATAGGCGCGGCGGTCGGTGCGGCCTCTGCGGGCGCGGCAGTGGATGTACATGCGGGCAGCTATGCGGAGCAACTGGTGCTCAACAAGGCCGGGCTCACGCTGACCGGCCATGAAGGCGCCAAACTGGTGGTGCCGGACGCAACCGAGGTCAACGGCATTGCCATCACCGCGAACAACGTGACCGTCACCGGCATGGAGATCGCCGGACCTGCGACCAGCGCCTACCTCAACTACGCCTGGGGCAGCAACATCAGCCGCGGTATTGCCGTGGGCAATGGCATCACCGGCTTCACCATCAGCAACAACCACATCCATGACGTGCGCAACGGCATTCTGATCGACGGCCGCAATACCGGCAGCGTCACAGGTAACCGCATCGACAACACCAAGAGCGGGATTTCGGTCCAGTACACGGGCGGCAGCGGCATCGCCATCTCCGGCAATACGCAGGGCACCCGTGGCAATGAGTGGGGGCTGAACCTGCACCTGAACGGGCACATGGCCGGATCGACCATTGTGGCCAACAGCACGCCGATCTCTGCCGCCCCAACCCTCACGTGGCAGCAGGCCCTGCTCGACCTGAGCACGGCCAACGCCGGCTGGTCGGTGCAGGACCAGGCCTATACCTCGTCCAACCGCACCCATGTCAACGTGGCCACCGGCGGCTCGTCGAGCGCACAGGGCAGCGCATTGACACCCCTGAACACCGTCCAGGGCGGCATCAATGCGGTGGTCACGGGCGGCACGGTGAATGTCGGCGCAGGCACCTTCGCCGAAAATGTCAGTATCGGCAAGGCGCTGACACTGGACGGCGCGGGCAGCACGCAGACCATCATCAAGGCGCCATCGGCCGCCACCGGCAATGCGGTATCCATCAATGCGTCGGACGTCACGCTGTCGGACCTGTCGATCAACGACTCCCTGTATGGGGTGCAGATGCAGGGCACATCCCATAACGTGACGATAGACCGGGTGGCCTTCAACAACAACAAATACGGCGTGCGCAATGGCACGACGGTCAAGGCAGACAACTTCCGCATGCTCAACAGCAGCATCATGGGCGGGGTGATTGGATTCCAGACTTACAACGGCTACGACGCAGGCGCCGGCCAGGCTTCCTTCAAAAACGCGCTTTTCGAAAACGTCACGGTGGACGATTCGACCTTCAAGGGTTTCTACTTTGAAGCAGCCGACAACCTCACGATGAGGAATGTCACCGTCACCAATGCCGGCAACATCGGCAACGACTCGCTCCAGTACGGCGCGGGGATCGATGTCAACCTGAAGTATGGCGCCTATGGTTCGCTGAACTTCGACAACGTGGTGGTCAGGAACTCGGGCGCGAGTTCAGGCAGCGCTACAGCCGCGGCAGTGGTGATCAAGACACGCGGCATCGCCGGCGACAGCAGCGACTACGCCCGCCTGCCGGCCAGCCTGCAAAGCGTCACGATCACCGGCGGCAGCATCGAGGGTGCCGGCCAGACCGGCATCCGTTTTGAGACCCTGAACAACGGCAGTGGCGGCCAGCCTGCCGTCACCATCAGCGGCACCCAGTTCAGGAACAACGCCGGCAAGGACATCGTGGTCGACAACACCTCGGTCGACGCCCGCGGCGCCGTCTTTGTGGGGGCGGCCGACGGCTTCGCCATCGAGGACCGCGTGACACACGCGCTTGATGCCGGCGGACGCGGACTGGTCACCTGGACCACCGGCAATGTCTACGTCACCCAGAACAGCGGCAGCGTCCAGCGCGGCGTCGATGCGGCAGGCACCGGCGACACCGTGAATGTCGCCAACGCCAGCTTCGCCGAAAACGTCGCCGTCAATACCCGCCGCGACCTGGCCTTCAACAACACGCGGCTGCAGAGCCTGACGCTGGGCAGCGGCGCGGCAGGATCGGGCATAGGCGGCACGGTGACAGCCGAGGGCAGCGGCGGCTTCCTGTTCAATGCGCCGGTGAAGCTGCTGGCCGACACCACGCTGGCCACCGCCGGCGCCGACATCGCGCTCAACGGCGACGTCCAGAACGCCGGCAGTGTGGCGCGGGGCCTGCGGCTGCTCGCAGGCACGGGCGGCACGCGCGGCAACGTGCGCATGACGACGGGCGGCTCGGCGGCCGGCCCGCTCGGTTATTTCGACGTCAGCGCAAACGCCTTCAGCCTGGCCAGCACGCTGTGGGTCGGTGCCTACAAAATCGATGCGCTCGGCAATGTGACCCTGAGCAGCCGCACCCTGCGCGCGCAGGACAGCAACGCTGCCAGCAGCCTGAACGCCGGCGGCGACGTCACGGGTTCCACCATCAGCCAGGGCAGCGTGGCGGTCGTCAGCGCCGGCGACATCCAGGCCAATATCGCCGGCACCGATGTGGTGGCCCAGGCCCAGGGCGCCATGGATGTGGTGGTGACGGCATCCCAGACTGCCACGTTAACGGCCGAGACCATCGTCGCCACCATCACGGCCGCGGACGTGGTGGCGACTTCGCAGGGCGACATGAACGTGGTGGTGGCGGCCTCCGGTTCCGCGACGCTGGGGGGCGGCAACGTGGTTGCCGAGGTGACGGCGCCCGTGGTGGCCGTGGCTGCCGTCAACGACGCCCAGGTATCGGGCAGTGCCGGGCAAATCACGCTGGATGCGCCCAAGGGCAGCGTCAGCGGCAGCTTCGGCCAGGTCAGCAACACCGGCGGCGGGCTGGTCAACGTGAACGGCAAGCCCCAGACCAACCAGACCGTGTCCAGCAACGCCGAGAACAACCGTGTCGTTCCCGTCGGCGGCGTGCAGGAAAGCGGCGTGGAAGGCGGCTCGGTGCCGGTGGTTCCAGGGGCAGACCTCGCGCGCCAGGGCGGCTCCGACATCAGCCTGAGCGCACCGGAGGCGGCGGGTTCCGCACTGGAGAGCGGCCGTTCGGTGGAACTGGACATGTCACCGCGCAAGCCGGGCAAGCAGAACAACAAAAAGGACAGCGACGAGAAAGAGCGGGGCGAATAAGCGGCTGCGGGGCGGCTGAACGCCGCCCGGTTCCGCCTTGCAGAACCGCGGGCGGCGCGCAAGTGCCCGTGGAGGCGCCTGGCGGTGTTTTTCAGGGGCAAACCCGCTGGTGGTGCGACGCTGCGGCGGCCCAGAATGGTTGTCAACTCTGGAGACAACCATGCCTGACACCCTTTCCGCGCGCACCTTGTCGCGCCGCCGTTTCACCCTCGCCGTCACGGCCGGCGCCGCCACCGTGTGTGCGCCGTTGCTGGCGCAGCCGGCCTGGCCGAACAAGCCGATCCGCATCATCGTGCCTTATACCCCCGGCGGTTTCACCGACCAGATGGCGCGGCTGGTGCAGGCGGGCCTGCAGAACCGGCTGCAGCAAACCGTCACCATCGACAACAAGCCCGGCGCCAACAGCATCATTGGCGTCGACCTGCTGGCCAAGTCACCGGCCGATGGCAGCACCTTCGCGGTGGTGATTGCTGCCTATGCAGCCAACACCACGCTGTATCCCCGGCTCCCCTACGACCCGCGCAAGGACCTGACCGGTGTGTCGCTGATGGGCGTGTCCCCGCTGCTGGCGGCCGTCAACAATGACGCACCGTTCAAAACCGCCAGGGAGATGATTGCCTACGCCCGCGCCAATCCGGGCAAGCTCAGCTTCGGATCCTCCGGCAATGGGTCTGCCGCCCACCTGACCAGCGAACTGCTCAAGGCCATCACCAAAACCTATATGGTGCACATCCCCTACCGCGGTGCGGTGCCGGCGTTGACCGATTTGATCGGCGGACAGATCCAGCTGTTTTTCGACGCGCCGACCGGGCTGATCAACCAGGGCAAGGCCGGCAAGGTCCGGCTGATCGGCGTGGCCAGCGACCGGCGCCTGCCGGCCGTGCCGGATGTGCCGACCTTCATCGAGCAGGGTTTCGCGGGCTTTACGGGCAGCACCTGGGCCGGCATGCTGGCGCCTGCCGCCACACCGAAAGATATTGTCAAACGCATGTCGGACGAGGTCGGGCGCATCATCCGCAGCGACGACACGCGCGCGCGGCTGGACGCCATGGGGACCTTTGGCGCTGGTGGCACGCCGGAAGAGTTTGATGCGTTTATTGCTGCTGAAACCAGCAAGTGGGCCCAGGTGATCCGCCAGGCCGGCGTCAAGGCCGATTGAAGCCTGTTGCGGGAGCCCGCGGGAGCTGCTGCCTTATTCGCCCGACAGATTGGCAGGACGGGTGTCCTGCACACGGCGGGCGCCGTCGAAGCGGTGCGCCCAGTAGGCCACGCCCATGCTTTCGACACGGACCTGGGCGCCTGGCTTGGGCGCGTGGATGAATTTGCCGTCGCCGACATAAATGCCGACATGGCTGAAGGCCCGCCGCATGGTGTTGAAAAACACCAGGTCGCCAGGCTGCAGTTCGGCCCGGTCGATGTTCTGGGTGGCGGCGGCTTGCTGCTCGGCGCGGCGCGGCAGGATCAGGCCGACCGTCTGCTCATAGATGGCTTTGACAAAGCCGCTGCAATCCACGCCGGTTTCGGCTGAGTTGCCGCCGCGCCGGTAAGGCACGCCCAGAAAGCCCATGGCGTTGACAACCAGCTCGGACGCCTTGTTGCCGACCGACTGGCGCACCTGGTCGATCCGGTTCAGCAAACCCTTGTCGGCGAGGAATTTGTCCATGTCGTCACCGGAATGGCCCGGGCTGGCGTGCGCGCTGGCGGCAAGCAGGAGGCTGGTGACGAGGAGGGTAAATCGCATGGTCGCTAGAGTAATTGAAGGACATGTCCTACGTCAAGCTAAAGTTTTTTCTAGATTGCGATGTTAAGCCCTTGATTTGTAACGATATAAAACGAGGCCATCCGTTTTCTGTTTCGGCGGGGTGCCGCCGGTGACAAAGACCGCCAGGCCGGCAGGGCAAAGGCTTGATGGCATATTGCCTGTCTTTTCCGTCGCCATCGCCCAGCTCCGTCCTCCCTATGAAAGTGAGACTCAAATATGCCTTCAGCCCATACTAGACAAGCGCGAGCAGCTATGTTTTTGATAGCGTTTTCGGGGCTGGCCGCGGTCACGCAGGTGCAGGCCGAGGGTGTGCGCGCTGAGCCCGTGGCCAGCGGTTTGCAAAACCCCTGGGGCCTGGCTTTCCTGCCCCAGGGCCGGTTTCTGGTGACCGAGCGGCCGGGCCGGATGCGGGTGGTGGAAGCTGACGGAAAACTGGGGCCGGCCCTGGCTGGCTTGCCGGCGATTGACGCGGGCGGGCAGGGCGGCCTGCTCGACGTGGTGACCGACAGCGACTTTGCCGCCAACCGGCGCCTTTATTTTTGTTATTCCGAAGCTGCGCCTTCGGGCGGCAACAGCACGGCGCTGGCCAGTGCCACGCTGGCTGCCGACAACAGCCGGCTGGACAGCGTCAAGGTGATTTTCAGCCAGAAGCCCAAATTCTCCAGCAGCGCCCACTTCGGCTGCCGCATTGTCGAAGGGCAGAAGGATGGCAAAGCCGACGGCACGCTGTTCCTGACCCTGGGCGACCGTTATTCGCGCATGCAGGATGCGCAAAAGCTCGACAACCACCACGGCAAGGTGGTGCGCATTTACAAGGACGGCAGCGTTCCGAAAGACAACCCCTTCGTGGGCCGGGCCGGCGCGCTGCCCGAGATCTGGAGTTACGGCCACCGCAACATGCAGGGTGCGGCACTGGCGCCCGATGGCAGCTACTGGACGCATGAACACGGGCCCCAGGGCGGCGACGAGATCAACCTGCCGCTGCCGGGCCGCAACTACGGCTGGCCGGTGATCACCTATGGTGAAAACTACGGCGGCGGCAAGATGGGTGAGGGCATCACCGCCAAAACCGGCATGGAGCAGCCGCTGCATTACTGGGTGCCGTCGATTGCGCCGTCCGGCATGGCCTTCCTGCGCAGCGAGCGTTATGGCAAGGCCTGGCAGGGCAACCTGTTTGTCGGCTCGCTGAAGTTCGGCTACCTCAACCGCATCGAACTCGAACAACCCTTCAAGGGCAAGGTCGTGCGCGAACACAAGCTGCTGGAGGGCGCCGGCCGCATCCGTGACGTGCGCCAGGGGCCGGACGGGCTGCTTTATGTGCTGACCGACAGCCCGCAGGGACGCTTGCTGCGCCTGCAACCGCAGTAAACGGGCGTGAAGGCCTGCGTCGATAGAATCACTGCTTTCCCCGACCAAGTGAGCCTGCGTGTCCGAACGATCTGAAGTCCTGCTGCAATACCTGCTGCCCAAACGGGCAATCACCGAATTCGGCCGGCATATCGCATCCATGCGCGGCGGCGCCATCACCACCGCCATCATCCGCTGGTTTGTCGGCAAATACGGCGTCAACATGGCCGAGGCGGACAACCCGGACATCGGCAGCTACGCCAGCTTCAATGACTTTTTCACGCGGGCCCTCCAGCCCGGCGCCAGGCCGCTGGCTGCGGCCGACCTGATCTGCCCGGTGGACGGCGCGATCAGCCAGTTCGGCGCCATCGAGGGCGACCAGATTTTCCAGGCCAAGGGCCACCACTACTCCACGACGGCACTGGTCGGCGGCGACCGCGACCTGGCGGCGCGTTTTGCCGGCGGCAGCTTCGCGACGATTTACCTCAGCCCCAGGGACTACCACCGCATCCACATGCCGGCAGACGGCCGGCTGGTGCGCATGATTTATGTGCCGGGTGAGCTGTTCTCGGTCAACCCGGCGACAGCGCGCGGCGTGCCCGGGCTGTTTGCACGCAACGAGCGCGTGGTGTGTGTGTTCGAGTCGGCGCGCGGACCGTTTGTGCTGGTGCTGGTGGGCGCCACCATCGTCGGCAGCATGGCCACGGTCTGGCACGGACTGGTGAACCCGCCCCGGACACGCGAGGTGCGCGACTGGTCTTATGACGCGCAGCAGGTGGTGTTGCGGCAGGGCGAGGAGATGGGGCGCTTCCTGCTCGGCTCCACGGTCGTGTTGCTGTTCCCCCAGGGCCCTTGCCGCTTCAACCCGGACTGGGCACCCGGCGCGGCGGTTCGCCTGGGCGAAGCCATGGCCAGCCTCTCAAGCTGAAGCCAGCTTGCCGGCATGCTATGGATTGCATAGCTGCCCACGCTCGCCGCATCAGGCGTGCAGCCGTTTTTTCTGCGCGGCCTGGCCGCGCTTCGGGCCGTGACCCGACCTACCTGATCTTCATCCATTTCCTACATGGGGGGTGCAAACCGCGTCCTAAGGTGATCCCCTGAACAGTGGTTGCACCGCATGTGGCGGTTCACGCTGGCCAACGGAGAGCCTGTGATCAAGACGTTTTTTTACCCTGCCGCCGTGGCTGACCGCAGCAGCCCGGCCCACCATGCCTGTGGCTGACAGGGGGCCGGCGTTCGACGCGGCACTCAAGACCCTGCTGCAGCATCTGCGCGAACAGGCCTACGAGTTCATCACGGTCACGCCCCTGAGCCATGCGCGGGTGCTGGCCAACCGCGGCAGCAAACCCGGCAACAGCCTGCGCGATGCGTTTGGCTGGTCCCTCCCGTTTCCCGCGCCGGCGCTGCCTGCCGAGCTGCTGGCCTTGTTGCTGCACACCGGCGTCATCCTTCGCGAGGGTGAGCTGTACCGCAGCCAGGTGCGTGTCTCCAGCTTCGACGGCGACCTGTTCGCACATTCCGCGTTTCCCACGACGGCCCGGGACGCCGTGTTTTTCGGCCCCGATACCTACCGCTTCCTGAACCTGATCCGCGACCACATGCCGGCAGCCTCTGCGGACGCGCCCTTGCGGGTTGCCGATGTGGGCTGCGGCAGCGGCGCCGGCGGCATCATGGCGGCGCGCCTGCGCGTGGGCGCGCAGGTCGTCCTCAATGACATCAACCCGCTGGCCCTTAGTTATGCCGGCATCAATGCAGCGGCCGCGGGGGTGGCGGTTGAGCTCGCGCCCGGCGATGCACTGTCGGCCATCTCCGGCGACTTCGACGTCGTCCTGTCCAATCCGCCCTACCTCGAGGATGATGCCGCACGCGCCTACCGTCACGGTGGCGGCGACCTGGGGCGGGCGCTGAGCGTCAGGATTGGCGCCCAGGCCGTGCAGCGCCTGTCGCCGGGCGGCCGGCTCATCCTGTACACCGGCGTCGCCATCGTGGACGGCGTCGATTTTTTCATCCGCGAGATGGAGCCCTTCCTCGGACAGGCGGGCTGCACCTACACCTACGCCGAAATCGACCCCGACGTGTTCGGGGAAGAACTCGAACGCCCGGTCTACCGGCATGCCGACCGCATTGCGGCGGTCGGACTGATTGCCGTGAAGGCCTGACACACCCTGAACCAACACCCAAGGAGCCTTATGCACAAGTCATCGGATTCCCGCAAGGAAGTCAAAACCACCTGCCAGTCCGGTGAAGCCGGTCCACAAGCCAAGCCCGCGCCCACCTCCGGCATCCAGGCCTGGCCGTTTGCGCCCGGCTCACAACTGGGCAAGCAGGTCGCCAGGCCCTGGACGCCCAAACCGTCTTACCGCTTCAACCAGCGCTGAGGCCTGCATGCCGGTTCATCCACGTTTGCTGCGGCCGGGCGTTCTGGTTGCATCTACACTGACGGCCACAGAAAGTTTTTATGCCGGCATCAGCCAAAAATGGCTCGGAACCAGGCGGGCAGCGCCCGCTGAAAGTCTTCATCGTCGAAGACAACGCGGTCCTGCGCAACATCATCGTGGACGCCCTGCGCGACATCCCGTCGGTGGATGTCCTGTTTTATGCGGACAACGAAGTGTCGGCAACCAACTGGCTGTCCTCCAATGACGGCGCCTGGGACCTGGCGGTGGTGGACCTGCACCTGCGGCAGGGCAGCGGCGTGGGCGCCTTGAACTGGTGCACCACGCGCCGGCCCAACCAGCGGGTGGTGGTGCTCAGCGGTGAGCTCGATGAGGAGATGCGCCGGAAATGCCTGGCGCTGCGCGCCGACGCGGTGTTCGACAAGGGCACCGAGATGGGCCTTTTTCTCGGCTACTGCAAGGCACTGAGCGCTTCCCCGGAACGCGGCATCGCCTAAACTTCCGGCATGCGCCGCGGCGACAGCGGCGCCAGACCCACATGGAGACCGGAGCATGAATGTGTTATTTCGCGAGGAGTTGCTCGCCGCGGCGGAGCAGGCCGCTTTTCCCGCCGAAAAAACCCTGGACCCGCAGACCGGCCTGGAGTCGCTGGACCCGGCCGCGTCCGCGTCCATCATGCGGGTGTTCGAACTGTTCGGTGTCACCGGGCTGAGCCCCGATGACGAGGATTTCGACCGGGTGGTCAACACCACCTGCACCCTGGCCGTGGAGGTCGCCGCGCACGTGCAGGCGCTGGCCGAGGCGGGCGGCGCCCTGGACGCCCTGGACGAGGCTGCCGACTGGCATCCGGACTACCGCGCCTATGTGCTTGCGCTGTGGCAGGGCGATCGCGGCGCCATCGCCAGCGGCGCCGCGCGGCTCCAGCTGGCCGCCGGCATCCCGAACGGCTCCCTGCCGCTGGACCAGGGACCCCTCGCCTGAGGGCGGGCTGGCGGCGCACGGCTATCATGGATTCATGACACCCGCTGATCGCCGGTCCTCCGCGCTTGCCTTGCTCAACCTGAGGGCGCGGGAATGGCTGGTGGGCTGGTGGCGCCTGATTTACCTGGGCGCGATGATCCTGGTGCTGGCGCTTTCCCCCTCGAGTTACGGCCGCCCGAACCGGCGTGTGTTGGCCGAACACATTTACCGCAACACGGCGCCCAACCTGCTCGGCTTCACGCTGATGTGCGCGCTGATCACGGTGGTCATCACGCGCATCGTGATTGTCACTGCCATCAGCTACGGGCTGTCGCAGTACGCGCTGCAGGTGGTGATCCGGGTGCTGGTGCTGGAGCTGATCCCGCTGACCGCGGCCATGTTCGTGGCCCTGCGTTCGGCGATTGCCAGCGGTGTGGAACTCTCGCAGTTGCGCAGCAGCGGCGCGCTGGAGGCGATGCAGCAGCGCGGCATGGACCCGGTGCGCCACGAGGTGCTGCCGCGTGTGACGGCGGGCATTTTCTCGACCATCACCCTGGCCGCGCTCAGTTGTGTGGTGGCGCTGGTGATGGCCTACCTCGCCGTGTACGGCTTCACGCTGGCGGGGGTGTCGGTCTACACGCGTTTGTTTGGCCAGGTGTTCAACCCGGAAGTCACGCTGATTTTCCTGCTCAAGACGCTGTTTTTCAGCCTGGCCGTCTCGCTGATCCCCATGGCCTCGGCCCTGTACGACTCCACCGAACTGCGCCTGCGCGCCAGCGCCGAGCTGCGCATGCTGGTGCGCATGTTCGCGGTCATCCTGCTGATCGAGGTCTTGTCCCTGGTCGGCAACTATTATTGACATCGCTGAACCCGTCATGAAAAAAACCGCACCATGAGCGATCCCCAGGACAACGCCAAGCCGCCGCCAAGCGCCGACGCGGTGGTGCAACTGCCGCCGGTGGCGAATCTCGAGTTCAAGGCGCTGCTGCTGCTGGTCTTCATGGCCACGCTGGTGATCGGCTCGGCGCTGTATGTGCTGTACGCGCGCGGCCTGTTCGAGCGCACGCAAAAACTGGTGCTGGTCTCGGAGGACTCCGAAGGCGTGGTGGTCGGCATGGACCTGACGTTTTCCGGCTTCCCGATCGGCCGCGTGCGCCGCATCGAGCTGGCCGAGGACGGCAAGGCCCGCATCATCATCGATGTGCCGACCCGCGATGCGCACTGGCTGCGCACCTCCAGCGTGTTCACGCTGGTGCGCGGCCTGGTCGGCTCCACCAACATCCGCGCCTACAGCGGCCTGCTCAAGGACCCGCCGCTGCCCGACGGCGCGGTGCGCGAGGTGCTGCGCGGCGACACCGGCGCCGAGATTCCCAAGCTGATTGCCGCCGCCAAGGAGTTGATCGAGAACCTCAACGGCCTCACGGGCAGTGAGGGCGCGGTGTCCGCCAGCCTGGGCAGTGTGCAGAAGCTGACCGAGCGGCTCAACGGTCCCGGTGGCGTGCTCGGCGTGTTGCTGGGCAACGAGGCCGAAGCCAAAAAGCTGATCGCCACGCTGGACCGCACCAATGCCTTGCTGACCAAGCTCGACGGGCTGGCCGCCAAGACCGATACCCAGGTCTTCGGCCCGCAGGGGGTCATGCCGGAGGCGCGTGCCACCGTGGTCCAGCTCAATGCGCTGCTTGGCGAGGCCAGAGGCAGCCTGAAAAAAGTCGACGCGGTGCTGGTCGAAGCCCAGGCCGTGGGCGCCAATGCCCGCGCCGCGACGGACGACCTCGGCAGCCTGCGCGGCGAGGTCGAATCCAGCCTGCGCAAGATCGACAGCCTGATCAACGAGGTCAACCGCAAGTGGCCGTTCGCCCGCGACACGGAGATCAAGCTGCCATGAACATGTTGATCAAACCACTGGTCGGTACGGCTGTGCTGGTACTGGCCGCCTGCAGCAGCGGCCCGAAACCTGCGGACTGGGAGCTGGAAGCCAAAACCGCCAGCGAGCGCGCCATCACCGCCTGGATGGAAGGCAACACCCGGGTCGAAGCCGTGGAGTTCGGCCGTGCGCTCAGCGAAGTGGCCAGCACCGGCCGGGTGGACCTGGTGGCGCGCGTGGAACTGTTGCGCTGCGCCAGCCGCACCGCCAGCCTGGTGCTGGAGCCCTGTGCCGGCTTCGAGCGCCTGCGCGCCGACGCGCCGCCCGCCGAACGCGCCTACGCCGACTACCTGGCCGGGCGCCTGCAGCCGCAGGAGCTGGCCCTGCTACCTGCCAGCCAGCGTGCGGCTGCCGGCGGTGATGCGGGCGCGCTGAAGGCGATGACCGATCCGCTGTCGCAACTGGTGGCGGCCGCCGTGTTGTTGCAGCGCGGGCAGGCCAGCCCGGCCGTGCTGCAACTGGCGGTGGACACATCCTCGGCCCAGGGCTGGCGCCGTCCGCTGCTGGCCTGGCTGGGTGTGCAGGCGCAACTGGCCGACAAGGCCGGTGATGCGGAGCAGGCCGCGCGCCTGCGCCGCCGCATGGCGCTGGTGGAGCCGCCCAAGCCGGCCGCAGGATCGCGTCCTTGAGCGCATTGACCCGGGAGCCCGGGCGCTGGACCATTGCCATCGCCGGCCTGCTGTCACTGGCGACCGCCATGGGCATAGGCCGTTTCGCCTTCACGCCGCTGCTGCCCATGATGCTCAGCGACGGCGTGATCGACCTGCCGGCGGCGAGCTGGCTGGCCAGCGCCAATTATTTCGGTTACCTGGTCGGCGCCTTGCTCTGCACCTTCCAGCCCTGGATCTGGAAACGTTTTGCCTTTTTGCCGCAGGTCGCGGGCCCGACCTGGGTGCGCACCGGCCTGGTCGCCACCACCTTGCTGACACTGGGCATGGCGCTGCAGCTGCCGGCGGCCTGGCCCGTGCTGCGGTTTGCCGCAGGCGTGGCCAGCGCGCTGGTGTTTGTCTACACCTCGGGCTGGTGCCTGGCCCAGCTGGCGCGGCGCAACGCGCCCATGATGGGCGGCGTGATTTACGCCGGACCCGGCGCCGGCATTGCGCTGAGCGGGCTGTTTGCCAGCGGCATGGTGGCGCTGCAGTGGCGCGCCGCGGCGGGCTGGCTGATTTTCGGTGGGCTGGCGGCGCTGCTCACGGCGGTTGTCTGGCGCACCTTCCAGCAGCGCGACGGGCAGGGCGCGCCCGCTGCGGGCGCGCCGTCCACGCCGCAGCGTATGGACGCGCCGGCCGGACGCAAGCAGATGCTGTGGCTAGCCGGGGCCTACGGCCTGGCCGGTTTCGGCTACATCATCACCGCGACTTTTCTGCCGGTGATTGCACGCGCGGCCATGCCGGGTTCGGTCTGGATAGATTTTTTCTGGCCGATTTTTGGTGTCGGCGTGATCACCGGCGCGCTGCTGGCCACACGCATCCCCGCCAGCGGCGATTACCGCCACCTGCTGGCCGGCTGTTATGTTGTGCAGGCGCTGGGCATAGCTGCCAGCATCGTCAGCCCGACGCTGGCGGGGTTTGCCATCGGCAGCCTGTTGCTGGGCATCCCGTTCACGGCCATCACCTTTTTTGCGATGCAGGAAGTGCGGCGCCTGCGGCCGGCCGCGGTAGCCAGTTATATGGGCCTGCTGACGGCGATGTACGGCATCGGGCAGATCGCCGGCCCGCCCATGGCGGCGCTGCTGCTGCGGCACAGCCGCAGCGTCGGTGAGGGTTTCACGCTGTCGCTGGAGATCGCCGCCGCCAGCCTGGTCGCCGGCGCGCTGATGTACCTGTGGATGGTCAGCGCCTACCCGGTGGCGGGCCGGGCAAGCCGGCCGGCTTCCTCCCGAAGCTAAAACAAAATCAGCTTCCAGACCACGGCTGGCAAGCGTGGACAGCTATCAAATCAGGAGCGGCCGGCGGGCGGGGTCATCAGCACCGGCCTGAGCAGTTGCGCCAGCTCCACGCCCTGGATCACGCGGATCTGGTGTTCGGCAGCGAAACTGCGGGCCTTGTCGGTGACCTCGCCAGTCGTCACGCAGATGCAACTGGCGGCGTCACGTGTGGCGCGCGCCGTTTCCAGGCCCTGCAACACCTCCAGGCCCAGGCGCGCGGCCTTCCAGCGCTGGCTGCTGAGCAACACGCTGCGCCCGCTTTTGGTCAGCTCGAAGTCGGCGCCGGCCAGTTCCACCCGGCGCACCTCGAAACCGTCGCGCACCAGGGCCTGCTCCAGCGCCGCCGAAAATTCGCGCCAGGGCATGGCGTTGATCTGCGCCAGCGTGGCCTCCACATGGGCGGTGCTGGGTGCGCGCAGCTGGCGCCACAGCGTGATCATGGCAATCACCACAAACGGGAAGCCGCCCATGGCACCGAAAGGAAAGTACTCGGGCGGCAGCAGGGCCTTGGAGGCCAGCGCGATCACGGCGGCAATCGACAGGCTGATCCACCACGACGAGCGCAGCAGGATCGCGAACAGCGACTTTTCGGCCATTTTGAATTTCAAGGGATTCCTTTTCTGAAAAAGCAGCGCCGTTTGTATCACGCCCCGCAGCGGGCCCGCCGGCAACCCGCGCGGCAAGCTGGTATGCTTCAAAAATGATAGCTGCTTGCGCTTGTTTTTATTGGCGCGCAGCCCTTTTTTGTTCAGATTTGCAGGGGTGGGGGAGGTGATGAGTATCGAGCTGGAAGGCGCTGCGCGCCAGCGTGCCACGCTGGCGCTGGTGCTCGCGCTGGGGCTGGTGGTGATCTGGGGCGTCAATTTCTCGCTGCAGAAGTTCATCTTCGGCGTGGTCGGGCCGGGCGGCTTTCTGTTTGCGCGTTACCTGATCATGCCGGCCTGTGCGCTGGTCCTGCTGTTCTGGCGTTATGGCCGCCACTTTCCAGCGCTGTCGCGGCGTGAGTTCTGGGAGCTGGCCCGCCTGGGCGTCGCCGGGCACTTTCTGCATGTGGGCATGGTGACTTACGGCATCCACTGGTCCACCGCGTTTTCCAGCTCGCTGATCCTGGCCTGCGGCCCGATCTTCACGCTGCTGATCCTGCGCCTCATGAGGCTGGAGAGGCTGCACCGGGCCCAACTTGCCGGCGTGGCCGTGGCGTTTGCCGGTGTGCTGATTTTCCTGTCCGACAAACTGCTGGGCGGCCAGTGGCTGGCCACCGGCGGCGACCTGTTTTTGCTGGTCGCGGCGAGTTTTTTCTCGTACTACACGGTGGCTGCCAAGCCGCTGATCGAGCGCCACGGCGGCGTGCTGACCATGGCCTATGCCACGCTGCTGGGCAGCGTCCCGGTGCTGCTGTTCGCCGCGCCCGCGGGCCTGGCCGCGCCCTGGGGTGAGGCGTCGTGGCTGGTCTGGCTGGCCCTGGTCTGGTCGGTCACGGTGGCGGCTTTTCTCGGCTGGCTGCTGTGGGGCTGGGTCAATGTGGTGCGGGGTGTGGCGCGCACCGCGCCGCTGATGTACCTGATGCCGCCGGTGGCCGGCCTGGTGGCCTGGCTGTTTGCCGGCGAGCAGTACACCGGCATCAAGCTGGCCGGTGCGGCGCTGACCCTGGTCGGCGTGGCACTGGCGCAGTTCACCGGCCGGCGCCAGGCGCTGGCGCGCGCCGCGCCCGCGCCCGTCGACTGACCTTGCCGCGGGCAGGTCAAAGCGATTCATCCATACTTGATGCCCGACCACCTGCGGGCCTGCCCGGCCGACTGCTTTCCATGACCAAACCGTCCCTCGACAAGAACAAACTCAAATTCCTGCTGCTCGAAGGCATCCATCCTTCCGCGATTGCCGTGCTGCGCGAGGCCGGTTACACCCAGATCGAGAGCCTGCCCGGCGCGCTCGAAGGCGAGGAACTCAAGGCCAAAATCGCCGATGCGCATTTTGTCGGCATCCGCTCGCGCACCCAGCTCACGGCCGAGGTGCTGGCCCACGCGCACAAGCTGGCCGCCGTCGGCTGTTTTTGCATAGGCACCAACCAGGTGGATCTGAACGCGGCGCGTGAGCGCGGCATCGCGGTGTTCAATGCGCCGTTTTCCAACACCCGTTCGGTGGCCGAACTGGTGCTGGCCGAAGCGATCCTGCTGCTGCGCGGCGTGCCCGAAAAAAGCGCGGCGGCGCACCGCGGCGGCTGGCTCAAGTCGGCCGACAACGCCTTCGAGATCCGCGGCAAGACCCTGGGCATCGTCGGCTACGGCTCCATCGGCACACAACTGTCGGTGCTGGCCGAAAACCTGGGCATGCAGGTGGTGTTTTTCGACGTGGTGACCAAGCTGCCGCTGGGCAACGCGCGGCAGGTCGGCAAGCTGCACGAGCTGCTGGCGCAGTCCGACGTGGTGAGCCTGCACGTGCCCGAAACCCGGGCCACGCAGTGGATGATAGGCGCGGCGGAAATTGCCGCGATCAAGCCCGGCGCGGTGTTCATCAACGCCTCGCGCGGCACCGTGGTCGAGATTGAACCGCTGGCCGAAGCCCTGCGCAGCAAACGCCTGCTGGGCGCGGCGATCGACGTGTTCCCGGTCGAGCCGAAAAGCAACAAGGATGTTTTCGAGTCGCCGCTGCGCGGTCTCGACAACGTGATCCTGACGCCGCATGTGGGCGGCTCCACCATGGAGGCGCAGGCCAACATCGGCATCGAGGTGGCGGAAAAACTCGTCAAGTACAGCGACAACGGCACCTCGACCTCGTCGGTCAACTTTCCCGAAGTGGCGCTGCCGGCCCACCCCGGCAAACACCGGCTGCTGCATATTCACCGCAACGTGCCGGGCGTGCTGGCCGAGATCAACCAGGTGTTTGCCGGCAACGGCATCAACATCGCCTCGCAGTTCCTGCAGACCAACGAGGCCATCGGTTATGTGGTGATCGACATCGACGCCGCGCATTCGGACCTGGCGCTGGCCAAGCTGGCCCAGGTGACCGGCACCATCCGCAGCCGGGTGTTGTTCTAGCCGCTGGCTGCTATCAAATCAGGAGCTGCTGGCGCTTGCTGTCAAAGGGCTAGACCTTGATTTGATCAGGGTGTTGGAACCTTCAGCCCCAGCAGCCCGGCCAGCGCGGCGGTCTGCATGGCGCCTTCCTGGGTGACCAGGGCGCCGGTCTCGGCATGGTTGCCGATGATGGTCGGGATCGAGCCGAAGCCGAAACGTGTCAGCAGCTCGGTGTTTTTCGCGACGTCGGCCTTTTGTGCATCGATGCCGCTGGCGGCGCTGATGCCGCCGCCCTTGGCCGTCATCGAGGCTTCATGTTCATCCATGGCGGCGACCGGGTCCTTTGCCGCCAGCAGGGTCGCGCCCTGCGCCGTGCTGGACGGGTTGAGGATGCCGACCGGGATCCAGACAAAACGCGCCTGCGACTTCAGCGGCTTGGCGGCTTCCCAGAGCGCCGTGCAATGCGGGCACTGGGCGTCGAAAAACACGTAAACCGTGCGCGTGCTCATGGCCGAACCGACGCTGAAACCCTTGGCCTCTGCAGCCACGGCGGCCACCGATACCGGTGTGGCGGCGGCCGGCTTGGCCGCATCGGGCGCGTCCTTGCAGGCGGCCAGCAGCAGGCTGGCGGCGATCAGGGTGGCGGCAAGGATTCGGGGCAGTGGACGTGTCATGGAGGGACCGCAAGCAAAGGGTCAAGGATAGCGCAGCGCTACCTCCGCCACTGAGCATGGCTTTTCTGCAGGACAAAAAAAAGCCGCCGGGGGTCCGGCGGCCTGGTGGATGGCGCGGTCTGCGCGGGGCGGCTTAGTCAGCCCAGCCGGAGTGCTTCTCGCAGATCTTGTTGATGGTCTTGCCCTTGGCGCTTTCCGAGAAGGTGGCCAGGCCGCCCTTGAAGTCCTCCGGGGTTTCGTTCCACAGGCAGGTGCAGAAGGCCTGGGCGTTGGTCTGGCCCTTGACCTTGCTCGCTTCGTTGCCGCCTTCCCACTTCTTGTTGGAGGTCACCAGGCACTGGGCGTACTGCTTGTCGCCGGCGGGCACCTTGTTGTATTCGGTCTGGGCGAAGACCGGGGCGGTGGAAACAATCATGCAGGCCGCAGCCAGCGAAGCGAACAATTTGGTCATGGGATCCCTGTTATTTGAAGTTTTAAGATGTCGGTGACAGTATTGAAACAAAATGCAACCGACGCCCCAGTGTACGTGCGCTGCGGGTGTGCTGTCGCCCGCCGCGCGGGTTTTCTTTTGCACTGGGGGCCTCGGCAAATCACGGGCCGGCATTGACTTACCCCCGCCGTCTGTGGGCCACCCTGTGGATAAACATGTGAAAAAGCCACGAGAGGCTGGCCTGTCGTGGCTTGCGGCAGATTGCCTGCCAAATAAGCGCCGCCTGCTGCGGGCGGGTCGGGATCAGCCCTTGTTGGCCATGCCCAGGCGCTCGATGGTGGCTTTTTCGGCCTCAAAGGTCTCGCGCGCAAAACGCGTGTACTGCGAGGTGTTCATGTAGATCACCGACTGGTCGTATTTGTCGAAGGTGGCGAGCACGGCCGGATCGTTGAGGGTGCGGCGGAAAGCCTCGTGCAGGGTGGCCACCACGGCCGGGTCCATGCCCTTGGGGCCGCAGACGCCGAACGGCGAGTCGGAAACGGTTTTGTAGCCCAGTTCGTCCAGCGTGGGCACGTTGGGCCAGCGCTTGGTGCGTTTGCTGCCGTAGGTCGCCAGCAGGCGCAGCTTGCCGGACTCGACGTGCGGGCCCCAGCCGGTGGCGTCGCTGGCGCCCATCACGTGGCCGCCCAGGATGGCCTGCATGTTGTCGGCATTGCCCTTGAAGGGCACATGGGTGAGCTTGATGCCGGCGCGTTGTGCAAACTCCTCGACCGCCAGGTGCGGGCTGGTGCCGGTGCCGGTAGACCCATAGGTGAACTTCTCGGGGTTGGCCTTGGCAAAAGCCACCAGGTCCTTGATGCTTTTGATCGGCGAATCGGCGGGCACGACCAGGCCGAAGGTGTAGCCGGTCAGGCAGGCGATCCAGGTGAAGTCTTTCAACGGGTCGTACTGCACTTTCTGCATGTGCGGAATGCGAAAGATGCCGTGTGGCAACTGCGTGAGGGTGTAGCCGTCGGGCTTGGCGTTCATCATTTCGTTGGCGCCCAGCAGGCCGCCGGCGCCCGGCTTGTTGTCGACGATGATGGGCTGGCCCAGGGTCTTGCCGGCGCTTTCGGCCAGCGCGCGGATCACCGCATCGGTGGAACCACCGGCCGGCCAGGGGCAGATGTAACGAATCGGGCGCGTCGGGAAGGCCGGGGCCTGGGCCAGGCCCAGCGAGGGCAGGGCGAGGCCGGCGGCGGCAGCGGCGGCAGTGGTGAGGAAGTCGCGGCGTTGGGTCATGGTGTCTCCGGAAATGTTGCAGAACTCAATCTGCAAGCGTATCCAGAGGAGGACCCACTGTCATCAAGGTTTACGCGGGGCGCGAATTCTGCACGGTGGAACCCGGCATCCCGCTGCTGGCCGCACGGTAAAATCAGGCTCACCCATCCGTGCTCTCGCGCCACTGAATTGATTGCCTGTGACTGACACTGCTTCCCCCGCGCCTTCCCCCGATTTTTCCGAATCCCCCGATCTTCCCGATGACGACCGCCCGGTGCAACAGCCGCGCTTGTGGTGCGGCGACGGCTGGACCGCGCGCGTGATCAAGAACGAGGACGACGACGGCTGGGCCGTGGCCATGATCAGGGACGGCGAGCCCGAGCCGGCGCTGGTTGGGCCCTGGACCATGGGGCGCGACAAGAAAAATCCCAAGCCGCTCGACGGGCCGGCCTTCAGCACCCTGGTCAAGACCGCCTCGGAGTTCGTGCGCCGGCATGAGCAGCAATTACATGCCACGCTGCACCAGAGCCTGGAGGTGGACTGCCGCGGCGCGCGCATCACGGTGTCGCTGGACATCGAGCCCGACGAGGACAACCCATCGGCGCTCTTGAGCGCGCACGACGAGGCCGGCGAACAACTGGCGCAGCACAAGGTCTCGCCGGCCTTCAGGTTGAGCCGGGCCAGCGCGACCGCCTGGGCCGACAGCGGCTTCGCCAGGCCTTGAAGGCGCTGCCAGACGCCTGCGGCATCGACTTCGGCACCTCCAACTCGACGGCGGCCTGCGCCCGCGGCGATGCCCCCGGCCTGGTCCGGCTGCTGACGCTGGAGGATGACAAGCCCACCTTGCCGTCGGTGGTATTTTTCCATGCCGAGGATGGCCACATCAGCTACGGCCGCGCCGCCCTGGCCGATTACCTGGCCGGCGACGAGGGACGCTTGATGCGTTCGCTCAAAAGCCTGCTCGGCACCGCCCTGATCGACGAGCAGACCGAGGTCGCCGGCCGCGCGCTGCCCTTCCGTGAACTCCTGGGCCAGTTCATTGGCGAACTCAAGCGCCGGGCCGAACAGGCGGCCGGGCGCTCGTTCAGCCGCGCCGTGCTGGGCCGCCCTGTGTTTTTTGTCGATGGCGATGCAGCGGCGGACCGCCGCGCAGAGGACACCCTGGCCGGCATCGCCCATGCCGCGGGTTTCCGGGAGATCGCCTTTCAATACGAGCCGATTGCCGCAGCCTTCGATTACGAATCACAGGTCACGCGAGAGGAACTGGTGCTGGTGGTCGACATCGGCGGCGGCACCTCCGACTTTGCGCTGGTGCGGCTGGCGCCGGAACGCGCGGGCCGGGCCGACCGCCGCAGCGACATCCTGGCCAGCGGCGGCGTTCACATTGGCGGGACCGACTTCGACAAATACCTGAGCCTGGCCAGCGTGATGCCCACGCTGGGCCTGGGCAGCCTGCTGAAAAGCGGGCTGCTGATGCCGTCGGCGCCGTACTTCAATCTGGCGACCTGGCACACCATCAATTTTGCGTACACCCGAAAGGCGTCGGCGCAGCTTGCCGAACTGCGGCGCGAGGCCGCCGAGCCCGACAAGCTGGACCGCCTGCAGGCGCTGGTGGCGCAACGCGCCGGTCACTGGCTGGCGATGCAGGTGGAGCAAGCCAAGATGGCCTTGTCGGGTGCGGATGAGACACGCATGGACCTGGGCCGCCTCAGCGCCGGCGAAACGCTGCTGCTGCGACGTGCCGATTTTGATGGTGCCATCTCCACGCTGGTGGACGACATTGCCGCCAGCGTCAATGGCCTGCTGCGTGATGCCGGTGTGCCGGCGAATGCGGTGGACACGGTGTTTTTCACCGGCGGCTCCAGCAGCGTGCCCTTGTTGCGTGAGCGGATTGCGGCGCTGTTGCCGCAGGCGCGCCGCGTCGAGGGCGACCTGTTCGGCAGCATTGGCAGCGGCCTGGCGCTCGATGCGCTGCGCCAGTTCGGCTGAACGGCCTGGTCATGGTGGGCCTGCCCCGCGCTTGTTGCCGGTTTTGTCATTGCGGGCTTGACCCGCAATCCATGGCGGATCACACGCGTCGCCAGCTTTTGCGGCATGGAGCCCGGATCAGGTCCGGGATGACAAGCCATCAGTTGCTGCCCAGACGCCCCCGCCGGCGGTAACCTGCGGGGGCGTTTGCCTTGCACCACGAACCGGTAAGTCCGTTTGCCAGCATCAAGTATGGTCGCCAGGGCGGAGAAAGTGCTTCTGTATTTCTGGTGATTTCCCGGTATATAAGTAATAATTTCCAGATTATTGACTTAGTGCGGGAAATATTTCTTTATGGACAAAACCGACCGGAAAATCCTTCAGGTGCTGCAGGCCAATGCGCGCGCCAGCCTGCAGGAGATCGGCCAGGCGGTCGGCCTGAGCCACACGCCGTGCTGGAGCCGCATCAAGAAGATGGAAGAGTCGGGTGTGATCGAGGGCTACACCGTGCGCCTCAATGCGGCGGCGCTGGACCTGGCCGACACCGTGCTGGTGCAGGTCACGCTGGACAGCCACTCCGACAACACGCTGGAGAAATTCGGCGAAACGCTGGCGAAGATCCCCGAAGTGATCGAGGCCTACCTGGTCTCCGGCGACTACGACTACCTGCTGCGCATCGCGGTCAGCGGCACGCGCGACTATGAGCGCCTGCTGCGCGAGCGGCTCTACAAGATCAAGGGCATACGCCACAGCAAGTCCAGCTTTGTGCTGCGCACCCTGAAAAAGGCCGACCTGCCGCTGCTGCCGGCCTGATGTGTCTCAGCGCCCGTTCAGCGCGCGCGTCCTGAGCCAGGCCATACGCGCCTCGGTCAGCGCCACGCCGACGCCGGCCAGGCAGATCAGCGCGATCCCCAGCGCGGTGGTCTGGCCCGGCACCTGGCCGAACACCAGCCAGCCGAGGATGGCGGCGCTGATGATCTGCATGTAGCTGAAAGGCGCCAGCAGGCTGGCCGGGCTTTTGCGGTAGGCCGCCGCCTGCAGCCAGTGGCCGAAAAAGCCGGTGAAACCGGTCGACACCAGCAGCGCCCACTCCCAGGCAGACAGCTCGGGCGCGACCCAGAACCAGGGCAGCGCCAGCGTCAGCGCGGCCGTGCCGAACAGGCCGCCGTAGTAGTTGGTGGTCAGCGGGTCGTCATGCGCCACGCGCCGCGTGGAGATCTGGAACAGCGCAAAGGTGAAGGCGGTCAGCAGGCCCAGCGCCACACCGACCGGGTCGAGCTGCGCGCCGGGCCGCACCACCACCAGCATGCCGGCAAAACCGAGCAGCACGCCCAGCCAGCGATGTAGCCGGTGCGGCTCCTTGAGCAGCCAGGGCGCCATCGCCATAACAAACAGCGGGGCCATGAAGTTGATGGCGGTGGCCTCGGCCAGCGGCAGGCGTGCCAGCACTGAAAAAAACAGCACGGTGGTGGCAATCATCAGGAAGCCGCGCACCAGTTGCCGGCTCAGCGACTTCGTCTGGAAAATCGCCTTGCCGCGCCGCGGCAGCACCACGGCAGTCATCAGCGCCGTGTGCACCGCATAACGCATCCAGGACACCATCAGCACCGGCACGCCGGCCAGCACCAGCCATTTGCCGGAGGCGTCGAGGGTGGACAGCAGCCACAGGCCGGCGATGTGAAGGAGGATTCCGCTTTTGGTCATGGGTGCTGGCCGGTGCCGGGAAAGGCCGGTCGGACCGCCGGAAGTTTACGTCAAAAAGCCCTCCAGCCCATGTCTGGCAAGCGTGTCAAGCTATCAAATCAGTAGCGCATCAGCAGCCGGCGGACGGCACTCAGACGGTGACGTCGGCGTTCAGCGCGGCGGTGAACACCATTTCCGCACGGTCCGCGGCATGCACCAGGCCGACCTGTTCGGCGCGGGCCAGTGCCAACACGTCGTTCCATTCGAGCTTGCGGTAAGCCCGCGGGTCTTCGGCAGCGGCGGCGCCGGGCTCGCTGCTGACGCTGATCAGCACGCGGCTGCGCCCGTCCACCGCCTCGCAGCTGATCGTGATGGCGGCCGGGACCGGTGCGGCATCGGTCAGGGCAATCAGGGCGCCGGTAAACACGCTGCGCAGCGCAAATACCGAGGTGGCCATGTCCGACGGCGTGATGTGGTTGGTCACGGTGAAACCGCGAAACGCCAGGTCGGTGGACAACATGCCCACACATTCCTCCACGCCCTCATGGATGCTGACCGCGCCGTTGTCCTTGGGGGCCACCCAGGTGATCAGGTTCATGCTGGCGCTGGCGGCCGAGCGCGACAGCGTGCTGATGGATTTGCTGTTGTCGCGCAGCACGGCGAGGTCGGGTTGCGCGGCCTGCAGCCGCCTTTCCATGATGGCCGACACCATGCCGATGGGCTGCATGGCGCCAGCCAGGTGGTGGCGCAGCGTGGGCGCGATGCGGCGCAGCAGGGCGTAACGCGCCGATTCTTCTTTGAGCAGATCCTCGGGCGTTGCGGGCGCGCTGGTTTCTGGGGCAGTAGTGGCTGTCATAACTTTGTCGATCAGGTTTCAGGCAGGGGAACGGCAGCCCGGGGCTGGACAAGGGTGCCGCGGTGATCCTATCACCGCCCCCCGTGTCCGCCGGACAGGGCCGCCAGTGGAAAAAGGGGTCAGTGCGCGGGCTCCGCCAGCCAGGCCTGGAGCTCGTCCAGCCCGCCGACCTTGCGGCCGCCGACAAACACCTGCGGCGATGCGCGCGCGCCGGAGACGGCCTCCAGGCTGCGGGTGCTGATGCCCTTGCCGAGAACGATCTCCTCATAGGGCAGTTGGTGCTGCTCCAGCAGGGCCTTGGCCCGCGTGCAGTACGAGCAGCCGGGTTTGGTGAACAGGGTGAAGGTTTGCGGCGGCCGGACACCCGGCGCCACATAGGCCAGCATGGTGTCGGCGTCGGACACCTCGAACGGGTCGCCGTCCTTCTCGGGCTCGATGAACATCTTCTCGATCACGCCGTCGCGCACCAGCATGGCGTAGCGCCAGGAGCGCTTGCCGAAGCCCAGGTCGCTTTTGTCGACCAGCATGCCCATGGCCTCGGTGAACTGGCCGTTGCCGTCGGGCAGCAGCCGCAGGTTGCCGGCATCCTGCGATTTGGCCCATTCGTCCATCACAAAGGCATCGTTGACCGACAGGCACACCACCTCGTCCACGCCGTGCGCGCGAAATAGCGGCGCCAGCTCGTTGAAACGCGGCAAATGGCTGGTGGAGCAGGTCGGCGTGTAGGCGCCGGGGAGCGCGAACAGCACCACGGTCCGGCCGTCGAATAGGTCCTTGCTGGACACCGGTTTCCACTGGTCATGGTCGCGCGTGCGGAAGGTGGTGTCCGGCACGCGCTGGCCTTCGTGATTGGGGAGCATGGGATTCCTTGGTGGAGGGGCAAAGAGGGCATTGGCTTTCCAGCGCCCAGTGTGCGGCAGCCGGCAGCGTTGTGCTGTCAGACAGGAGCGACACTTGCGTAGGAAGCGCCGTGAGCTGCCGTCCGCGCTGGCACCCGGCTGCGACGGGGCAGCCTTCTGCGCAGGCCGCGTGACAAAATGGTGCGTGTTCCAACTCAGCCCAGCGCTGGAAAGTGTGTCCATGAACTTTGCGTCCGACCTGGCCACGGTCACCCACGGCATCCAGCTGGCCGTCGCGCCGGTGTTTTTGCTGACTGCCGTGTCCGGCATGATCGCCGCGGTGGCCGGCCGGCTGGCGCGCATTATCGACCGGGCGCGTTTCCTGGAGAACCGGCTGGAGACCGGCGGCGTCGAGGAAGCCCGCGCCAGGAAGATGTATGCCGAACTCGGTGAGTTGCGGCACCGCGGCTGGCTGGTCAACGGCTGCCTGGCTTTGCTGACCTTTTGCGCCATCCTGATCGGCCTGACCATCGTGCTGCTGTTCCTGGGCGAAACCAGCGACCTGCCCATCCTGAAAATTGCCACCGTGAGTTTTCTGGCCGGCGTGGCGTGTTTTCTGCTGGCGCTGCTGTGTTTCCTGGCCGAAACCCTGCTGGCGACCCGTCTGCTGAAGTTTGCCGAGTTGCCGGTGCAGCCGGCGCCTGCCGATGATGCATCAAAAGTGGCTCCCGCCCATCACGGACGGGCGTAAGCAGCTATCAAAAACGGAGCGCTTCGGCGCCCCGCCCATCCCTTTACCTCTTTCAGGACGTTCCCATGTTGCTCGATGCCGATGACTCCCAACTGGTGCTGGTGGACTACCAGGCCCGCCTGATGCCCGCGATTTTTGAAGGCGAGCAGGTTGCCGCCAACGCGCTGCGGCTCGCGCGTATGGCCAAATTGCTGCAGGTGCCCACCTGGGGCACGGCACAAAACCCCGACGGCCTGGGCCCGCTGCTGCCCGAATTGCAGGCGGCCATCGAGGCCGCTGGCGGCAAGACGCTGGCCAAGATGTTTTTCAACGCCGTGGCTGACGGCCTGGGCGACTGGCTGCGCCCGCCGGTGCGCAAACCGCCCCAGGGCGGCAATGCGCGCAGCCTGCCCAAACACCTGCAGCGCGCCGCGCCGGAACAGGAAGAGGGCAGGGCCAGCATCGTCATCGCCGGCTGCGAAGCCCATGTCTGCCTGATGCAGACCGCGCTGGGCCTGCTGGAAGAAGACTTCGAAGTCTGGGTCGTCACCGACGCCTGCAGCTCCCGCAGCGAACGCAACCGCGACGCCGCCTTCGACCGCCTGGCCGGCGCCGGCGCCGAACTGGTGACCACCGAGATGGTCGCCTTCGAGTGGCTGGGCACGGCCGACCACCCGGCCTTCAAGGAGGTGCTGGGGTTGGTGAACTAGGGCCCAGAGAGCGCCCGTTGGCTCCAGAAATTCAAGCAAAAAACGCCGCCAGCCCTTATGTGACGAGCGCAGGCAGCTATCAAAAAAAGAGCGTCCGAAAAAGCTTCAGATGCAGGTCCTTCGGGCGGGCAGCACATCCAGCGGGCTGGCCGTGCCGCCAGCGGTGACCTGGATCACATGTGTGCCGGCGTTTCGCAGCCAACGTAGTTAGAAAGTGCTCAAGCCCCTGGCCGCATGTCGCGCGGATGCTTCATGCCATGCCAGCGGATGAAAAAACGCACCCAGTCCACATCAAGCTTTTCGATGCGGACGCTATAGTGCAAGTAACGAATCCGCCCCTGAGTTGGTCGAGCAAGCGGATCGATTGCAGCAGAGGGTTGCCGGGTTTCATGGAAGTATTTGTAGCGGTATGAAAATACAAAATATTTGCCGCATACCCAATAAACAAGAGGGTTGTGGGAGATTTGTATGGCCAAGTTAAACCTCAGACGCCAAGTTAAACCTCAGGTTTTTCGGTCTAAATTACGTTAGCTCTCATGGTCGAACTTGCTCTCCGTCTGTTTCGCTGGATTATTGTCGCTCTGTGTGTGCTCGCAGGCATCGCGGTCATGTTTTCAGCGTCGTTCGAGCAGCTCTCGTCCAATAATGGGCTGCGCAACAGAGGTGGCGGCGATGTGTTCGTCGGGTTAGCCGCCGTCGTGGGAGAGCCACTGGCTCGTGGCCTCATCGGGACTACATTCTTTTTCCTTGCGTGGCTGTTCTGGAGCACGAAGCGCCCAAAGCGGAAGCCAGGTTCTCGTCGCGGGAGGTCATAGGTCATGTTTCGCACAAGCAATAGCAGGGCGCTGAGAGCTAACACTTCCTTCAAGCGGACGCCAGGCGGCGCCGCTTAAGTCAAACGTTAGGCCGCACGGAATGCCACCCCTCCCCGAAGCGTTCTTCGCTCTAACAAGCGCCCGGCTCCGTGAGTTCCCGCAGGTGCCGCATCACTGGTCTGGCCCGGAGGCGGATGGCAAGCGCGTTTTAGAAGTACCGTCGTGTGGCGAATCAGGTTTCTCGGTTCGCGTTGAATGCGAAACCTACGGTCTCTACGTGTACGCGGGCGGCTGGCACGGCTCACCTTTCGAATACGGCCCAGTTACTGAAACGCCCGAGGCGACCGCGGAGAACTGTCTTGGGTTTGTTCGCTCATTGTTGTGCGCGGACAGTTCGTTGGAGGTCTTCTACGCTGGCAGTAGGCCACACCGCTGGGTGCTCTCGTACGTAACGGATGGTGGCACGGAGCGAGAGGAAACTGGACTTCTCCTGTACAACTACTTCGGTCCGAAATCAAAACGTGTGCTTCAGAACAACCAGCTTCCTCCACGCCATGCACAACGTGCGGCCTAACCAGTCAATCGAGCGGACGGCTTTCGGCACACTTCGTTTGCCGAAAGCCTCCGCTCATCTCCAAAGTTAGGGTGCACCGTGGAAACGCTCTTTTCTCTCTTAGCGTCGCCGGGCATCCTCATTGGAGCCCTTGGAGGCATCGCGCTGGCTGCAGCGTTTCATTGGCTCGCGCCGGTGGGGACGGATACGACCACGGTAGGTGCCTTACTTATCGTTGTTTCTGCGGCGGCGGGGCTCGCTTGGGAGCTCATTTTTCGTAAAGGCAGCAAATGAGTTCGAGAGTCTCCCTCAGGCTAGTAGTTGCAACGCTGGCCTTTGCTGGTGGTGGAGCTGCCTTCCTGTTCCTTATGTCGAACGGTCGCGAACAGCAGTCCTTCGAAGAGCAGTGCCGTAGCCGATGCGGCACCAGGGGTTTTCGTGTCGAGACCAGTCTTCTGAACCCGTTTTTGGACTCTACGCAACGCCGGAATGTGCGTGACGTGAGGTGTGTATGCGGCTAATGCGCCCTAACAGGTCAGTCAACACGGTCGCCCTGCGTGGTGTGCCGCTGCGCGGCTCGTCGTCGCTGGGCGCCGGTTACCTCCAACGTTAGACCGCTATGTACCGTGTCTCTTCGGATCTAGACCTGCGAGATATTGTTGGCAGTGAGGTACAACAGATTCGCCTTGGGCGCTCGGACGTTCAATTTGTCTTCGGGTCGGGAACGACAATATGTGTTCAAAGCCGTGTCACGCTCGTCGATCGGGGTAACACAATAGCTGAGTGGGACGAAGAAGAGAATTGGACAAGCTTGGACTTTCAACGCCTGCTCATGATCGAGGTCCTTAGTTACGCGGTGCCGCACGACCGACTCCTCGAAATTCACTTTGCAGGGGGATTGGTGCTGCAATTGCACGACGACTCTGATCAGTTTGAATCCATGCAAATCCATCTTCGTGGGCGCGCCAATGACCCGATCGTCGTCTAAGCGGTCTAACAGGTTGGTCAACGCGGACGCACTGTTGCGTCCGTGCGCGTTGCTCTCGCGCTTCGTGTGCGCCGGTTACCGTCAACGTTATCCATGACAGATCACAGGCAACCGTCGCGTCTTATACGCATCGGCCTTTGGGTTGGGGGCGTCGCGTCGTTTGGCGGCCTCGCTGCAATGATCTTCATTGCCGTGAACGAAGTCCGCGCGGGGCGCGGCCTCGACACTTATCGAACGTTCTGGATGGTTGAGGACAATTGGATAGGTTTCCTCGTCTTCGTCGTAGCGGCAGTGGTTGCCCTAGCGGTAGGTGCTTTCTTCCGGCTTAAGGAGTACCGGGAGTTGCGAGAGTTGGAGTCCAAGTACTCGGGAGGGAGCCATGGATAACATGGCAATCGACTCGGACGCCCAAAAGCGTCCGCTCGCTGAGTTCGCACTTTGGGTTGGGCGCCGATCATTTCTACGTTAAGGCTGCTACCACATGAAACTCCTTTCCGTCCTGTTCTTCTTGAGTTCGCTCAGCAATCTTGCGCTTGCCGAGGCTTGGGAAGAGCTGGTAACGCTACCTGGTTTGAAAATCACTATCGACAAGGATTCAGTGCGAAAGCTTGACCAAGTTGTCTATGGTTGGCAGCGTTGGACTTATGAGCAAGACCAAGTATTCCAAGGCGTGACATACCGAACTTCCCAGTCATTGATTTACACGGATTGCAGCAACAACACGCGTGCAAACGCTCACGTGCTGCTGCTCAACGAGGCAGGCGCTACGCTCTATGATCGGCGAATGCCCGCCATTGTCTTTGCTCCTCTTATTCCTGCCACACACCCTGCAACGGTTCATTTCGTCATTTGCTCAAAGGCTGGGAAATAGCATGTATCCGTGTGCGGCGCTCTATCTCAAGCGGCCTAACTGGTCGCTCGGCACGGACACGCAACTGCAGGATGCCGCTTCGCGGCTCTTGCTGCGTGCCGGGCAGCTTCGACGTTAAAGCGCATGCAACTCAGCACGCCAACATTTTGTCTCGAACTTGAAGCACTGCGCCGTGCTGACGATGAAGACTGGGCTCGGGTTCGTGTAAATGTTCAATCCGGCGGGTTCACGGGAGACTTTGAGGCTTGGCTCCAGTCCGGGGACCTTGAAAACTTTTCAAACCAGCTCGGCGCCCTCTATGAAAATGTTGGGCAAGCTGGCAAAGCTAGGTTGTCATGTGCCGAGCGAGGTATCGAACTTTCTCTTTCCATGGAAACAATGGGCGGCATCAACGGACAATTTGAGTTCTTCGATGAACGTACTTCGGGCTCCTTGTTGGGGAGTTTCAACATTGATCAAAGCTACATTCCTGAATGGCGCAAGTGCGTCGATAGCTTTGCCGACGAGTTACGGCAGCATGTTCTTTAACTGGTCGGCCCAGGCGGACAGGCAACATCAGGATGCCGCTTCGCGGCGGGTATTGCCTGCCGGTAGCCTCGGGCGTTATCCCTCGCTATGAATGGAGTCGATCCATTGCGCGCGGCCAAAGCATTTGGTCTGCTCTTCATAATTCCGGTCCCGCTGTTTTTTGCGTTGATCGGGCTCGCGACCGCAGTCTTCGCGGTTCACGGCAGTCTTTCAGCGGCTGGCGGGTTTCCATTGTGGATAACCCTTCCGCTTCTTTTCGTAGGGCCGGTCATGCTTTTCGTTGGTGGCGGTGTCGTGTCCGCCCCATTTTTTTTACTTGCGGCAGGAGTCTTTTACGCAGGCTCTAGGGTGTTGATCCATCTCAGAGCCTCGCTATTTTTCATCCTGGCTCTTGGCTTGATTTCCGGCTTCGTGGTGGGAGTAGCTGCGCATTTCATCTTCGCCGGCAACCGCGACCCCTGGGCTGTCCCGCTTATTGGCGCTATTGACGGTTTGCTGGTTTCGGGGGCGTTGTTGGTCTGCAAAAAGTGTTTCTCAGGAACCACCGCCGCCAGATTTGGCGTGGGTGGTTGTATTGGGTTTCGCGCAGGACGCGATGGATAACATTTCGATCCACGCGGAGGCACAACATGGTCCGCGCGCTGCGCGCGCTCGGTGGTTGTGCGCTGGTGATCTCAGACGTTAGGGCTGTCAGTGAACTGCGCCACCGGTGATCTAAATGAAATTGCCTTCCGCTACGCGGAAGACTTTATTACTTCGTTCACTCTCTGGTCGGCCGTAGCATTCGTTGTTTTTGCATTCTTGTCGTGGAAGCTATGGAATAAGCTTCCCCTTTCCATGGCGAGGTTAGAAGTACTATTCCCAGTACTGACGTTGTTTTCTCTTGCCTTTCTCTTGTTAGGGCCAAGTACAGATAGCCCGGTAATCGTAATCGGTGCTAACGAGTTGTGCATTCAAACATCAGCAGCAACCCGTCGGGTTGAGTACAAAACAATCTCTTCTATTGAGCGGATGTATTACCCATCACGAAGAAGGGATAGCGTAATACTGAAGATGAAGCTCACTGATGGCCAAACGAGAGAGTGGCCATTACCCGACTTGTGGGGAACTTACGAACCTCAAATTTCCAGTGCACTAAATGCGCATGGAATCCGCCTCATCAAATTTCGTGATGATAAAGTTGAGCCACACCAGCCCTAACATGGCGCTCAACCTCGCTCCCTTCGGTCGCTGGACGCTGCGCAATAAAACCGCGCAGCGCCGGTTAGCTCAACGTTAGACGACCCGACTTACAGGAGACCTGCCGGTGTTACGACCTTCAACCCTAGGCTTGCTTACGTTTGTCGCCTTCTGCATGTTTGGATGCGCTGCGAATGGCCCGCTATTCAGCGAACCAACGCCATTGGACCCGACCTCATCAGAAATCGTCGTATATAGGCCAGACAAATTCGCGCGTGGCGGAGCTACATACTTTGTCCACCTAGATGATACGGAGGTAGCAAGGTTGAAGAATGCCGGTTTCACATCAATCCCAACTTCACCCGGAACCCATGCACTTGAAATACGAGCTTCGGCTATGCAAAGCTTCAAGCCAATGAAGGTTCTCGCAGAAGCAAAGGCTGGTGTCCGTTTGTTCTTTCGATTTGAGCCCTCTGTGTCTGGCAGTCCTGTAGTTCTTCCAAACCTCATATTTATTCCGGTCGGCTTCGGCTTAGAGCAGGTGCCAGAAAATCAAGCTCTTATCGAGTTGAGAACACTCAGGCGTTCGGAATGAGTCGTCTAACCCTACGTTCAAGCGGAGCTGCGCAAAGAGCCGCGCCGCCCGCTTAACTGCACGTTACACCTCTCATGCCGAACCGCGCACCTCCAAGCAACCCCGCAGCTGGATCGCCGCGCGTCAGGCCTGTCCCCAATCTCCGGCGCCGAGTTGCCCTGCTCTTGATTTGCATCGTGGCCGGCACTGCGATTGGCGTCGGGGGTCAACACCTCACCGGCAGTTCCCTTTGGTTTCTTGCTATTCCCGCCCTCGTGCTTGTTGCCTGGCTGTTCGTCGCAGATCCAACGGCCTGCTTGCCGCCGACGGATCGCTCGTCCCGCCATGGGTCGCCGTCTGACCCGTAAAGCAGGTCGCGCTCTGGTGAAGGGCGTTGCCAAATCGCCGCCAGTCGCTACGATGGTGCTGCACTTGCACGTCCGTCGGGGATGAACCGTGTGAGCCGCCGGTGAGGCGGGCTGTCCTGTCTGCCCCCATCCGTGCAGGCGCCGCCCGCCTGGACAATGGCCGTCCCGTTTCTTTTTTGAACCCAGCGATCTGCAGGAGACACCATGCGTACTTCCATCTTTCTGGCGCCTGTGCTTTTCGGGCTGGCCGGACTTGCCTTTGCCCAACAGGCCACCTTTCAGACCAAATCACTCACGCCCGAAACCGCGCTGACCGCGGCCAGGGCGGCGATGGAGGCCTGCCGCCAGCAGGGCTACCAGGTGGGCGTCGCGGTGGTTGACCGGGCTGGCCTGACCCAGGTCTTTCTGCGCGACCGTTTCGCGGGCCCCCACACGGTGGAGGTCGCCACCAACAAGGCGTGGACGGCCGTGAGTTTCCGCACCTCGACGCTGGCGCTGGCGGCGGAAACCCAGTCGGGCCGGCCCATGAGCGGGATTCGCGGCGTGCCGCGCATGCTCGCGGTGGGTGGTGGACTGCTGATCGAGGGGGGTGGCTCGATTTATGGCGCCATCGGTGTCTCCGGTGCACCTGGCGGCGAGCTGGATGAGGTCTGCGCCCGGGCCGGCATCAAGGCGATCGCCGACGCGGTGGAGTTCTGACGCCCCTGGGGCTTGCGTCCGGGCGCAAAGCCTGCGCCGGTGATCGACCGCAGGGCAGGGGCCTTTGCGCAAGTCCCAAGGACCTTTGTGCTGAAATGCAAAGCGTTGTCCGTCCAGGAGCCGCCATGTGCCGCAACATCAAGACCCTGTTCAATTTCGAGCCTCCGGCCACCGAGCTGGAAGTCCGCGACGCTTCGCTGCAGTTTGTGCGCAAGCTCAGCGGTTTCAGCGTGCCGTCCAAAGCCAATGAAGCGGCCTTCGAGCTGGCGGTGGAGGAAGTGGCTGCCACCGCGCGTCGCCTGATAGCTTCGCTGGTCACCCATGCCGAGCCGCGTAACCGGGAGGTGGAAGCGAACAAGGCGCGGCAGCGAGCGGCTGCCCGGTTGGGCGCCGGCCATCAGGCATGAGATGCCCACGCTGAACGGCATGGTTGTCTGCCCGCATTGCAAGGCGCAGGCTGTGCCGGGCCGGGCCGCGCGCTGGTCGAGCCGGGAGTCGCCGGCCACCTGCAGCGCCTGCGAAGGGCTCTCGCATGTGGCGTCCAGCAGTTCCAGCGGCATCCGCGTCCTGACTTTTGTCTTTGCCTTGGTCTCGCTGGCCGGGGCGCTGGTTTCGCCATGGTGGACGCTGGCGGGTGCTGGCCTGACCGTGGCCTACAACCGCTGGGCGTGGAAGCAGGTCGAGCTGTTTCCCATCACGGCCGACAGCGCCAGAAAATCCAGGACCGCGGGTTGGTGGGCGAATGTGCTGGCCTTCCTGGGGTTGTGGCTGTCGTGACCGGCAGCAAGCCCGTGATGCTTGTCAGCCCTGTGCAAGTCTGTTATCAATAATTATGAATTCAGTTTGACTGTCAACCGGAGACAAACCATGTTTAAAGCCCTGCAACTTACCAAGTCAGAGGCCGGCTTTTCGGCGGCGGTGGTCGATATAGCCGAGGCGCAATTGCCGCCAGGCGATGTGCTGGCGCAGGTCGACTACTCGACGCTGAACTACAAGGACGGCATGGCGATCACCAACACAGGCCCGGTGGTGCGGAGCTGGCCCATGGTCGCGGGCATCGACGGCGCCGGCACGGTGCTGGAATCCAGCCACGCCGGCTGGAAGGCGGGGGACAAATTCATTCACAACGGCTGGGGACTCGGTGAGACACGCTGGGGCCTGATGGCCGAACGTGCGCGGCTGCAGGGCGACTGGCTGGTGAAGCTGCCGGCGGCTTTCAGCACCCGCCAGGCCATGGCGATTGGCACGGCGGGTTACACCGCCATGCTGTGTGTGCTGGCGCTGGAAAAACATGGCATCAAGCCGGGCGACGGCGAGGTGCTGGTCACCGGCGCCACCGGCGGCGTGGGCAGCGTCGCCGTTGCGCTGCTGGGCAAGCTGGGCTACCGCGTAGTGGCGGCGACCGGCAAGGCCAGCGAGGAAGCGTATTTGAAACAACTGGGCGCGGCATCCATCATCGACCGCCAGGAACTCTCTGCCCCCGGCAAACCGCTGCAAAAGGAACGCTGGGCCGGTGTGATCGACGCTGTCGGCTCCCACACCCTGGCCAATGCCTGCGCGCAAACGCGTTACGGCGGTGTGGTGGCGGCCTGCGGACTGGCGCAGGGTGCGGATTTTCCGGCGACCGTCATGCCTTTTATCCTGCGCGGCGTGACCCTGGCCGGCATCGACAGCGTGATGGCGCCGCTGGCGCGCCGGCAGCAGGCCTGGGACCGCCTCGCCACCGACCTGGACCCAGCCAGGCTCGACGCCATCGTCGAGGAAGTGCCATTGAGCCGGGCGGCAGAAAAAGCCGCCGACTTGATGGCGGGCAAGGTGCGTGGCCGCATCGTCGTCAAAATCTGAGTTGCAGCAAAACAATCCCGGAGACCGCCCCATGACAAGTTACGCCGATTTCTACCGCCGCTCGATCAACGAGCCCGATGCCTTCTGGACCGAGCAGGCTCAACTGATCGACTGGCAGCAGCCTTTCACCCGGGTCTGCAACTACGACAATCCGCCGTTTGTGCACTGGTTCGAGGGCGGCAAGACCAACCTCTGCCACAACGCGGTGGACCGGCACCTGAAAGACCGGCCGGACCAGGCGGCGCTGATTTACGTCTCGACCGAAACCGGCACCGAGAAAACCTATAGCTTCACCGAGCTGCACCGCGAGGTGCAGCGCATGGCGGCCAGCCTGCAGGCGCTGGGCGTGCAAAAAGGCGACCGCGTGCTGATCTACATGCCCATGGTGGCCGAAGCCGCGTTTGCGATGCTGGCCTGCGCGCGGCTGGGGGCCATCCACTGCGTGGTGTTTGGCGGTTTTGCCAGTGGCTCGCTGGCCTCGCGCATCGACGACGCCACGCCCAAGGTCATCGTCAGCGCCGACGCCGGTTCGCGCGGCGGCAAGATCGTGCCCTACAAGCCGCTGCTCGACGAAGCCATCCGCCTGTCCAGCCACAAGCCCGAGGCGGTGCTGCTGACCGACCGCCAGCTGTCGCCCATGGCCATGGTGGCGGGGCGCGACCACCTGTGGACGGATCTGCGGGCCGCCCACATTGACGCGCAGGTGCCGTGCGAATGGCTGGATGCTACCGACATCAGCTACACCATCTACACCAGCGGCACCACCGGCAAACCCAAGGGTGTGCAGCGCGACACCGGCGGTTATGCGGTGGCGCTGGCCGCCAGCATGAAACACGTCTTCGACGGCCGCGCCGGCGAGACCTACTTCTCGACCAGCGACATCGGCTGGGTGGTGGGCCACAGCTACATCATCTACGGCCCGCTGATTGCCGGCATGGCGACGCTGATGTACGAAGGCCTGCCGACCCAGGGCCTGGACAAGCAGCCCGACGGCGGCATCTGGTGGCGGCTGGTCGAAAAATACAAGGTGACGGCGATGTTCAGCGCGCCGACCGCGGTGCGCGTGCTGAAAAAACAGGACCCGGCGCTGCTCAAGAAGTACGACCTGTCCAGCCTGCGCGCGCTGTTCCTGGCGGGCGAGCCGCTGGACGAGCCGACCGCGCGCTGGATCAGCGAGGGCCTGAGGGTGCCCATCATCGACAACTACTGGCAGACCGAAACCGGCTGGCCGTTGCTGACGGTGGCCAACGGTGTGGAGAAAACCCCCAGCAAGTTCGGCAGCCCGGGCGTCCCGATGTATGGCTACCGCGTCAAGCTGCTGCACGAATCCACCGGCGAAGAACTCACGCAAGCGAATGAAAAAGGCGTGGTGGTGCTGGAAGGCCCGACGCCGCCTGGCTTCATGCAGACGGTGTGGAAGGACGATGCGCGCTTCGTCAATACTTACTGGAAAAGTGTCCCCGGCAAGATGGTGTACAGCACCTTCGACTGGGGCATACGCGACGAGGACGGTTATTACTTCATCCTGGGCCGCACCGACGACGTGATCAATGTCGCCGGCCACCGCCTCGGCACCCGCGAGATCGAGGAAAGCATCTCCGGCCATGCCGGCGTGGCCGAGGTGGCGGTGGTCGGTGTGGCCGACAGCCTCAAAGGGCAGGTCGCCATGGCTTTTGTGGTGCCGAAAGACGGCACGGTGCTCGGCGACAACGCGGCCGCGCTCAAGCTCGAAGGCGAGATCATGAAACGGGTGGACGGCGACCTCGGCGCGCTGGCCCGGCCCTCACGCGTGCGTTTTGTCTCGCTGCTGCCGAAAACGCGCAGCGGCAAGCTGCTGCGCCGCGCGATCCAGGCGGTGTGTGAGGGCCGCGACGCCGGCGACCTGACCACCATGGACGACCCGGCGGCGCTGCAGCAGATCCGCGACCGGGTTCTGGCCGGTTGACGTCAGGGGCCCGGGTTAAAAGCCAAATCAGCCTCCAGGCGCCGCTGGGCTTGCGTAAGAAGCTATCAAAACAGGAGCAATTCAGAAGTGTACGGCGGGCAGGTCCCGGCTTTCGGGAGCTCTTCCTGCGCGCGCACGTTCGGCCATGAAGGTCCAGGCGGCTTCGAGTTCGTGCACGCGCGCCGGCAGGTCGAACAGCGGCGCAGTGCCGAAGCTGGCTCGCAGGCGGGTGCGCAACTGCTGCAAGGCCGGGCGGTCCCGCCCCAGCCGCAACGCCGTCGCGACGTAGGCGGCTTCGTCATCGAACACGCAATCAGCGAGCCCGGCGGCGTGGAGCATGCTGCCGCCGACGCGCGATGGGCTGCTGCGGCCCGCGCAACTGAGCGCCGGCACCCCCAGCGCCAGCGCATCGCCCAGGTCCTGGCGCGCGCTGATGCGCAGGGTATCGAGGAACAGGTCGGCCAGCGCCAGGCAGGCCAGCCTGTGTTGGCGGGTGGTGGCAACCGCAAAACACAGGCGGCTGGCGGCGATGCCGGCAGCGTCGGCTTCACGCCGCAGATTGGCCTGTGTGCTGGCATGGAACGGCGGCAGCCACAGCACCGCTTCGGGCAACTGGCCCAACACCTGCATCCAGACGCTGAAACTGTGGCTGTCGATGTGCAGCGCCGGCGCGAAGCCGCACAACACCAGCGCCTGCGCGGGCAGGCCTGCCTGCTCGCGCGTGATGGCGGCCGCGGCATCGCCCGTCGAGACCGGCATGGCGGGCCAGCAGGTATGCGGCAGCCGGAGCAGCGCCGCATGATCCGCGCCGCCCGCGTCCGGCTGTGGATGACTGAAGGGATCTGTCAGCGTGTAGTCCAACGGTGCGTCCGCAGATGGCGCCGGCCAGCCCGGGTGCTGGAGCTGCACCGGCGCCACGCGGCGCGCGGCCAGCGCGGGCCGCCACGCGGGCGTGCCGAACGTCAGGTCCAGCCAGATGTCCAGTCGGTCCAGCCGGATGCGCGCGACGGCTTCGTCGTCGCTGAAATGCGCGATCTCTATCACCCGGTGTGGTGCCAGCGCCTGCGCCAGTGCAGCCTGCGGCTGCGGCGTGGGCGAGTACACGTAAAAGTCAAAACCTGTGGTGTCATGCAGGGCCAGCAGCGCCGCCAACTCTGCCGTGGCAGCTTCATCGCGCAAACTACGGGCTGCGATGCCAATGCGTACCGGCCCCTGCCGGTTCAGCACATCCGCGGCTGAAAAGGGGCGGCCGGGTTTCGCGGGCCCGGCCCGCAGGGCCTGCCACATCGCCTGGGCGGCGAGTTGCATCTCGCGCTCGCTCAGGGGCAGGACGGGTCCGCAGGGCAGGGCTGCACGCATGTTGACGCCCCAGCCTTTTGCCGCGGCCACTGGTTGCGCGGCCAGGTCCTGCTGCACCACGGCCCGCCAGCGGTCCTGGTCACGCCAGTCGCAGTGCTGCAAGGCTTCAAGCGCGTGGCGGTAAAAAATCGAGCGGGCATCGCCGGCGGGCTGTTGGCCCATGACGGCGGTGCCGGCCAGTGCCGCCAGCAGGGCATCGGATGTGTCGAGCTGGCCGCAACGTGCAAGGACCACTGCCTGCCGCAGCCCCAGCGCCGGATGACCGGGAAAGCGTTGCAGCGCCTGCGCCAGATGGATCTGCGCTTCCTCGAGGCGGTGCGCCTCCATCAGTACATCGGCGACGGCGAGCCAGGCTGAGTCCTGGTCGGCGGCGACGGCCAGCCAGCGCCTGGCGCAGGCGAGGGCGGCGTCCCACTGCTGGTCCTGCGCATGCAGCGCTGCCAGGTGCTGCAACGCGCGGGTGTGGCCGGCATCGTGTTCGATGGCCCGCACAAAACAGTCCCTGGCCGCTTCGCGCTCACCGCAGGCGGCATGGGTGATGCCCAGGTTGGCGGCGCCGTCCGCGTCGGCCAGCAGTTGCGCTTCCACGGTTTTGAGGCAGGCCAGCGCCGCCCGTGGCCGCGCCAGTTCGAACAGCAGCGTGGCGCAGGCCGACGTGGCCTGCACGTGGCCGGGCGCCATCTGCAGCGCGGCTTCAAAGGCCGACAGGGCCCGCACCCGATCGCCGGCCTCGTGCGCCGCCATGCCCTCGGCCATCTGCCCGTGGAAGGTGTGTGCAGCAGAGGCAGGCGGCATCATGATTTGATTATGTGACAGACTCCGGCATCGGCCTTCCCATCCGGCTTCCGTTCGCGCCTTGACCCATGGACCTGCCTGCTGCTTCCACGCCTGCTTCCGCCCTGCATCTGGTGGGCTGTTTTGACGATCCCCATGCGGGCGCGGAGCGCGAACTGCTGGATCTCGCGGCCGCGCTGGCGCCCCTGTGCCGGGTAAGCCTCTGGTCGGTGCTGCCGCCGCATCCCTGGTATGCGCAGCGCGGCGTGCGGCCGGTGCAGGCGTTTTCAGGGCAGTTTCCGCAGGGTGGCGTGCTGGTCTGGGGCGGCGCGCATGTGGCGCCTGGCCTTTGGCTACGGTACGCACGTTTTGATCGCGTCATCATCCAGTGCAACCTGGCGGCCTGGGAGCGCCTGTTCACGCTGATCGAGGTGTTCCGCGACACCGTCAAACAGGAGCCGGAACTGGTGTTTGTTTCCAGCTCGCTGCAGTTGACGGCGGGCCTGCCTGGCCGGGTGGTGCCGAGCCCCATGGACATCCAGCCATTTTTGCAGGTGGGGCGCAGCCGCGGGGAGCGCAGCGGGCCGCTGACGGTGGGCCGTGTCAGCCGGGATTCACCCGACAAACACCACCCGCAGGACCCCTTGCTGTACCGCATGCTGGCGGCGCGCGGCTGGCGCGTGCGCATCCTGGGCGGCACCTGCCTGGCGGCGGACCTGCGCGGGGTGGCAGGTGTCGAGTTGCTGCCGGCCGGGGCCGAAGAAACGGTGGATTTTTACCAGAGCCTGGACATTTTTTTCTACCGCACCGGCAGCACGGTCGAGGCCTATGGCCGGGTGATTGTCGAGGCTATGGCGTCCGGCCTGCCGGTGGTGGCGGCAAGCCAGGGGGGGTATGCGGAAATCATGCTTCCCGGCGAGACCGGGTTCCTGGTGGAGTCACAGGAAGAGGCGTGGGATGCGCTGATGAACCTGGGCGGCAATGCGCCCTTGAGAACTGCGATGGGCAGGGCGGGAATGCGCCAGGCGGAACAGGTGCATGGCGCAGTTGCCACGCAGACCGCGCTGGTGGCCTACCTGGCCTGACCGTGCGCGTCGGCGGGCCTATTTCTGGAAAGCGGCCGCGCCTGTAATCATGCCGGCACCCAGGTCTTTGGCATAAGTCAGGCCCGCCAAGCCGCCGTTGGTGCCGATCAGGGCGCCTCTGATATAGCTATTTGTGCCGGTGAAGGTGGCCGTGGAGATTGTGGCGCTGTCCGATATCGTGCCGAAGGATGTGTTCAGCGTTGCAGAGAAGCTGTATTGCGTTGAGCCGCCGAAGGTGACAGAAAAGCTGGCGCTGTTTAGCGTGCCGGCAACTCCACCCTTGATGGGCGCAGTACTCCCGATCAGGGTGTAGTTGACCGTTGCAGTCGTGGCCATCAGCGCGGTCATCTCCGTGGCTGATGTGGGCCGCCCGGCGATATATTGCACATGATCGAGCATCGTCGTGCCCGTGTATTCCCGCTGGCCCGAGACCCAGGTGCCCCAGCCGATGAAGTTGGCATCGCTGACATTGCCGAGGGACTTGAAATTGGACGCCGGGCCCGGTGTGCCGGTTTCGGACCACTTACTAAAACCGCCCGAAACATTGTTGTCCACGCTGAGCAGCTTGTTGTCACTGAAAACCGAGGTGGCTCCGGTCGCTGTCGTCAGCGTGAAGAGGCCACCACCACTGGTATTGGTGCCAACGGCTGCAACAGCAATGTTGGTGAAGGTGCGCTGGACCGGGTCGGCTTTGACGGTGGTTGTGGCAGGTTTCACCGCCTCGACAATGTCGGCCTTGCCGGAGTTGTTCACCTTGTCGCCCACCACGACCGGATCCTTTTCGGCCGGCGGCGTGTCCACCTTGGGCTGCTCGCTGGTCCGCACTGGCGGTGTGGTGCTGTCGATCACGCGGACCGACTCGCCGGCCACCAGGCCGATGCAGCCGCTCTGGTTGCACACCTCGATCTTGTCGAGCTCGCTGGTGATGCCCAGCGTGCCGTCAGGGTTGTAACCGACCTTGAAGCCCGAGCCGCGGATGCCGATGGTGGCGGTGGTGGTGGTGAGTTTGTAGTTGTCGCGGTTGCGCTTGCCGATCAGCCCGGTGATGGCGCGCATGCTGCCGCGCAGCAGGTCCACCAGGAAGCGGTCTTCCTTCGGATCGCTCCGGTCCACGTAGTTGGCGATCTTGAATTCGGTATTGGGTTGCAGCGAGATCAGCCCGCCGTCGGTGAACTTGACCTGCGCGCGCCCGTTGCTGCCGGTGACGATGGCATTGCCGCTGTTGATGTCGCCGCCCTTGGCCAGTGCGATGGTTCGGCCGTCGGCCTGGCGAAGATTCACCTCGCCCGCCGTGAACTGCGCAACGCCGGCCAGTGCGTGGGCCTGCAGCGGGTAGGCGGCCGCCAGCGCCATCAGCAGGACGGTGTTCTTGAGTCTGAAGCCTTGTTCCATGGTGGGATCCTCGAAAGTCTTTGCGGAAACCGGAGCGCTCAAAAGTCCCTGCGCACTGTCACGGACAACACGCGCTTGCTGAAATCGGAAATGGCGATGTTGGAATTCGTCCTGAGCAGCGACAACTGCGGCGTGATGCGCCAGTTCACCACCGGCACCCAGGTCAGCCCGAGGTTCAGGCTGGTCTGCCGGTCACGGCGGGTCCGCAGAAACAGCGGGTCGGCGCCGCCATAGCGGCGTTCTTCGTAACCCATGTTGGCGAACAGGTCCACGTCGGCGTTGACGGACTGCTGCAGGCCGGCACGCAGCCCGGCCAGGCGGTGGCCGAGGTGGCCGACGCCGCCGGCGCGTTCGGCTTCGATGCCGGCATACGCGCCGCCGAAGGCCACCAGGCCGCCGCGGAAGGCGGTGGCGTAGGACGTGCCAATCACATACCGGTTGGCATCGCGCAGGTTCTGCCCGGGGTAACGCAGCGTCGAAGCCTGGAGATAGCTGGTCCACTGGCTGGCAGCGTCGGGCCGGTGGGTCCATTCCGCGACCAGGCCGCGCTGGTCGCGCACAGTGCGGTTGTCGGCTGCGAATGTGCCGACCTGGACCGCTGCCGTGAATTCGTCCTTGTCGACCTTGTAGCTGGCCCCGGCGCTGACATCGACCTGGTTGGTGTCGAAATCGTTGTAGTCGTTGTTGAAGCGGTAGCCGCCCGATGCATTGGCGATCAGCGACAGGCGCGGATCGATGACATACCGGCCGGAGATGCCTGCGCCCACGCTGTAAAAGCTGTCCTTGAGTTTGACGCTGGTGCGCCCCAGCGTGAGCACCAGTCCGCCCAGCGAGGGCACGGCGACATTGGCATTGCTGGGTCCGCTGTTGATGTTGCTGTCCATGCCGATGCCGGCTTCCACATAGCCGCGGACCGAGGAGCGCGCAGCTTCCTCGTTGCGGTCGATCGCCTGCAAGAACTCGTCGATCTTGCGCGCGGCTTCCGGGGGGATGCCGTCGCGTTTGGTTTCCTGCAGTACCTGGCGCGCCGCCTGGTTGTCGCCCAGGGAAAACAGCGCGCGGCCCAGTTCGGCGCGGGCGCGGGAGTTGGCCGGCTGGACCGTCAGCACCCGCTCCAGCGCAAAGACTGCACGGGTGAATTGGCCGGTTTCGTTGGCGGCGATGCCCAGCACGGTGTCAAAGTCAGGATCACCGGCGCGCTCCGCTTCGACAGCGGCCAGCCGGTCAAACGCCTGTTGGGCTTTTCCCTGCTCCACCAGAAGCAGCGACTCGCGGACCAGTGCATCGGATTCTGCCCGGGCAGGTCCGGCAAGCAACAGCGATGTGCATGCAATCAGGACCCAGGGGATCGACCGCTTGAGAAAAAACATAGTACGTATGAATTAGTAACAACCACGGGCCAACCAAGGTTTTATAGCACGGGCGCTTGCAGGGCACGGACTATTTCCGGTGACTTTTGCCCACAAAGTCCGCTCCTCGCCCTGGCTGTTGTGCGGGTACACCAGCCGCACGGCCGATGGCCCTTCGCTGGTGCATCGGGTGCTTTTGGTGCAGTCAGGGCAACCAAGGGTATTCACGGTAGGCGGGCACCACAGCGCAGTCTTAATATCAGTCATTGCTTATATTTGAGGTTGCATTGATGGACACCATGATTCAGGCAGGCGCGAAGTCCGAACAGGGCCGGGTTTTCGAACTGGCCGCCGAGTTGTTTGCCGTGCTGGCGACACCCATGCGCTTGCGGGTGTTGAGCGCCTTGTGCGAGCGCGAGAAGTCGGTGACCGAGTTGCTGGCCGAGATCGACACCACGCAGCCCAACCTGTCGCAGCATCTTGCCGTGCTGTACCGCACCGGTGTGCTGGCCAAACGCAAGGAAGGCACGCAGGTGATTTACCGCGTGCACAGTGAAAAGGCGGTGGCCCTGTGCCGCGGCGTGTGCACCCAGATCGCGATCGAACTCGATGAACCCGAGGCGCTGGCGCCGGGCCAGGCCTTGTCGCCGGTGCAGGCGGAGCGGCCATGCTGAGCCGTTTCATCCGGCGCGCGCCGGAAAACTTCCTCAGCCGGGAGCAGATCCAGGACGTTCGCGCCGGGCGCCGCGGTTTCCTGGCAGGCGCGGTGGCCGCAGCTGCCGGCGCGATGGCGACGCAGCGGGCACTGGCGCAAGCGGGGGATGACCCGGCCATCGTGAACCTGCCTGCGCACAGCAAAGGGCTTGGCCAGCCGGTGGCGGCGCGGGCCTACGGCCTGCCCAGCGAGTGGGAGAAAAACCTGCAGCGGCGGCAAAGTCCGGGCCTGACCCGCGTGCCGCAGTCCAGCGTGAGTTTTGCGCCGCTGCAGGGCCTGTTCGGCATCATCACGCCCAGCGGCCTGCATTTTGAGCGCCACCACCAGGGCTGGTGGGACATCGATCCGTCGCAGCACCGGCTGATGGTCAATGGCTCGGACGACAGCATGCTCAAGCGCCCCACGGTGTTCAGCATGGACGAGCTGATGCGCCTGCCCAGCACCAGCCGCATGCACTTTATCGAATGCGGCGCCAATACCGGCATGGAGTGGGGCAACGTGGCGGTGCCGACCGTGCAGTACACCCACGGCATGCTCAGTTGCAGCGAGTTCACCGGTGTGCCGCTGCGCACCCTGCTGGAAATGTGCGGCGCCGATTTCAAGCGCGCCAAATTTGTGCTGGCCGAAGGCGCTGACGGCTCCGGCATGACCCGCACCATTCCCATGAGCATGGTGATGGACGGCCAGGTGCTGGTGGCCTATGGCCAAAACGGCGAAATGCTGCGCCCCGAGAACGGCTACCCGTTGCGGCTGGTGGTGCCGGGCGTGCAGGGCGTCAGCTGGGTCAAGTACCTGCGGCGCATCGAGCTGGGCGACATGCCGTATGCCACCAAGGACGAAACCATTCATTACGTGGACCTGCTGCCCGACGGCACGCACCGCCAGTACACCAGCATCCAGGAGGTCAAGAGTGTCATCACCTCGCCGAGCGGCGGCCAGGTCTTGCTCCAGAAGGGCTTTCACACCATCACCGGCCTGGCCTGGAGTGGCCGCGGCAAGGTCAAGCGCGTGGACGTGTCGGTGGACGGCGGCAGGAACTGGAAACCGGCGCGGCTCGAGGGCCCGGTGTTGTCCAAATGCCTGACGCGTTTCAACGCCGACTTTGTCTGGGACGGCAAGCCGGCGTTTTTCCAGAGCCGTGCGGTCGATGAAACCGGTCACGTCCAGCCGAGTTATGGCGAATTGCGCAAGGTGCGCGCGTCGCGCAGTATTTATCACAACAACGCGATCCAGTCCTGGGCACTCGCGGAAAACGGCGAGGTCGGCAATGTCCAGCTGTCTTAAACCCGCGCTTGCACTTGCACTGGCTGTGTGGGTGGCGTCGGCCTCTGCGGCCGGTCCATCCGACAAATTCCCGGGCATCGGCCGTGCAGCGACCAGCAATGAGGTCCGGGCCTGGGACATCGACGTGCGCCCCGATTTCAAGGGTCTGCCCAGGGGCCAGGGCTCGGTGCGCCAGGGCGAAGTCGTCTGGGAGGCCCAATGCGCGTCCTGCCACGGCAGCTTCGGCGAATCGTCGGAGATCTTCACGCCGATTGCCGGCGGCACCTCGGCCGCAGACATACGCACCGGCCGCGTCGACAGCCTGCTGCCGGGGGCCAACCAGCCGCAGCGCACCACCCTGATGAAGGTCTCCACCCTGTCCACGCTGTGGGACTACATCAACCGCGCCATGCCCTGGAACGCACCCAAGTCGCTGAGCGCAGACGAGGTCTACGCCGTCACGGCCTACATCCTGAACCTGGGCAACATCGTCCCGGCCGACTTCACGCTGTCCGATGGCAATATCCGCGAGGTACAGCAGCGCCTGCCCAACCGCAAGGGCATGACCACCGCACATGCCATGTGGCCGGGCAAGGAACTGGGCGGTCAGACCAGGCCGGATGTGCAGGGGTCGAACTGCGTGCGCGACTGCAAAAAAGACGTGGGGGTCCAGAGCTTCCTGCCCGACTATGCGCGCAACGCACATGGCCTGTTGAGCGAACAATCGCGCCTGATCGGTGCCAGCCGGGGTGCCGACACGAGCCGGCCACCGGCCGACAAATTGATGCCAAATCAGGCTGTAGCTCTTTCTGCACAAGCGAAGGCAGCTCCTGAAAAGATAGCAGCCAAAACGCCGGATGCAGCCGCAGCAAGCTCTGCCGTGATGCCGGTGCTGCAAAAAAACGCCTGCATCGCCTGCCATGGCATGGACAACAAGATCGTCGGGCCTTCCTTCAGGGATATCGCCAGCAAATATAAAGACCGTGCCGATGCGGTGAATTACCTGTCGGGCAAAATCAAGGCTGGCGGGCAGGGCGTCTGGGGCAACATCCCGATGCCGCCGCAGGCCCTGAGCGAGACGGAATCCGCGCGGCTGGCGCAGTGGCTGGCCAAGGAGTTCTGAGGTGGAACTGCTGTCTTTCGAGGTGTGCGGCTCGGGATAAACACCCTGTTCGGAGCCCGGGTTTTTGTGTCCAATCGTGTTCAAGTTTTAAACAAGCTGAAGTTATATCCAAAGGAGTTCAGACCATGGAACGTCGTCATTTTCTAGCCACCGGTACAGGCGCCACCGCGCTGGCCCTGGCCGCCTCGGCCGGGCTGTCGCCCGCCCAGGCGCAAACCGCTGCTGCCTGGAACAAGCTTGCTTTCGAGAGCAAGACGCTGGCCGAAGCCGCCAAGGCGCTGGGCGCGACGGCGGCCCCAGTCGAAAGCAAGGACCTGGTCCTGCAGGCGCCTGAAATCGCTGAAAACGGCAGCGTGGTGCGCGTCGGCGCGCAGAGCAATATCGCCGGCACCACACAGCTGGCGCTGGTGGTCGAAAAGAACCCCAATGCACTGGCCGCCCTGTTCGACATTCCTGCGGGCACCGATCCCAATGTGTCGACCAACCTCAAGATGGGGCAGTCGTCCAATGTTTATGCGCTGGCCAAGGCCGGCGACAAATTTTTCTATGCAGTCAAGGAAGTGAAAGTCACTTTGGGCGGCTGCGGCGGCTGACGCCCGACAAGCTATTTACAAAATTTGAAGGAAAAGAATCATGTCAGATCCAATGAGAATCCGGGCCCAGGCCCAGGGCGACAAGACCACCGTCCGCGTGCTGGTCAGCCACGAAATGGAAAGCGGCCAGCGCAAGGATGCGTCGGGTAAAACCGTGCCAGCCTGGTTTATCCAGACCATCACCGCCACCCACAATGGCAAGACCGTCATGAATGCCCAGTGGGGCCCGGCCGTGTCGAAAAACCCGTACATGCAATTTGCCTTCAAGGGCGCCAAGGCCGGTGAGAAAGTCATCGTCAGCTGGACCGACAACAAGGGCGACAAACGCACCGACGAGGCGGTCATTTCCTGAGCTGGCGGCAGCGGGTTCATAACAACACGAGGAGCAAGCGATGAATTGGAAACTGTTGGGTCTGGCTTCGCTGGGCCTGCTGCCCATGCTGGCGGCAGCACAAAAAACCACGGCGGAAGGCATTGCCGAATACCGTGCCATGCTGGCCGACGGCAACCCGGCCGAGCTCTACGAGGCCAGGGGCGAAGCCCTGTGGAAGCAGGCGCGCGGACCCAAAAACGCCAGCCTGGCGCAGTGCGACCTCGGCAAGGGCCCGGGCGTCGTCAAAGGCGCTTTTGTCGAACTGCCACGCTACTTCGCCGACACCGCCCGGGTGCAGGACCTCGAGTCGCGCCTGCTGACCTGCATGGAAACGCTGCAGGGCTTCAGCGCCGCGACCATCGCCAAAACGCCGTTTGGCCGCGATGAGCAGAAAAACATCGAATCGCTGGTGGCCTATATCTCCGGCGAGTCGCGCGGCATGAAGTTCAACCTGCCGCAGGCGCATACCCAGGAAAAGCTGATGTATGCGGTGGGCAAGCAGGTGTTCTACCAGCGCGGCGGGCCGTATGACTTTTCCTGTGCCTCCTGCCATGGAGAAGACAACAAGCGTGTGCGCTTGCAGGACCTGCCCAACCTGACCAAAAATCCGGGTGCCGGTGACGGTTTCGGTGCCTGGCCGGCCTACCGGGTGTCCAGCGGCGACCTCTGGAGCATGCAGCGCCGCCTGAATGACTGTTACCGCCAGCAGCGCTTCCCCTTCCCGGGTTATGCGTCCGACGTGACCATCGCGCTGGGCGTTTACATGGGTGTGAACGGCAAGGGTGGTGTTTCGACCGCGCCGGCCCTCAAGCGTTGAACAGAACAGGAAGCATGATGAAAAAAATCCATACACACGTCGTCCTGGCTGCCGCGACCGTGCTGCTGGCCAGCTGTGCCACCGCTCCTTCCCAGCAGGACGTGGCCGAGGCCACGCAGAAAGTGATCAAGTCCTCGTTCCGTGACCAGGGCATCGCCAAAACCAGCTGGCTGGACCAGGACGCGTCCAACAAGGCCTGCTCTGACTCCCAGGGTGCGGCCCTCGACGAAAAGCTGGCCAAAGCGATCGAGGAAGCCAACCTGAAAACCGTGAAGATGCCCTCGGACGGCAAATTCATCGGCGACTGGAAGGAGGGCGAAAAAATCGCGCAGAACGGCCGCGGCATGACCTGGAGCGACCAGCCCGGCTCGGCCAACGGCGGCAGCTGCTACAACTGCCACCAGATCAGCAAGGAGGAACTGTCCTTCGGCTCCATCGGCCCCAGCCTCTACAACTACGGCAAGCTGCGCGGCGTCAGCAATCCAGCTGCCGCGGAGAGCAAGCCCATCGTCGACTACACCTGGGGCAAGCTCTGGAATGCCAAAGCCTACAACGCCTGCTCCGGCATGCCGCGCTTCGGCCATGCGGGCATCCTGAACGAAGCCCAGATGCGCCATGTGATGGCGCTGCTGCTGGACCCGCAATCTCCCGTGAACAAGTGATGTCACGCTGAGTTTGGGTGCTCATGTCTGCCTGTAGCCCTTGTTCGGCGGGCGCAGGCAGCTATTGAATTTATAGTAACTTTCCCACATGCCTGGCTAGCCGGGCAGGATGAACAACGCCATGAATCTGTCCCGCCGCGAGTTTGCAAGTGTCATGGCTGCCGCACTGGCCGCCGGTTTCCCGCTGCACCGTGAAGCCGGCGCTGCCCAGGCCGGCGCTTCCTACAACCTGCCGCGCTCGGGCAATGTGCACCTGCTGCACATGACCGACTGCCACGCGCAGTTGATGCCGGTGTACTTCCGCGAGCCCTCGGTCAATCTCGGCGTGGGCGCGATGCAGGGCAAACTGCCGCACCTGGTCGGCGAGCACCTGCTCAAGGCCGCGCATCTCAAGGCCAACACGCCCGAAGCGCACGCCTTCACTTACCTGAATTTCGAGCGGGCGGCGCAGCAATACGGCAAGGTCGGCGGTTTTGCGCACCTCGCCACCCTGGTCAAGCAGCTCAAGGCCGGCCGTCCTGGCGCCTTGCTGCTCGACGGCGGGGATACCTGGCAGGGCAGCGCCACGGCACTGTGGACCCAGGGCCAGGACATGGTGGATGCAGCCAAGCTGCTGGGCGTGGACGTGATGACCGGCCACTGGGACTTCACCTATGGCGAGGAGCGCATCAAGACCATCGTCGAGAAGGATTTCGCCGGCAAGGTTGATTTCGTCGCGCAAAACGTCAAGACCAGCGACTTCGGCGACCCGGTGTTCAAGCCCTACGTCATCAAGGAGATGAACGGCGTGGCCGTGGCCATCATTGGCCAGGCCTTTCCCTACACCCCGATCGCCAACCCGGCCTGGCTGACGCCGAATTGGAGCTTCGGCATCCGCGAAAGCGAGATGCAGGAGACCGTCAATGAAGCGCGCGCCAAGGGTGCGCAGGCCGTCGTGCTGCTGAGCCACAACGGCATGGATGTGGACCTCAAGATGGCTTCGCGCGTCACCGGCATCGACGCCATCCTGGGTGGTCACACGCACGACGGCGTGCCGGTGCCGGTGATCGTCAAGAACCCCGGCGGCCAGACCATCGTCACCAACGCCGGCAGCAATGGCAAGTTCCTGGGCGTGCTGGACCTCGACGTCAGGGACAAAAAGGTGGCCGGCTTCAAGTACCGCCTGCTGCCGGTTTTTTCAAAACTGTTGCCGGCCGATCCGGCCATGAGCCGGCTGATCGCCGGCATTCGCGCGCCCTATGAGGCGAAACTGGCTGAAAAACTCGCGGTGACCGAGGGAACGCTGTTCCGCCGCGGCAACTTCAACGGCAGCTTTGACCAGCTGATCCTCGATGCGCTGATGGAAGTGCGTGGCGCCGAAATTGCGTTTTCGCCCGGCTTCCGCTGGGGCACCTCGCTGCTGCCGGGCCAGGCCATCACGCGCGAACACCTCATGGACCAGACCGCCATCACCTACCCGTGGACCACGCTGACCGACATTCGCGGCGATATGATCAAGACCATCCTGGAAGACGTCGGCGACAACCTGTTCAACCCCGACCCCTACTACCAGCAGGGTGGCGACATGGTGCGGGTCGGCGGCCTGAGCTACACCTGCGAGCCCGGCGCGAAGATGGGTTCGCGCATCCAGAACATGCGCCTGAAGGGCCAGCTGATCGAGGCCGACAAGACCTACAAGGTCGCAGGCTGGGCGCCGGTGGCCGAGGCCAGCAAAAACGCCGGCCCACCGGCCTGGGAAGTGGTCGAGACCTGGCTGCAGGCCAAAAAAGTCATCAAACCGCCGAAACTCAACGTACCAGCCCTGGTCGGCGTTGCTGGCAATCCCGGCCTGGCCTGAGACGATCCTGACCCGAGCCGGTTGACGGCTTCATGACAAAACCCGGGCGCCGGTGTGGCGGCCCGGGTTTCGCCGTTTGGGCATTCGGTGGCACAATCGGAGGTGTTTCTGAAGGCCCTTCCTTGCCACAGTCGCATCCGCTAATCGGTCAAGCCGTGTTGCGGAAGGTTAATCAACCAGCCACATCCTGCTGTGGCCAGCTAATGTTTCCTCAAGGGAAACGGAGGTCAGCGTAATGAGTTCAATCCCGGCGGCATCGTCCGTCTATTCGGCCTATCAAGGCAACACCTATCTCTTCGGCGGCAATGCGCCCTATGTCGAAGAGATGTACGAAAACTACCTCGCCAACCCCGGCAGCGTGCCTGACAACTGGCGCGAGTATTTCGACGCCCTGCAAAACGTTCCCGCGGTCGACGGCAGCAATGCCAAGGACGTGCCGCACCTGCCGGTCGTCAATGCCTTTGCCGAGCGCGCCAAACAGGGCCAGACCCGGGTGGTTGTCGCCAGTGGCGCCGACTCCGAGATGGGCCGCAAGCGCACCGCCGTCCAGCAACTGATCGCCGCCTACCGCAACGTCGGCGCCCGCTGGGCCGACCTCGACCCGCTCAAGCGCGCCGAACGCGACAACATTCCCGAGCTCGATCCGTCCTTCTACGGATTCAGCGATGCCGACCAGGAAACGGTGTTCAACACCAGCAACACCTTCTTCGGCAAGGACACCATGAGCCTGCGCGAGCTGCTCAATGCGCTGCGCGAAACCTACTGCGGCACCATAGGCGCCGAGTACATGTACATGACCGACCAGGCGCAAAAGCGCTGGTGGCAGCAAAAGCTCGAGAGCATCCGCAGCAAGCCCAACTTCAGCAAGGAAAAGAAGCTCCACATCCTGGACCGCCTGAGCGCGGCCGAAGGCCTGGAGCGTTTCCTGCATACCAAATACGTCGGACAGAAACGCTTTTCGCTGGAGGGCGGCGAAAGTTTCATTGCCAGCATGGACGAACTGATCCAGCGCAGCGGCAGCATCGGCATCAAGGAAATCGTGATCGGCATGGCCCACCGTGGCCGCCTGAACGTGCTGGTCAACTCGCTGGGCAAGGTGCCGGCCGACCTGTTTGCCGAGTTTGACCACACCGCGCCGGAAGACCTGCCCAGCGGCGACGTGAAGTACCACCAGGGCTTCAGCTCGGACGTGACCACCCCCGGCGGCCCGGTGCACCTGAGCCTGGCCTTCAATCCTTCTCACCTCGAGATCGTCAACCCGGTCGTCGAAGGCTCGGTGCGCGCCCGCATGGACCGCCGCGCCGACCCCAAGGGTCTGCAGGTGCTGCCGGTGCTGGTGCATGGCGATGCGGCTTTTGCCGGGCAGGGCGTCGTGATGGAAACGCTGGCGCTGGCCGAAACCCGGGGTTATTCCACCGGCGGCACGGTGCATATCGTGATCAACAACCAGATCGGTTTCACCACCAGCGACCCGCGCGACAGCCGCTCGACGTTGTATTGCACCGACGTCGTCAAGATGATCGAGGCGCCGGTGCTGCACGTCAACGGCGATGATCCGGAAGCCGTGGTGCTGGCCACGCAACTCGCGCTGGAGTTCCGCATGGAGTTCCAGAAGGATGTGGTGGTCGACATCATCTGCTTCCGCAAGCTCGGCCACAACGAGCAGGACACGCCTGCGCTGACCCAGCCGCTGATGTACAAGAAGATTGCCCAGCACCCTGGCACACGCAAGCTCTACGCGGACAAGCTGTCGGCCCAGGGCATGGGCGAGACACTGGGCGATGACATGGTCAAGGCGGTGCGCGCTGCGCTGGACGCCGGCAAGAGCACCTTCGACCCGGTGGTGACCAACTTCAAGAGCAATTACGCGGTGGACTGGCGGCCCTACCTCGGCAAGAAGTGGACCGATGCCGGAGACACCGCCATCCCGATGGCCGAGTGGAAACGCCTGGCCGAAAAAATCAGCGTCATCCCCACGACCGTGACAGCGCACCAGCTGGTCAAGAAGGTGTACGACGACCGCGCGGCCATGGGACGCGGCGACATCCCGGTGGACTGGGGCATGGGTGAACATATGGCGTTCGCCTCGCTGGTCGCCAGCGGCTACCCGGTGCGGCTGTCGGGTGAGGATTGCGGGCGCGGCACCTTCACCCACCGTCATGCCGTGATTCACGACCAGAACCGCGAAAAGTTCGACACCGGCACCTATGTGCCCCTGCAAAACGTGGCCGACAACCAGGCTCCGTTTGTGGTGATCGACTCCATCCTGTCCGAGGAAGCCGTGCTGGCCTTCGAATACGGCTATGCCTCCAACGACCCGAACACGCTGGTCATCTGGGAAGCCCAGTTCGGCGACTTCGTCAATGGCGCGCAGGTCGTGATCGACCAGTTCATTGCCTCCGGTGAAGTGAAGTGGGGCCGGGTCAACGGCATCACGCTGATGCTGCCGCACGGTTACGAAGGCCAGGGCCCGGAGCACAGCTCGGCCCGCCTCGAGCGTTTCATGCAGCTGTCGGCCGACACCAACATGCAGGTGGTGCAGCCGACGACCGCCGCGCAGATCTTCCACGTGCTGCGCCGCCAGATGGTGCGCAACCTGCGCAAGCCGCTGATCATCATGACGCCCAAGTCGCTGCTGCGCAACAAGGACGCCACCTCGCCGCTGAGCGAGTTCACCAAGGGCAGTTTCCAGACGGTGATTCCGGATAACCACGAACTCAAGGCCGACAAGGTCAAGCGCGTGATCGCCTGTTCCGGCAAGGTGTATTACGACCTCGCCAAGAAGCGCGAGGAAAAGGGCGCTGACGATGTGGCGATTGTGCGCGTCGAGCAGCTGTATCCCTTCCCGCACAAGGCGTTTGCCACCGAGCTCAGGAAGTACCCCAACCTCAGCGAGGTGGTGTGGTGCCAGGACGAGCCGCAAAACCAGGGCGCCTGGTTCTTCGTGCAGCACTACATCCACGAGAACATGTCCGAAGGCCAGAAACTGGGTTACTCGGGACGCGCGGCGTCTGCTTCGCCGGCCGTCGGCTATTCGCACCTGCACCAGGAGCAGCAGAAGGCGCTGGTGGACGGCGCGTTCGGCAAGCTCAAGGGCTTCATCCTGACCAAATAAGAACCGGCCGCACGCGCCCCGTGGCGCGTGCCTGGTCCATCCCCCCATACCGAAAGAATTTACATGGCTACCGTAGAAGTCAAAGTCCCCCAGCTGTCCGAGTCCGTCGCTGAAGCGACCATGCTGCAGTGGAAGAAAAAAGTCGGCGATGCCATCGCCATCGACGAAATCCTGATCGAGATCGAGACCGACAAGGTCGTGCTGGAAGTGCCGGCCCCGGCCGCCGGCGTGTTGTCCGAAATCCTGGTGGCCGACGGCGGCACCGTGACTGCCGAGCAGCTGATTGCCCGCATCGATACCGAAGGCAAGGTGGCGGCGGCTGCACCCGCGGCGGCCGCAGCGCCTGCGCCGGCAGCCGCGGCGACGCCAGCTCCCGCCCCCGCAGCCAGCGGCGGCAGCATGGCCGGCGTGGCGATGCCTGCCGCGGCCAAACTCATGGCCGACAACCAGCTGGCTTCCGGCTCGGTGGCCGGCACCGGCAAGGACGGCCGTGTCACCAAGGGCGACGTGCTGGGCGCCGTCGCTAGCGGTTCTGCTCCCAAATCAGTAGCTGCCAGCGCAATACCGACGGGCGCTCCAACCACTTCTTTGCCTCAAGTGGCGGCGCCCGCGAAGGCCAGCGACCTGGGCGACCGCCCCGAGCAGCGCGTGCCCATGAGCCGCCTGCGCGCGCGCATTGCCGAGCGTTTGCTGCAATCGCAATCGACCAACGCCATCCTGACCACCTTCAACGAGGTCAACATGGCGCCGGTGATGGAGATGCGCAAACGCTTCCAGGAAAAGTTCGAGAAAGAGCACGGCACCAAGATCGGTTTCATGAGTTTTTTCGTCAAGGCGGCGGTGCATGCGCTGAAAAAGTACCCGGTGCTCAATGCCTCGGTGGACGGCAATGACATCGTCTACCACGGCTACTTCGACATCGGCATCGCCGTCGGTTCGCCGCGCGGCCTGGTCGTGCCCATCCTGCGCAACGCCGACCAGATGAGTT
>JAUXPP010000089.1 GCA_030683705.1 Polaromonas sp. | reverse complement strand
AACCGCGCAACAGGCCATTAAAGTCGATCACGCCGGCCTCGCCGATCCAGCTCTGGTAGTTGCGAACGTAAGCGTTCTCGCGCAGCAGCGCGCCGACCTCGCGCACGAGCCGATCAGTCGTCTCCACCGGCGCGGTCTCTGGCATGTCCAGGGTGATGTTGAAGGTGTTTTTGTCGTCCTTGGGCATCATGGCCAGCTCGACACCGAACCAGGACTGCGGCCCGCTCAAACCGGCGGGGCGCAAGAACTGCCAGGCCGGTTGCAACAGCGATACGGCAATGGCCAATCCCGCCAACAGGAAAACGAGCCAGCGGCTGCGCGAGCGATCCACCAGCGGTGACATGACAGCGCGGTAGAAGCGATGCAGGCGGTCATGGGTGTCGTGGTCTTCCAGGTCGTGCCCTTCGCCGGGTTTGAGCCAGCGGTTGGCGGCCCAGGGCACCACCGCGTAGGCCACCAGCAGCGAGGCCGCCATGGCGACCGGCACATTGAAAGCGACCGGGTAGAAATACTGCCCCGGCATGCCGCTGACCACCAGCAGCGAGCCGAACACCAGCATCACCGCCAGCGTCGCCAGGTTGGTGGGGTTGCCGATTTCGTTGGTGGCCTGCACCGTGACCAGGCGTTTGTCCTGCTTGCCAAGACGGCTGTAGTTGCGGTGGATGTTTTCGATCACGACAATCGCGCCATCGACCAGCAGCCCCAGCGACAGGATGAGCGCGAACAGCGAAACGCGGTTGATGGACAGGCCAAAGAGATAGGCAGCGCCCAGGGTCAGGGCCAGGATCAGCGGCACGGTCACGCCCACGATCAGTGCCTCCTTGAGGCCCAGGAACGCGGCAGTCACCAGAAACACGGCCAGCACCGCGATACCCAGGTGCTCGATCAGCCCGCTGACGGCGGCATCCGCCTTCTCGCCGTCATTGCGGGTGACGACCAGTTCGACCCCTGCCGGTACGAATTGGGCCTTCATCCGCTCGATGCGCTCCAGCACATCGTTGGCAACAAAGACGGCGTTGCTACCGGCTTTCTTGGCCACGGCCAGCGTGACGGCCGGCATCTCCGCCTGCTGCGTCTTGCCAAAGCGCGCATCGGCCGGGCCAAATGTAAGACGGCTCAGGTGCGTGCGCTCTTGCGGCGGACCGTCGACGACCTGTGCCACATCGCCCAGATAGATCGGGCGCCCGGCATGGCTGCCCACGATCACGCGCTTGAGGTCTTGCGCCGAGCTCAGAAAGCCGTCCAGGAACACCTGGCGGTTTTGGCCCTGTTGCACCACCGTTCCCAGGGGCGCGGCGACATTGCTTGCGCGCAGGGTGGCATGCACCTGGTCCAGCGTGACGCCGAAGGCCTGCAGGCGCTGCGGGTCCAGTTCGATGCGCAGTTCCCGGTCGCGCCCGCCCTTGACGGAAATGGCAGAGACCTTGTCCAGGCTGCGCAGTCCTTCCATCAGGCGGTCGGCCAGACGCTTCAGGGCGTAATCGTCGTAGATCTCGGAGGCCAGCGTGACGGTGACAATGGGCACGTCGTCCACATCCACGCTGCGAATCAGCGGCTCGCCCGCGCCCGCGGGCAGGCGATCGCGCTGCCCCAGCACCCGGTCATAGAGTTTGACCAGCGATTTTTCCTTGTCCTCTCCGACCTTGAATTGCACCATCAACACGCCCATCGAATTCACGGCGGTCGCGTACGTGTGATCAACGCCGGCAATCTGCTTGACGATGCCCTCCAGCGGGCGGAT
>JAUXPP010000088.1 GCA_030683705.1 Polaromonas sp. | reverse complement strand
CCCTTGGCTTCGCCGCCGAACTTGGCCGCAAGCACGGTCGTGATCGCTGCCGTCAGGGTGGTCTTGCCATGGTCAACGTGCCCAATCGTGCCAACGTTGACGTGCGGCTTGGTCCGCTCAAATTTGCCTTTTGCCATTTTTAACTCCAGAGAAAGAACGCGCCCGTGTATGGTTTAACGTTTGCACTGTGTTGCTGGTTCCATCACCACGGGCAGTGAGGGGCACACAATCGCAGACAGGAAAAAGAAAGTGCCGGCCCCTTCCGGAACCGGCACTGGTTTACTTACTTGGCGCGTGCAGCCATGATGGCTTCGGACACATTGCGCGGGGCTTCCGAGTAGTGCTTGAATTCCATGGTGTAGGTGGCCCGGCCCTGCGACATCGAACGCAGCGTGGTCGAGTAACCGAACATCTCGGACAGGGGCACTTCGGCCTTGATGGCCTTGCCGCCACCGACCATGTCTTCCATGCCCTGCACCATGCCGCGGCGTGAGGACAGATCGCCCATCACGTTGCCGGCGTAGTCTTCAGGCGTTTCCACCTCGACAGCCATCATCGGCTCCAGAATCACCGGGCCGGCCTTGCGGCAGCCTTCCTTGAAACCGAAGATCGCGGCCATCTTGAAGGCCATTTCGTTCGAGTCCACGTCGTGGTACGAGCCGAAATGCAGCGTCACCTTGACGTCGACCACCGGGTAACCGGCCAGCACGCCCGAGGTCACGGCCTCGTGAATGCCTTTTTCGACCGCAGGGATGTATTCGCGCGGAACCACACCACCCTTGATGGCATCGACGAACTCGATGCCCTTGCCCATTTCATTGGGTTCGATCTTGAGCACCACGTGGCCGTACTGGCCCTTGCCGCCCGACTGGCGCACGAACTTGCCTTCGGCATCTTCGATGGTCTTGCGGATGGTCTCGCGGTAAGCCACCTGGGGCTTGCCGACGTTGGCTTCCACGCCGAACTCGCGTTTCATGCGGTCCACGATGATTTCCAGATGCAGCTCGCCCATGCCGGCGATCAGGGTCTGGCCAGACTCTTCGTCGGTCTTGACGCGGAAAGACGGGTCTTCCTGCGCCAGGCGCTGCAGCGCGATGCCCATTTTTTCCTGGTCGGCCTTGGTCTTGGGTTCCACGGCCTGGGTAATCACAGGCTCGGGGAAGACCATGCGCTCGAGCATGACGATGGCATCCGGATCACACAGGGTTTCACCCGTGGTCACGTCTTTGAGGCCCACGCAGGCGGCGATGTCGCCGGCGCGGATTTCGCTGACTTCTTCGCGGTTGTTCGCGTGCATCTGCACGATACGGCCGATACGCTCTTTCTTGCCCTTGATCGGGTTGTAGACGCTGTCGCCCTTCTTCAGCACGCCGGAATAGACGCGCACAAAGGTGAGCTGGCCCACAAACGGGTCGGTCATCAGCTTGAATGCCAATGCAGAGAATTTCTCTTCGTCGTCGGCCTTGCGGGTCACCGGCGCTTCGTCTTCATCCATGCCCTTGACAGGCGGGATGTCGATCGGCGAGGGCATGAACTCGATCACGGCGTCCAGCATGCGCTGCACGCCCTTGTTCTTGAACGCGGAGCCGCAGTACATCGGCTGGATCTCGCTGGCGATGGTACGCGTACGGATGCCCAGCTTGATTTCCTCTTCGGTCAAATCACCTTCTTCAAGGTATTTGTTCATGAACTCTTCCGATGCCTCGGCAGCAGCCTCGACCATCTTCTCGCGCCATTCCTTGGCCAACTCGACGAGCTCGGCAGGGATGTCGCTGTAGGTGAACTTCATGCCCTGGGACGCTTCGTCCCAGATGATGGCCTTCATTTTCAGCAGGTCGACCACGCCGGTGAAGTTTTCCTCGGCGCCGATGGGGATCACCATTGGCACCGGGCTGGCCTTCAGGCGCAGTTTCATCTGATCCACGACCTTGAAGAAGTTGGCACCGGTGCGGTCCATCTTGTTCACAAAGGCCAGGCGTGGCACCTTGTACTTGTTGGCCTGGCGCCAGACGGTTTCCGACTGGGGCTGAACGCCGCCCACGGCGCAATACACCATGCAGGCGCCGTCGAGCACACGCATGGAACGCTCGACTTCAATCGTGAAGTCCACGTGGCCGGGCGTGTCGATGATGTTGATGCGGTGCTCTGGCAGGGACGTGTCCATGCCCTTCCAGAAGCAGGTGGTTGCAGCGGAAGTAATCGTGATGCCACGCTCCTGCTCCTGCTCCATCCAGTCCATGGTGGCCGCGCCGTCATGAACTTCACCGATCTTGTGGTTCACACCGGTGTAAAAGAGGATCCGCTCGGTGGTCGTGGTTTTGCCGGCGTCAATGTGCGCGGAAATACCAATGTTGCGGTAGTTTTGAATGGGGGTAGCGCGGGACATAAATTACTTTCAGTTCGAAAGACGAACAAAGACTCGTTGCTAAAACACTTTTCATGTTTTTTCTACGCGTCTGCCGGCTGCACGTTTTGCACGCAGTCGGCAGGAAATGGGCTTGAACCGGCAGGAATCAGGGCGCCTGGGCGCCAGCGACTCCGGCCGGCAACGCGTCAAATCCGCGCAGCAAACATGGCTCCCGCCTTTAGAAGCGGAAGTGGCTGAATGCCTTGTTGGCTTCGGCCATGCGGTGAACTTCATCACGCTTTTTCATGGCGCCGCCACGGCCTTCGGTAGCTACCATCAGCTCATTGGCCAGACGCAGGGACATGGACTTCTCGCCGCGCTTCTTGGCGGCTTCTTTCAGCCAGCGCATGGCCAGGGCCATGCGGCGGACCGGGCGCACTTCAACCGGCACCTGGTAGTTGGCACCGCCAACGCGGCGGGACTTCACTTCAACCATGGGCTTGATGTTGCCGATGGCCATGTGGAAGGCCTCCAGCGGATCTTTGCCCGGGTTCTTTTTCTCGATGAAGTCGAGCGCACCGTAAATGATGCGCTCTGCGACGGCCTTCTTGCCGCCTTGCATGATCACGTTCATGAATTTGGCAAGGTCAACATTGCCGTATTTCGGATCAGGAAGAATTTCACGTTTAGGGACTTCGCGACGACGTGGCATTTTTTCACCTCTTTGCTTCAGTTGGCATTGCCGTTTCGGGCCATGCCGCGAGGGTTATCAAAACCCTCACTTACTCGACCGGCGCAACAATTTGCACTTGGGTCACTTCGTTTCAACCACCTGCCAGGACGATTGAAACACCTTGTTTTGAAGACGTTGTGACAACTTCTTCCGGCGCGGAGAACTTGCCCCGAGCCGTTGGGACTTTCAGCCGGAGGGCTTACTTGGCCTTTGGTTTTTTCGCGCCGTACTTGGAGCGCGACTGCTTGCGGTCTTTCACGCCTTGCAGGTCGAGCGAACCACGGACGATGTGGTAACGCACACCGGGCAAGTCCTTGACACGACCGCCGCGAACCAGCACCACGCTGTGTTCCTGCAGGTTGTGGCCTTCGCCGCCGATGTAGGAAATGATTTCAAAACCGTTGGTCAGGCGCACTTTGGCAACCTTACGCAGAGCGGAGTTGGGCTTCTTGGGCGTCGTGGTGTACACACGGGTGCACACACCGCGGCGCTGCGGAGAGTTTTCCATCGCAGGGCTCTTGGACTTGATCTTTTCGACCTCGCGCCCCTGACGGACTAGCTGATTAATGGTTGGCATGTAAAAACGTCCCTAAACGTCTGATTTCTGACTTGACTGATAAATACGTGAATATTTAGCTGAAAACGAGAATCTCCCCGGAATTTCCGGAAAAGCCCTCGAGTGTAGCAGTTTGGGCGCCCCGCCGCAATCTTGCCGGCCCGGTTCCGAGGCCAGCCATCCGAACCCGGCCTGAAAAGCGGGGCAAACCGGCTTATTTGATCCAGAGCCGGATCGAATCCCAGGCGCGGCCCACGATGCCGGCCTCCTCGACCGCCTCCAGCGCCACCAGCGGGATGTCCGCCACCGGCTGGCCGGCGCCGGTGGTGACCTTCAGGGTGCCCACGGCCTGGCCTTTGACAAACGGCGCCACCAGCGGATCCGGCCGGGCGACCTGGGTCTGCAGCTTGGCCGAGCTGCCGGCAGGAATGGCCAGCACAATGGCCTGCGGCCGGCCCAGCTTGACGGTATTTGATTTGCCCTTCCAGACACTGGGTGAAGCCACCGGCTGGCCGGCGTCAAATAATTTGACGGCCTCGAAGGCGGTGTAGCCCCAGTTCAGCAGCTTTTGCGACTCGTTGGCCCGGTCGCTGTCGCTGGCAGCGCCCAGCACGATGGCCAGCAGGCGCCGGCTGCCGGGTGCGCCGGCAGCGCCCAGGTTCGGGAAGTCGCGTTTGGCGGTGGCGATCATGCAGTAACCGGCGGCGTTGGTGTGGCCGGTTTTCAGGCCGTCCACCGAGGGATCGCGGAACAGCAGGGTGTTGCGGTTGGTGTCGTTGGCGGCCGGTGTGCCGGGGTAGCGGTATTTCTTGATCGCCGAAAACCCCATGTAATCGGGAAAATCCTGCATCAGGCGTATCGACAGGATGCTCAGGTCGCGCGCCGTCGTGGTGTGGCCGGGCTCGGTCAGCCCCTCGGGATTTTTGTAACTGGTCGAATTCATGCCCAGCGCCTTGGCCTGCTGGTTCATCAATTTGACGAAGTTTTCGGCGGTGCCACCCACGCCCTCGGCCAGCGCCATGGTGGCGTCGTTGCCCGACTGGACGATCATGCCCTTGATCAGGTCTTCCACCGGCACCTGCATCTTGGGGTCGATGAACATGCGGGAGCCGGGCATCTTCCAGGCGCGTTCGCTGACGCCAAAAGTCTGCTTGAGGTCGATCTTTTTCGACTTCAGCGCGTCGAACACCAGGTATTCGGTCATCAGCTTGGTCAGCGAGGCCGGCTCGACCGGCGAATCGATGTCCTTGGCGGCCAGGATCTGGTTGGCCGTCACGTCCAGCAGCAAATAAGAGCGGGCAGCCACTTCGGGCGGCTGCGGCATCTGGGCGTGTGCCGCCGGCAGGAAACAGGCAGAAGAAACAAAAGCCAGGGAAGCGGCCAGGCCGCGAAAAAGGGAAGCAAAACGCATGGGGAAGTAAAACCTGGAAATGGAGGGCGTAAGGATGAAGCGTTCAACGCAGGTGGCGCGCGACCAGACTTTTCAGCAGCGGCAATTGTCCATGAAAGAAATGGCCGCCACCGGGGACAACCGTAACAGGCAGTAGCTGGGGCCGGGCCCAGTCCATCACCGCCTGCAGCGGCACGGTGTCGTCCTGCTCGCCGTGGATGACCAGCGTCTGTTCATGCGCAGCCTCGGCCACAGGCGCAACCGCAAAACGGCTGGCCGCCGGTGCCACCAGCACCAGCTTGTCGATGGCGCGCGCCGGCTGCAGGCGCGCCGCCACCTGCGAAGTGACAAAACCGCCGAAGGAAAAACCAGCCAGCGCCAGCGCGCCCCCGGGCGCCGCCTGCTGCACCACCGCCAGCATGTCCTCGACCTCGCCGCGACCCTCGTCGTAAACACCCTCACTGGCCCCGACACCGCGGAAGTTGAAACGCACCGCGGTCCAGCCGCTCTGGGTGAAGGCGCGCGCCAGCGTCTGCACCACCTTGTTGTCCAGCGTGCCACCGAACAGCGGGTGCGGATGCGCGATCACCGCGACGCCGCGCGAGGCGCCCGCCGGCGCGTCCAGGGCCATTTCGATGGCGCCGGCCGGGCCGGGGAAACTGCTTTTCTGGGTGTGGGCGTTCAAGGGGCAACCTTCCTGGGGAGCTAAATGCTATCGAATTTATAGCTTCTTACGCCCGCCAGTCATGGGCTGGAGGCAAAAAAGCAGTCATGTTTCCTGTCAATACCGGAAATCAGCGCCCGAGATGCGGCGGTGTCAGCAGGCGCTCGACCACCTGCCCATTTTTGAGGTGCGACTCGACGATCTCGTCGATGTCATTCGCATCCACATAGGTGTACCAGACCGCCTCGGGGTAGACCACGGCCACCGGTCCGGCGGCGCAGCGGTCCAGGCAACCGGCCTTGTTGACGCGCACCTGGCCCGGTCCGGCCAGGCCGGCGGCCTTGACCTGTGCCTTGCAGCGGTCAAAGCCCTGCTGGGCCCGGTGGTTGGCGCAGCTATCCTCGCCGTTTTCACGCTGGTTCAGGCAAAAGAAGATGTGCCGCTCGTAATAAGAATCGGGGGAGGCGGCGGACGGGGCCGCACCTGTCGCACTGGTTGGGGTCATGCCCCGATTTTACTTTCGCGCGTATCTCCGGACTTGCGCACGGACAAACGCACCAGCACGTAGACCAGCGCCGCAAACGGCCAGAGCCAGCCCAGCCACTGGGCCAGGCCGTTGAAACGCACAAAACGGCCCTGCTCCCAGATCTGCAGGGTCTCGGCAAAGTAGGGGCCGGCCGGCGCCTGGTTCAGCAGCGACAGGTGCACACACAGCGCGACCAGCAGCAATGCGGCGCTGGCCCGGCGCGGCACCGGCAGCAGCAACAGGGCCAGCACGCCACCCATGATCAGGCCCACCTGCACCGGGAAATCCAGCCAGGCCCAGGCATGATCGGGCCCGTAACTCAGCGCCGCCGACAGGGCTGTCAACGTGACGCCCCCGGCCAGCGCCACCATCAGCATGACCACGCGCTGCGGCCAGGTGCGCACGACCCCGTAGGCCAGCAGGCACGGGATCAGCGCGCCCAGCGCCACGCAAATGACCTCGGCACCGGGCACCAGCGGCTGCAACTCGATGTCGCGCACCGGCAGCCATTCCAGGAAAGGCGTGTCCGCCAGCATCTCGGCCAGCCAGTACTCCAGGCGCTCGATCACCTGGCCCAGCCCCAGCGGCACCGAGGCGGGAAACAGCAGCGCCACCGGCCACAGCGCCAGCAGCACCAGCGCGCCGCGCGCATCGCGCACAAACCAGCGCGCGCGCACGCGGCTCCAGCGCGCAATGGCGCCGGCTTTTTCCAGCAGCCAGGCGCTGCAGGCGCCCAGCCAGGCGCCGGCGGTGTTCAGCGCGAAATCCACATTCGAGGGCACACGCGAAGGCAGATAGCTTTGCAGGGTTTCCATGGCCAGCGACAAGCCGCCCGCCGCAAGCACCGCCACGCTGACGGCCCAGCGTATGCGGCCGCTGCGCAGCGCTGCAAGGGCCAGCAAAAACCCGAGTGGCGCATAACCGGCGAGGTTGACGCCGACATCAAAACCTGTCCAGTAACGCGGCAATGGCGCGGTCAGGAAATGCAGCGGTGAGATGCCCTGGTTGCGCCACTCGGCAAAGGGGTAGAGGCTGGCGTAAACAATCAGGCACATCGTGGCCAGCGCGAGGGGCCAGGAGGCTGATTGCACACCCCCATCGTTCTCACTGCGCTCCGCTTCGTGCAGTTCCTTTCCCCCTTGCAGGGAAACAGGTGGCACACCCCTGACATCCTCACGATGCTGTGCATCGTGTAGTTCTGCCTCCCCTTGCAGGGGACGACGCATTGCGCCCGGCGGAGCCGGATCGCTCGCGTCTGCTGGGGAGGTCGGGGGGGGCACTCTGGCAGCCTGCTGTTGCTAGAACGGCTTGACGACCACCAGTACCACGGCGGCGAGCAGCAGCAGCACCGGCACTTCGTTGAACCAGCGCCACCACACGTGGCTGCGCGTGTTGCGCTGCGCGATGAAGGTCGCGAGGATGCGGCCGCAAGCATGGTGGTAGCCGATCGCCAGCACCACAACGGCCAGCTTGGCGTGCATCCAGCCGTTGCCGGGCCCTCGGCCTATGCCGTAACCCAGCCACAGCCACAAGCCGAACACCAGCGCGGGCACGGCCAGCAGGGTGGTGAAGCGGAGCAGCTTGCGCGCCATCAGGATCAGGCGCTCGCGCTCGGCGACGCTCTCGGGCGGCACCATCGCCAGGTTCACAAAAATGCGCGGCAGGTAGAACAGGCCTGCAAACCAGCTGGCGACAAAAACAATGTGAAGTGATTTGACCCAGAGCATGGGCGAAGTGTAGCCCGCAGGCCCGCGCGGCGGCGCTCGACGATTCGGCCCGGCCCTTGTCACATCCCGCCCACGGGACTAAAATTGACAGGTGTTGTTACCTTTTGGTGGCAGCATCCCGCTTTTCCTCCCTGAGCGGGTGCCTTTACGTGTCACAGCAAAAAGGCTTCCAGGCCCGGCTGACCCAGTGTCATCCGGGCATTTTTTTGCCTGCACGCCTGGCTTGCCGAATGCGGCCGGCGGCCTGCGCCCTTGCAAAGCAGCGGGCATGGCAGAATTTGCCAATGACCGTCTTCGCCCCCTATCCTTCCGGCCGGCCGCGCCGCCTGCGCCGCGACAGCTTCACGCGCAACCTGGTGCGTGAAAACGCACTCAGCGCGCACGACCTGATCTACCCGGTGTTTGTCACCGACGGCAAGAACCGGCGCGAAGCCGTGAGCTCCATGCCCGGTGTCGAGCGCCTCAGCCTGGACCTGCTGCTGCCGGTGGCCGAAGAGTGTGTGCAGCTCGGCATCCCGGTGATGGCCCTGTTCCCGGTGATCGACGCCTCGCTCAAGACCTATGACGGCAAGGAGGCGCTGAACCCCGACGGCCTGGTGCCGCGCGTGGTGCGCGAATTGAAAAAACGTTTCCCCGAACTCGGCGTGATGACCGACGTGGCGCTGGACCCGTTCACCAGTCACGGCCAGGACGGCCTGCCCGACAAGGAGACCGGCTACATCCTCAACGACGAGACGATTGAACTGCTGGTCGGCCAGGCGCTGGCCCAGGCCGAAGCCGGCGTGGACATCGTGGCGCCCAGCGACATGATGGACGGCCGCATCGGCGCGATCCGCCATGCGCTCGAATCGCGCAAGCTGATCCACACGCGGATCATGGCCTACAGCGCCAAATACGCGAGTGCGTTTTACGGCCCCTTCCGCGATGCGGTCGGCTCCGCCGGCAACCTCGGCAAGGCCGACAAGAAGGTCTACCAGATGGACCCGGGCAACAGCAACGAAGCGCTGCGCGAAGTGGCCATGGACATCGCCGAAGGCGCCGACATGGTGATGGTCAAGCCCGGCATGCCTTACCTGGACGTGGTGCGCCGGGTGAAGGACGAGTTCGGCGTGCCGACCTTCGCCTACCAGGTCAGCGGCGAATACGCGATGCTCAAGGCGGCGGCGCAAAACGGCTGGCTGGACCACGATGCGGTGATGATGGAAAGTCTGCTGGCCTTCAAGCGCGCCGGCGCCGACGGCATGCTGACTTACTTCGCCATCGCCGCCGCCCGTTTGCTACAAAAAGCATAGCTGCTTGCGCACGACCGGCAAGTGCCAACGGCCGATTTAACCAACAAACCGGACAGACACCGTGCAAATCGTCGAATTCACCGCCGACAGCCTGCGTTTTTCGGACGGGCTGCCCCCCACGGCGCCGTCCGATGGCTTCGTCTGGGTTTTTGTCGATCGCGAGGAGTTTGAAACCCGCCTGCCGCTGCTGCAGCAGGCGGCGCAGCAGCTCGGCGGCTCGGCCCTGCTGGACCTGCATTGCCAGGACCTGGGCAGCGCGATCCATCCCTCGCACTACGACTTCACCTCGATTTACGACCTGATCATCTTCCGCCGGCTGGCGACGCTCTCCGAAACCCGCGCCGAAGCCGAACACGAGTCGGCGGTCCAGGCCTACCACGGGCAGAGCGGCCAGGCGCGCAGCAAACCCAAGGGCGGCCTGGCCGCCTTCAACCGCATCAGTTCGCGCGCCGTCGGGTTCGTGGTGTTCGACCGGCTGCTGATCAGCGTGCATCCACGCGGCTGCTACACCGCCAAAAGTTTCATCGAGCGTTCCCTGACCGATGCCAAATTCAGTGTGGACGCGGTGTCGGCGCGCAGCCGCATCCCGTCCAGCCCGGCCGACCTGGTGCTGCGCATGGTCAACGCCATGGTGGACAGTTACCTCGACGTGCGCAAGGACCTGACCACCCAGCTCGAACACTGGCAGGCCGAGTTGCTCAAGCCCAACTCGCGTTTCATCAACTGGGGCTCGCTGATGGGCGCGCGCAGCCAGCTGCACGTGCTCGAGGACCTGTGTGACGAGCAGCACGATGCGATGCAGGAGTGGCTGGATTCCCTGCGCGAGCAGCCGATGTCTTCTTTCGCCGCCGATGCCCAGCTGGCACAGACGCGCCGCGACCAGATGGTGGCCCGCGCGCGCGACGTCATCGAACACATCGAACGGGTGGTGCACCATGCGCGCCGTCTCGAGCAGTCGGCCGAAACCGTGGTGCAGATCCACTTCAGCGCGCAAAGCAACCGCACCAACGACATCATGCGCACCCTGACCGCGCTGACCGCCATCTTCCTGCCGCTGAACCTGATCGCCGGCATCTTCGGCATGAACTTCGAGTTCACGCCGCTGCTGCACCTGCCCAGCGGCTTCTGGTGGGCCATGGCGTCGATGGCCTTCGTCGCGCTGGCGCTCGGCGTGGTGTTCTGGCGCAAGGACTACCTCGCGCGGACCCGGCGCTGAGCGCGGCCGGCGGGCAGATTCGTGGCGGCACCGGCATCGCCCGTCCACACCGGTTGCGCCGGCTGGAGCTTGCCGCGCGACAGCTGGCCGGAATTTCCGGAAGCCGGCACCCATTTGCAGCGTTACGCCGGCCGTTTGATGGCGGCGGAAATCAACTCGTCGTTTTACCGGCCGCACCAGCCGGCGACCTATGAACGCTGGGCCGGCAGTGTGCCGCATCACTTCCGTTTTTCGGTCAAGCTGCCCAAAACCATCACGCACGAACGGCGCTTGCGCGACTGCGGCGGATTGCTGGACGGATTCCTCGCGCAAGCTGCGGGCCTGGGCGACAAGCTCGGCTGCCTGCTGGTGCAGTTGCCGCCCAGCCTGGTGTTTGATGCCGCCACCGCACCGTCATTTTTTAAGGCCTTGCGCGCACAACATGCGGGGCCGGTCGCGCTGGAGCCGCGCCATGCGAGCTGGTTCACGCCGGACGTCGATGCCGCCCTGGAGAAGTGGCGCATAGCCCGCGTGCTGGCCGACCCGGTGCGCCATGCGCCCGGCGCCGCACCGGGTGGCTGGCCCGGCCTGGTCTATGTGCGGCTGCACGGCTCGCCGCGCATGTACTACTCGGCCTACGGCCAGGCGACGCTGCAGGCCCTGGCGCTGAAGCTGCGTGAAAGCGCCGACAGCGGCGCAGCCGTCTGGTGCATCTTCGACAACACCGCCTCGGGCGCGGCGGTCAGCAATGCGCTCGAACTCGACGCCCTGCTCAAGGACTAGACAAAAGGCGGAGAAAGTTCTTCCGCCGCCAGCACGCGCTGCACGGCCGGGCGCGCCAGCATGCGCTGCAAGTGCGGGCCCAGATGCGGTCGGGTGCGGGCTGCGGGCGAGGCGAAGTTGCGTGTCCAGCGGCACAGCGTGAACACATAGGCATCGAGCAGGCTGTAGGCCTTGCCGGCAAACCACGGCCCGCCGCGCTTCGCCAGTTCGGTATCGAGCTGGTCCAGCATGCCGCCTATCCGGAGTTCGGCCTGCGCCTTGACCTCGGCCGCGCCGGCAGCATTGCCCGGCGCCACCGAACGCTCCGGATAAAAATAGACGATCAGCGTGGCCTGCAAGGTGTTGGTCAGCCACATCAGCCACTTGTAGCAATCCGCGCGCTCCCTACTCCCCAGCGGCGGCGCCAGCCCGGCCTCGGGGTGGGTATCGCTGAGGTGCAGGCAGATCGCGGCGGTTTCATACAGCACCAGTTCGCCGTCGACCAGGGTCGGGACCAGGCCGTTGGGATTGAGCTGGCGGTAAGCCTCGGTTCGGTGCGCGCCAATGGAGGTGTCGACCAGCACCTTTTCAAAGGGCAGGCCCAGCTCTTCCAGCAGGATGTGCGGCACCATGGCTGCCGTGCTGGGTGAGTAATGCAGCTGGATCATCTGATGTTTTATGGCGTGGCGATGCCAAAAGCGGCAGCCCCATTGCCCCAGCCGATGCCGCGTGCCACATCGGGCGGCAGGTCGCCCAGCCAGGTGCGGTAGCCCTTCATGAGTTCGTCGTAATACTGCCAGCGCTGGTTGACCCAGGTGTCCGAGCCGATCATGAAACGCGTCGGGTACTTGAGCAGCAGCGCGCGCCACTCGGGGCACAACTTGCCGGCATCGCAGGTGAGGCCGGGCCGGTAGGACAGCTCGCCCATCAAGCTCGGGTAGCGCGCAAACAGCGCGTCCACGCGCGCGGCCGGTACGCCGCCTATGCCGGTATGCGCCCAGATCAGCCGCGCTTTGGGTGCGTGCGCCATCAGCAGGTCGATGGCCACGTCGTCAACATGCGAGAGGATGGCGAGATTGTTCTTCTCGGCAAACTGCATGAGTTTTTTCGCCACCGGCCCGTTGGCGTTGGCGCTGTCATACAGGTGGAATTCGCCGATGCCCTTGTACGGGCCGGCCTGGGCGCCGCTCACGCCGCGCGCGAATTCGGCCTGCACCATTTCGTAAATGGTCTCGTCGCGGTACCAGTTGTCGTAATCGGCGCGGTTGCGGTAAAGGCGGATGAAGGGCACCACCGTCACGCCGGCCTGTTTCGTCTGTTCCAGCGACGCCAGCGCCTTGGTGCCATCGTTGGGCCGCGAATTGGCGACGATGGCGCGCACGCCGTTGCGTTTCATGCGCGCCAGCACATCGTCGGGCCCGTGCGGTCCGGCCCGGCCGTCCCAGGCCTCCACGTTGTAATGCAGGTGGGCGTCGAACAGCGGGCCGCTGTAGTCCGCGGCTTGCGCGAAGGCCGAAAACGCTATCAAAAAAATAGCTGCTTGCGCCCGCCACACCCTGCCTGGAGGGCTGAAAGACTTGAAAAAAGGGCTGGTGAGCATGATTCCGTCCGATCAGTAAATTTGAACCGGCAAGCCCACGATGGCGTCGTTGACCGTGGTTTGCGAATATATCTCGTAGCTGGTGCCACCCGGAAAACCGATGACCGTCATGTAAGTCGTGGGGCCACCTCCGCCTCCTATGTTGTAGCCACCGCCGTTCGGCGGGCTTCCGATGTTGCGGCCAAACACCCGGGGCGCAATAGCGCCGGCATTCTGCATCTGCCCCGTGGTCATGATTCGTGCCGCCAGGATGTTGCCTGTGGTGTTGGGAGTCTTGCCCGGCACACCTGCGGGCGACACGTGCGCGCAGTACATGCTGCCCCCGTGCTCGGCCATGCAGAAGGCGCAGCCCGTGAACTGCGTGGTCACCATGATGTTTGCGCCGCTGAGCTGAAACCCGGTCAGGTGGGTGAAGTTGGTGGTGGCAATGTTGTGCTGCCCCACGGGGTTCAAGGGCGGCACATAACGCGGATCCGTCCAGTGAAACGCCGTCACGCTTTCCACCTGGATCGACGTCGCATACGGTGGATAAGGCGCGCTGCCCACGCGAAACACATAGCGGTCCTGCAGCGCCTCGTAGTAAACATCGCAGGGCTGTACATTTTGAGCGGCGTTTGGGTTGTGCGCGCCCGCCCCAAAGACCACCACCTTGTTGAACCTGAGAAAGGTCAGCGGGTTGGCCTGCAGCGCAGCCACGGCCCAGTCCGCGCCCGCGTGCCCGCCGTTGACCTGGTCCAGCACACAACAGGCCTTGCGGATATAGCTGGCCAGCTGCTCGCGCACGGTGGCAAAGCCGATCTGGCCGATCTGGGTGCTGGGGAGGGTGAAGGTCCCGTCAAAATGCTCGATCGCCTTCCACAGCAGGAACAGCGTGCGGGCCATCTCGCGGCGCGGGTCCTGGAACACATGTTTGCCCAGCGACAGCGCCGATGACAGGGCGGCATAACCCGCCGACAGGGCGCCCAGAGGATAGGCAGCGGCCAGAAAGGCCTGGACCAGCTGGTCGGCTGCGGCTCTTTCGGGCCCTGTGACCAGGTTGGTGTTCTGAAGATAGTGCAGCGTGTCGTTGATACGCTGGACCGATGTTTTGGCCATGTTCTCCCCTGCCCCTGAAGCCGCTTATTGTGCCGCCGCCCCGGCGCAAAAACAAACGGCAACCGGGGCGCGGTCAGCCCAGGTGTTTGGCAAAAAACGCCAGCGAACGCTGCTTCGCCAGTGCGGCAGCGGCCTCGTTGTACGAGCCACGCTGGTCGCAGTTGAAGCCGTGGTTGGCTTCATACACGTGCACCTCGACGCCGGGCTGGGCTTTCTTGAAGGCCTCGACCGTGTCCAGCGGGATCCAGTGGTCCTGGTTGCCGAAGTGGGCCATGACCGGGCAGGCCGGCTGGCGCGCCGGCTCATCGCCCGCTGTCATGCCGCCGCCGTAATAAGGCACGGCCGCCGACAAGCCCGACAGCGTGCAGGCCGCGCGCCAGGCCAGCAGGCCGCCCCAGCAAAACCCGACGATGCCGACCTTGCCGCCCGAGGTCTGCGCCGCATGGTTGATCGCGGCCTGGATGTCCAACATCACGCCGGGCGCCGGCAAGGCCTCGACGGCGGTCTTGAGCGCAAAACCGGCGTTCATGTCGGCTTCGGTGTAGCCCATGTCGACACCCGGTTTGACGCGGTGAAAAGTGGCTGGCGCCACTGCGAGGTAACCGGCCGCGGCGTAGCCATCGGCGACCGAGCGGATGTGCGAGTTGACGCCGAAAATCTCCTGCAGCACGACAACGGCGCCTGTGGGCTTGCCGGCCGGTTCGGCCACGTAGGCCGGGAAAACGAAGCCGTCGGCGGATTTGAGGTCGATGAATTTACCCATGGTGAAAGTCTCCTGGTGGCGCAAATGGTTGCTGGTAACGGATTCAATTTACTTTGCGGCAAGCTTTTTCTCAAGCAGGTCCAGCCTGTCCTGGCCCCAGAAAATCTCGCCGCCGACCACATAGCTGGGTGCGCCAAACACGCCGGCGGTGATCGCCTGCTGGGTGTTCGCTTCATACAGCTGCTGGGTCTCCGGTGACCTGGACTGCGCCATCCGCGCGGAGTCCCCGCCACTGGCAAGCAGAATCTCGGCCAGCACCTCGTCGCTGGCAATGTCGCGCTCCTCGGCCCAGACCGCGCGAAAAATGGCGCCGGCCAGGGCCAGCGCCGCGGCGCTGCCGTCCTGCTGGTCCACGGCGGTGATCAAGCGCGCCGCCGGGTCGCCGCCCACGGGGAAAAATTTGGGCTGGCGGTTCAGCGGCATCTGCAGGTGCTCGCTGAAGCGCTGCAACTCCACCAGCCGGTAGGCCTGGCGCTGGGGCGCGCGCTGGCCCAGCGGCAATCCGCCGGAGATCGGGAATATTTTGCCGAAGTCCACCGGCAGCACCCGCACCGCCGCGCCGGCCGCTGCAGCCATCTGCACAAAGCGCTGGTGGCCCAGGTAGGTCCAGGGGCTTTGCGGCGTGAAGTAGTAGTCGATGCTGATGCTCAAGGGTGTCTCCTGTTGGCTCTGCAGCCGGTTGATGTACATTGATTTGGTCCCCGGTTGTAACCGGGTTTGCCCTTTTTTGCTGGAGGCCGGATTTGTCCAAGCTTGTATTGATCACCGGCGCCTCGCGCGGCATAGGCGCTGCCACGGCGCTGCTGGCCGCCCGCCAGGGTTACGCCGTCGCCGTCAACTACAGTGCCAACTCGCTGGCTGCCGACGAGGTGGTGCGCAAGATCCGCCAGGGCGGCGGCACCGCCATCACGGTGCAGGCCGATGTGGCCGATGAAGCCCAGGTGCTGGCCATGTTCGAGAAGGTGGACGCCAAACTGGGCCGGCTGACGGCGCTGGTCAACAACGCCGGCGTGGTGGACCGCACCGAACGCGTGGACGGCATGAGCGTGGCGCGACTCAAGCGCATGTTCGACATCAACGTGATCGGCACCATGGTGTGCGCGCGTGAAGCGGTCAAGCGCATGAGCACACGTTATGGCGGCGCGGGCGGCGCGATTGTGAATGTTTCCAGCGTCGCGGCGCGTCTCGGCGCGCCGGCCCAGTACGTGGACTATGCGGCGGCCAAGGGCGCGGTCGATGTCTTCACCATCGGCCTGGCCAAAGAGGTGGCGGCCGAAGGCATCCGTGTCAACGCCGTGCGGCCCGGCATCATAGACACCGAAATCCATGCCTCGGGCGGCCTGCCCGATCGCGCGCGTGACCTGACACCGCAGATTCCCATGTTGCGGCCCGGCAGCGCCGAAGAAATCGCGCAAAGCATTGTCTGGCTGATGGGCAACGAGTCGAGTTACACGACAGGCGCGCTGCTCGACATCACAGGGGGCCGCTGATGGATGGAATGGCCCCCACGCTTTTCACTTCGTGTAATACGCTGCCCCCCGAGGGGGCCGTTTTTTCCTTGGGGCGGCCCGGCGGAAAAATGATCCCTGTGAAAGGCCCATGATGGATTTCAAACCTCTGGTGACTTTGTTGGCCATCGTCAACCCGCTGGCGATCGTGCCTTTCTTCATCCACTACACGCGTGATTTTTCGCCGGACCAGCGGCGCCGCACCGTCATCACCGCCGCCTTCACCGCCTTCCTGGTGATCGCCACCAGCGCGCTGCTGGGGCTGCAGATCCTGGAATTTTTCAGCATCTCGCTGGCCAGCTTCCAGGTCGGCGGCGGCATGCTGCTGCTGATCAGTTCCATGAACATGCTCAACGCGCAGCCGGCCGAGGTCAAGGCGCAGACCCACGAACTCGAGGACGGCGCCGAAAAAGCCGCGATGGGCGCCAGCATCGCGGTGGTGCCGCTGACGATTCCGCTGCTGACCGGCCCGGCCACCATGTCCACCGTGGTGATCTACGCTGAGAAGGCCCAGAACGTGCTGCAACTGGCGACCCTGGTCGGTTACGGCGTGGTGATCGGCCTGGCGACGGCGGTCTGTTTTGCGCTGGCCGACCCGATTGCGCGCGTGCTCGGCAAAACCGGCATCAACGTGATGACGCGCCTGATGGGCCTGATCCTGGCGGCGCTGGCCATCGAGGTGATGACCGGCGGGCTGCTCAAGCTGTTTCCCGTCCTGGGCCGGAGTTTGTAGCCGAATCGCCCTCCAGCCCTTTTCCGACAAGCGCAGGCAGCTACTGTTTTTGTAGCATCTTGACCAGCCGGTTGCTGGTGTTGCGCAGGCGCTGGGCCAGCAGCTGGGTGATCTTGACCACCAGCTTGGCGCCCACGCCGGGGTGCTGGCGGATCAGTTGGCCGATGGCGGCGCGGGTCAGCAGCGCGGCCTCCACCGTGTCGATGGCGGTGCAGGTGGCGTAGCGCACATCGCGGTCGAACATCGACATCTCGCCCAGCGACGCGCCTTCGGTGGCCACGCCCAGGCGCGAAAACTCTTCCTGCGAAGCCTGCTCGTCATCCTCGCCGGGCGGTGTGGCCTTGGTCACGTCCACCGTGCCGCTGAGCAGCAGCAGCAACCAGTCGCCCTCGTCGCCTTCGCTGATCAGCACCTGGCCGGGTTGTGCACGCACCAGCAGCATGGCTTCGCCCAGGGTGTCGAGCTCCTGCGGCGTGAAATCTTCCAGCAGGGCCGAATGTTCGAGCAGTCCCGGACCGCGCCCGGACATCTTCTGGCAGTTGCCGAGCAGCTCCAGCCCGGCTTGCCGAAGCTTGTCCTCCAGGTTCAAGGGACCTGTTGCAGCCATGTCGCAATCTCTTCAATCGCCGCATCGGTCGCGGCGGTGAGGGCGCGCACACCGCCGGGCGCATCGGCGCTGGGTGCGGGGCGCTGCACCGTGACGCTGCGCTGGGCCAGCAGTTTTTCACCGCTGGGCGTGGCCTCCACCAGCGTGGCGCGCAGGCGGATCAGTCCGACGCTGCGCCCGGGCGTCTCGAAGAAGTGGCTGAACTCGTCGAGCTCGAGCTGCAACACACGCGGCAACACGCCCTGGTTGACGCTGCGATTCAGCGCCGGGCCTTCGCCGGCGTTGAGCACGGCGCGCGTGCGGCCCAGCGTATCGCGCAGGCGCTGGCGGATCAGCTGCGCCGGTGGCATGCTCCAGCGCGCCTGGGAGTAGGGCCGCAATTGCTGCGCATCGTCATAGGCCAGCCGGTACAGCACCGACTGGTTGTCCAGCACGCCGCCGGGCGTGGAAATATCCGCCAGTGCAATCGGCGGCAGCGGCGCCTGGCGCGTCGCCGGTGCGGGCGCCAGCGCACCGGGCCCGAAGTCATACAGCGCAGCGCGCATCGGCTTGTCGGGCAGGGCCGAACACGCGCCCAGCAGCAGCGACAGCGTCAACATCAAGCCAAATCTACCTCCAGCGCCCGCTGGACGTGCACAAGCAGCTACTGAATTGATAGCAGTCGACGGGTTCATGGTTTTCCTCCGGGAGCGGTGAAGCCTTTTTCACCCGGACCGGGTGTGGGCGGGCCATTGCCAAAAATCAGCGACTGCGGGTTGTCATCCACCGCATTGACGGTGCGCCGGAGCTGGCGCATGGCGCGGGCGGTTTCCTCGGCCACCTCGCCCAGCCGCGGCAGGGTCGCGGCGCTGAAGGTCTCGACCGTGGCCGCCAGCGCCGCGCCACCTTCGGCCACCTTGTCGATGGGGCCGCCCTTGGCATTCAGGCGTTCGGCGGTGGCCGTCACGCTGGTGGCAGTTTTGGAGACATCGTCGGCCGCGGTCTTGAGCGACTTCATGGTCGCGCTGGCTTCCTGGCTCAGTTTGGGCAGGCTGGACACCACCGGATCCATCTTCAGCACCACCTTGTTGATGCTGTCGGCGGCCTGGCTGAAATTGTTGACCGCACTCATCAGCGCCTCCTGGTTGCCGTCGCCCAGCAGCTTGTTGAGCTTGGTGCTGGCGGCCTCGACCTGGTCCATGATGACCTCGCTCTTGTTCAGCAGCTTGTCCAGCAGCCCGGGCTTGAGCGGAATGCGCGGCGGGTCGTCGTCGTTGGGCACCAGCGCCACGGTGGAGGGGCCGTCGTCCTCGAGCTGGATGAAGCCGAGGCCGGTGACGCCCTGGGAACTGATGGTGGCAAAGGTGGACTGGGTCAGCGGTGTGCCGACCTCGACCGAGATGCGGATCAGCACATTGCCGGCGGTCTTGTGGTCGAAGCCGATGAACTCGACCTTGCCGACCGGCACGCCGCGAAAACGCACCTGCGCCTGCGGCTGCAGGCCGGAGATGGTCTCGCGCGTGGACAACTCATAGAGGTTGCGTTCGCCGTTGTCGCGGGTCAGCCAGACCGCCAGCAGCGCCAGCAGGGCGGCAACCACCAGCACAAACGCGCCGGCGGCCAGGGCATGGGCTTTGTTTTCCATTTTTTAAGTCCTTACTACCTCTTCGAGGTACCTCATACAGTAAACGGATACTCGCGCAGCAACTCCATGGCCCGCTGGCCGCGTTCCCCGAGGAAAAAGTTGCGGATAAAAGGATGCGGAAAAGCAATCACCTCGCGCGGCGGACCGCTGACGATCACCTTCTGGTCGGCCAGCACGGCGATGCGGGTGCTGAGCTCGAACAGGGTGTCGAGGTCGTGCGTGACCATCACCACCGTCAGGCCCATGCCCTTGTGCAGCGCGCGCAGCAATGCGCAAAAACTGTCCGAACTGTCCGGGTCCAGACCGGCGGTCGGCTCGTCGAGCAGCAACAGCGGCGGGTCCATGATCAGGGCCCGGGCCAGCGACACGCGCTTGACCATGCCGCCGGACAAATCGCTGGGCATCTTGTCGGCGTGTTCGGGCGCCAGCCCGACCATCTGCAGCTTGACCATGGCTGCCTCGTAGATCAGCGCGTCCGGCAGGGTCTTGAGCTCGCGCAGCGGAAAGGCGATGTTCTCCAGTACCGTGAAGGCCGAAAACAGCGCGCCCTGCTGGAACAACATGCCGACACGCTGCGCTGCGCCGCGCTTGCCGAGTTCGGCCGCCGGCTTGCCCAGCACCGTGATCTCGCCGGTGGTGGGCTGCTCCAGCCCCAGCATCTGGCGCAGCAGCACCGTCTTGCCGGTGCCCGAGCCGCCGACCAGCGACAGAAACTCGCCGCGCTGTATCGTCAGGTCCAGGTCCTTGTGCACCACCGACTGCTTGTCGCCGTTGGTGAAGACGGTGGACAGGCCGGCGATGTCGACCACCACGTCTGCGGCATCGGAGTTCTGGCGAGTCGCTGGAGCCGCGTGTTGCATCAGGTCCCCACGTTCTTGAACAACACGGCAAACAGTGCATCGACCAGGATCACCACGGTGATCGAGGTCACGACCGAGGCGGTCGTGCCCTGGCCCAGGCTTTCGGTGTTGGGCTTGACGCGCAACCCGAAGTGACAACCGATCAGCGCGATCAGCACGCCGAACACCACCGACTTGGCGGTGGCCAGCGTCAGGTTGGCGGCGTCCACCGCGGCCGGCAGCGCGTTGATGAAAAACGAGGGCGTGATGCCCATGGCCAGGTCTGCAGCCAGCATGCCGCCCACCAGCGCGGAAATCGTGGTCCAGACGCTGATCAGCGGCATCACCACCGCCAGCGCCAGCGCCCGCGGCATCACCAGCCGGTAGCTGTGGGCGATGCCCATCACCCGCATGGCGTCGAGCTCCTCGGTCACGCGCATCACACCGATCTGTGCGGTGATGGCCGAGCCGGAACGTCCGGCGATCAGGATGGCGGCCAGCACCGGGCCGAGTTCGCGGATCAGCGAAATGCCCAGGATGTTGACGATGAAGGCGTCGGCGCCGAACTGCTTGAGCTGCTGTGAGATCAGGTAAGCCAGCACGACGCCGATCAGGAAGCCGACCAGCGCGGTGATCGGCAAGGCGGTGGCGCCAATGTGGTACAGGTGGCCGGACAGGTCGCGCCACGGGCCTTCGCCCGGCCGTTTGGCCAGCTTCACCAGGTTGAGCATCAGCCGCCCCACCAGCGCCACCAGATCGGTGAAGTGGTGGACGACAGACAGCAGGCCTTCTCCGAGCTTGAGAAAGCCCTGCTTGAAACCTGGCGCGGGCACGACGGGCCGATCCACGCTGAATTCGGCGACGCGATCCAGCACCGCGCGCTGCGCCTCGCCGATCTCGATGTTTTCAGGCCATTGCCGGCCCCAGTGGTCCCACAACACCTGCGCGCCCAGGTGATCGAGCTGGTCGATGCCGCGCAAATCCCAGCGCACGATGCGGCCGGCATCGCTGCCCTGCGCCTTCAGCGCGGCGGTCAGCGCCTCCCAGACCGGGCGCGCCGTCAGCTCGCCGGCAGTCCAGAAGCCCAGCACCCGGCAGGACGCGCCTTCGGGCGAATCCTGGGAATCAATGTGCGGGGCGGATTCGCCTGCAGCGATTTCCTCCGGAGATGGCATGGATGTGATGGTGCGTGTGCTCGGGAAATTTGACCATGAGGCATGCCCCTGCGCAGGCGCGCCGCAGAAGCCGGGTGAAGCCCATGGTAATCCAGCACCCTGCTGCGCGGCTACAGGCATTTGGCGCCAAACGGCCGTCCTCCTGTCCTACAGCGCCGGCCATCCAGCCTGATGCGATGGGCCACAGGCGGCTGTCAGGACCAGACCGCATCCAGCGCCTGCCAGGCCTTGGCCACCACCGGCGCGTGGCGCTGCGACTGAAGGCTGACGAAGCCCAGCACACTTTGCAGGCTGACCTGGTCGGCAATCACCATGCCGGCGGACTGCGACTCGCGCATCGCAATCGAATCGCGCACCAGGCTCAGACCGACGCCGGACTTGACCAGATCCAGCATGGACGCCTCCTGGTCCACCAGCGCCACGCGCCTCGGCTCCACACCCAGCGGTTCGAACACGCTGGCCAGCAGGCGGTGGTGGGCGGACGCCGGTGGCGTGGCAATCCATGGCAAGGCCGCCAGTGCCTTCCAGTCCCGGCCCAGCACCCGCGGCCCCCAGCCGGCCGGCGCCAGCACGCGGTAAGTGAAGTGCATCAACTCCCGGACCGCAAACTGGGGCGCCAGATCATGGGACCGGCTTGCTCCTGAATTCATAGCTTGCTGCGCTCGTCTGGAAAGGGCTGCCGCCCGATTTGTTTCAGAACCCGGAGGACCGGGCCGGGCCGGTCCGGGCGCACCGAGGTAAAAACCCACATCGAGTTCACCGCTGTCGATCTGCGCCAGCACGTCCCCGCTCATGGCCTGGCGCAACTCGGTCTCCACCTGCGGCGCGGTTTCCACCAGCACCTTCAAAAAAGCCCCCAGCCGGGTGAACTCGGGATCGAGGATGGTGCCTATGCGCAGCCGGCCGCGCACCTGGGTGTGCAGGCCGGCGGCGGCGTTTTTGAAGTCCGCCTGTGCGGCCAGCACCTTGTCGGCCAGCGGCAGCAGGGCGGCGCCATCCCGCGTCAGGTTCATGCCCTGCGCGCTGCGCGTGAACAGGGTCAGGCCGGTGGCCGCTTGCAGGCCCTTGATTTGCAGGCTGACCGCGGGCTGGGTCAGGGCCAGTTTGTCAGCGGCGCGTGAGAGGTTGCCCTCCCGGGCCACGGCCGCAAAGATCCGGAGAGTCTGGATGTCCATTATTAGGAATATTTATAACACCGTTGAGAAATTCAAAGTGGCGCGTCCCGCTTGAGTCCGGTAGTCTCTGCAGATACCCATGGAGACTGACAATGAATGATATGAGCCACCCAAATATGAACCCTGCTGTCCAGGGCATAGGCCACGCGATCAACGGCCGCCCGGTCGCAGGCCAGTCCGGCCGCAGCCAGGACGTCTTCAACCCCGCCACCGGCGCCGTCACGGGCCGGGTCGCGCTGGCCAATGCGGCGGAGGTCGATGCCGCCGTGGCCGCCGGCCTGGCCGCCTTCCCGGCCTGGGCCGACACGCCGCCGATCCGCCGCGCCCGCGTGATGTTCAAGTTCCTCGAGCTGCTCAACCAGAACAAGGACACGCTGGCCCACATGATCACCGCCGAACACGGCAAGGTGTTCACCGATGCCCAGGGCGAGGTCTCGCGCGGCATCGACATCGTCGAGTTCGCCTGCGGCATCCCGCAACTGCTCAAGGGCGACTTCACCGACCAGGTCTCCACCGGCATCGACAACTGGACCCTGCGCCAGCCGCTGGGCGTGGTCGCCGGCATCACGCCTTTCAACTTCCCGGTGATGGTGCCCATGTGGATGTTCCCGGTGGCGATTGCGGCCGGCAACTGCTTTGTGCTCAAGCCCAGCCCGATCGACCCCAGCCCCAGCTTGTACATCGCCGAACTGCTCAAGCAGGCCGGCCTGCCCGACGGCGTCTTCAACGTGGTGCAGGGCGACAAGGAGGCGGTCGATGCGCTGCTGGTCCATCCGGACGTCAAGGCGGTGTCTTTCGTGGGCTCCACGCCGATTGCCAACTACATCTACGAGACCGGCGCGCGCCACGGCAAACGTGTGCAGGCCCTGGGTGGCGCTAAAAACCACATGGTGGTCATGCCCGATGCCGACATCGACCAGGCGGTCGATGCGTTGATAGGCGCCGGTTACGGCTCGGCCGGCGAGCGCTGCATGGCGATCTCGGTGGCGGTGCTGGTGGGTGACGCGGCCGAGCGGCTGATCCCCAAGCTGGTCGAACGCGCCAAAACCCTGAAAGTGCTGGATGGCGAGAACCTGGCGGCCGAGATGGGTCCCATCGTCACCGCTGCAGCGCACAGCCGCATCACCGGCTATATCGAACAGGGTGTCAAGGAAGGCGCGAAGCTGCTGGTGGACGGCCGCGGCTTCACCGGCAAGGATGCCGGCAAGGGTTGCGATGCCGGTTTCTGGATGGGCGGCACGCTGTTCGACCACGTGACGCCCGAGATGAAAATTTACCGGGAAGAAATCTTCGGCCCGGTGCTGTCCTGCGTGCGCGTCAAGGACCTCAAGGAAGCGGTGGCGCTGATCAACGCCCACGAGTTCGGCAACGGGGTGAGCTGCTTCACGCGCGACGGCAATGTGGCGCGTGAGTTCAGCCGCCGCATCGAGGTCGGCATGGTCGGCATCAATGTGCCTATCCCGGTGCCCATGGCCTGGCACGGCTTTGGCGGCTGGAAGAAAAGTTTGTTCGGCGACATGCATGCCTACGGTGAGGAAGGCGTGCGTTTCTACACCAAGCAGAAGTCCATCATGCAGCGCTGGCCGGAGAGCATCGGCAAGGGCGCGGAATTCGTGATGCCTACCGCGAAATAGGTTCCCCCCCCGAAGCGGCCTCCATGCCCGGTGCCACCGCCAGAAGCGGCGACTCTTCGGAGCCGTCCAAGCCTGCGCAGGCAGGCTTGGAGCCGCGGCTCCTCAGCCCCCAAAGGGGGCGCCATCTGCGGGCCGGCAAAGCCGGACCCGCGCTGGCTTGAGGCACGCAGGGGCCAGATGGCTCTGCATAGGCTGATTCAACAAAAAAAACAACAACAACGAGACAACAAGCATGAGCGACAACACGTTTGACTACATCATCGTCGGCGCCGGCACGGCGGGTTGCCTGCTGGCCAACCGGCTCAGCGCCGACGCGTCCAAACGTGTGCTGCTGATCGAGGCCGGGCGCAAGGACGACTACCACTGGATCCATGTGCCGGTCGGTTACCTGTACTGCATCGGCAACCCGCGCACCGACTGGCTCTACCACACCGAGCCCGACGCGGGCCTGAACGGGCGCAGCCTGCGTTACCCGCGCGGCAAGACCCTGGGCGGCTGCTCCAGCATCAACGGCATGATTTACATGCGCGGCCAGGCGCGCGACTACGACCAGTGGGCGGCCCTGACCGGCGAGGACGACTGGCGCTGGGACAAGGTCCTGCCGGCCTTCCGCCAGCACGAGGACCACTACAAGCTCGACATTCCCAAAGGCGCGGCCGCAGCAGCTGTCAATGAGAACTTCCGGCGCCTGCATGGGCACAGCAGCCAGCACAGCCACAGCGGCGGTTTGCCCAAAGCGGGCGGGGAATGGCGGGTGGAAAAGCAGCGCCTGCGCTGGGACATCCTGGATGCCTTTTCCGCCGCGGCCCAGCAGGCTGGCATCCCCGCCACCGATGACTTCAACAGCGGCAACAACGAGGGCGTGGCTTACTTCGAGGTCAACCAGAAAGCCGGCTGGCGCTGGAACACGGCCAAGGCCTTTTTGCGGCCCGCCTGCGACGGCCGGCCCAACCTCGAGGTGTGGACCCGCGCGCAAGTCGGCAAACTCATCATCGAGCGCCAGGATGACGGCAGCCAGCGCTGCAGCGGCGTGGAGGTCCGCACCGGCAAGGAAACCACCACGGTGCGTGTCACACGTGGAGACAGCTTCATCGGCGAGGTGATCCTGAGTGCCGGCAGCATAGGTTCGCCGCAAATCCTGCAGCTCTCCGGGATCGGCCCGGCGGCGCTGCTGCAGCAGCACGGCATCCCGGTGCGGGTCGACCTGCCGGGCGTGGGCGCCAACCTGCAGGACCATTTGCAGATCCGCTCGGTCTACAAGGTCAATGCACTGGCCGGCAGCCGGGCGACAAACTTCACCCTCAATACCCTGGGCAGCTCGTTCTGGGGCAAGGCCAAAATCGGCCTCGAATACGCGCTGCGGCGCACCGGACCGATGAGCATGGCACCGTCGCAACTGGGCGCTTTCACACGCAGCTCGCCGGACCAGCCCTGGCCCAACATCGAATACCACGTGCAACCGCTGTCGCTGGATGCCTTCGGTGAGCCGCTGCACCGCTTCAACGCCTTCACCGCCAGCGTCTGCAACCTGAACCCCACGAGCCGGGGCTCGGTACAGATCAAGAGCGCGCGCTTCGAGGACGCGCCGGCGATTGCCCCCAACTATTTGAGCACTGCCGAAGACCGGAAGGTCGCGGCCGACTCGCTGCGCATCACGCGCCGCATCGTCGGCCAGGGCGCGCTGGCGGGCTGGCAGCCTGAGGAGTTCCGCCCCGGCGTGCAGTTCCAGAGCGACGACGACCTGGCGCGGCTGGCCGGCGACATCGCGACCACGATTTTCCACCCGGTCGGCACCACCAGAATGGGGCGGGCGGACGACGGCATGGCGGTGGTGGACCCGCACCTGCGGGTGCGCGGCATCCAGGGCTTGCGTGTCGTCGATGCCGGCGTGATGCCACTGATCACCAGCGGCAACACCAACTCACCAACACTGATGATTGCGGAAAAAGCCGCGCAGTGGATTCAGCAGGGTATCTAGAACCCCTTCGCTGACTGCCTGTGCTCGCGACCCCTGGCAGGCCACGACGCACGGTTGCCTCAGTGGCTCGCGTCCGGCTCGTCGAGCAACGCGGCGATGCGCACGCCGTCCAGTTGCTGGCTGCTGGCGCGCACACCGTCGGCACAGTGGATCCAGTTCCTGACCGCCGATGTCCAGCGCCGGGCTTCGTCGTCACTCATGGCTGCGGTGGCGCTGACGGCGGCCGCATAGGGCTCGGGCCCGCACTGCGTCTGGGCGGCATCGATAAACCCGCGGCGGTAGGACACAGCGGCCAGCAGGCGCTGCTCGGCCAGCCAGCGTGGGCTAATGACAAACATGCTCGCCGATGCGGTGGCGTTCATCTTGTCCAGGATGGTGCGTGGCGTGCCCAGTCCTGCCATGTAGTACTCGACGCGGCGCGCAATGCTCGCAAAACGCTCGGACCCAGGGTCCATGGGCTGGCCATCGACTTTCACGTGGATGCGATGCACGCCCAGGGTTCCGCCCTGGGATACATTGCGGCTGACACCGCTCATCCACAGGATGAAGCAGGCGCTGTAGCAACGGGCGCCGGGCTCCACATGTGTCGCCGCATAACTCTGCTCGAGCAGGTGCGCGATCTTCACGGTCTCGACCAGGTCGCCGCCGGGAGAGTCGAGGAAAACAGAGCGTGCAAAACGCCCGAAATTGTCGGGATGGCGGACAAACTGGACGATCCTGGCGTAGTCGCCCTTCTGGATGCTTCCCTGGATCAGCACCCCCTGGCGATGGGCCACGATGTCGGCCGCCGTGGCCGGCATCACGGCATTCAACAACACACTGGCAAAAAGGGCAAAAGCGGCTCGTGACATGATGGCTTCCTGCTCCGCGAGGAGAACTAAGGCAGAACCCATGGTAGGCCGCAGCATGCGGCGCGTCAGTCATCAATTACCGGGGCGGCAGTAACTTAATACCGGCTGCAGCCGGGGCGCCCGTGCCGGTGTAGAACGCAAGGCCTACTTCGCGCGCAGGGTCATGGTGTTCCCGGACAGCACCACCTCAAAGCGGGACAGAAAGCTCTGGCCCAGCAGCGCGACCGAGGGATCCATGCCGACCAGCCCCACGCCGACACGTAAACCGGAAATACGGGCCGGACCGACAGCGACGGTGAGGCCGGGGACGATCCGTCCCTTGAGTTCGCCATTGGCGGTCCGGAAGGTGGTCGGCTCACCACTCGCGAGCCCGGCCTCCCGGGCGAAGGCCTCACTGACCACCACCAGCGAGGCGCCGGTATCCACCAGAAAGGTCACCGCCTTGCCCTCGATCTGGCCCTCGGCATAAAAATGCCCGTCGCGGGCCCTGTTGATCGACAGCTCCCCGGTTGCGGAAACCAGCAGCGGCGGCGGCTTGAGCACCTGGCTCATCAGCGCATACAACACGCCCATGACCGCCAGCCAGAACAGCACAATGGCCAGCGGACCCCAGGCCAGGCCGGCTCTGCCCGATGTATCCGCGCTGTGCTTGCCCATGAAGTGTCCCGGTTGGCGGCAGGAATGCAGATCCCGCGCTTGCGGGCCCGCCGCCATGATACGTGGCACCCGGGTCAGCAGCTTAGCGCAGACCCTTCACGTAACGTGGTGCGTTCGGGTCGCGCCGCTCCTTGTGCCGGTGGGTCTCGCTGTCGCCGAAGATGGAACCGAAGGTCGACTCGATAAAACCGGATTCCGGATACACCTCTTCCTCGGTATTGACCGAGCGGGCGCTTTGCTGGTCGCCAGCCGATGACGGCGCAGCCGCGGCATGCGCGCCGGTGGCGCGTTCCTTCACCGCATCGGCCATCATCCGGACCAGCGGGACGCGGTGTCTGGCGTCGGGCGTGGCCATGATTTCCTCCAGCCGGTCGGCCCACACGCCGAGGTCGATGTGGCCGTCCTCGGCCGCCTTCTCGCGTGAAAAGCGGACGATTTCGGCGGCATATTCCATGTTGGTCGCCATCCATTCTGTGTCGGTCACACGCCCGGTCTTGCGGCGCAGCAGCACATGCAAATGGGCGGCGATGGCAATTTTTTCTGTGGAGGACATGGCTGCTCCTTCCATCAGGCAATCCGCTCGGCATGCAGGGCGATGTCCATGCCATCGGATTCCGATGATTCGCTGACACGCAGGCTGAAAAACAGCGAGGTGATCCAGAGCACCACCGCCGTCATGAGCAGGCTGTAACACAACACGGCACCCACCCCGATGGCCTGGGTGACGATGCTGCCTTCCACGCCCGAGATGGTCTGGCTGGCGAACAGCCCGGTCAGCAATGAACCGACGATGCCGCCGACACCATGCACGCCGAACACGTCCAGCGAGTCATCGGCGTTGAGCAGGCGTTTCAGACCGGTGGCGCCCCAGTAACAGGCCACGCCGGCAATCAGGCCGATGGCCAGCGCTGCGCGTGGCGACACAAAACCGGCGGCGGGTGTGATGGCCACGAGACCGGCGACCAGGCCCGAACACAAACCGAGCAGGGTGGGACGGCCACGCACCATCCACTCGGCTGCCATCCAGGACAGCGCGCCGGCCGCCGCCGCGATATGTGTCACCACCATCGCCAGGCCCGCGCGACCATCGGAAGCCACGGCCGAGCCTGCATTGAAGCCGAACCAGCCGACCCACAACAGGCCGGCGCCGGCCATGGTCAGGCCAAGGTTGAAAGGGGTGAAGGCTTCACGGCCATAGGCTGTGCGCGGACCGAGCACGTAGGCACACACGAGCCCGGCCACGCCCGCATTGATGTGCACCACGGAGCCCCCTGCAAAATCCAGCGCCCCGAGCTGGGCCAGCCATCCGTTCGGCTCCCAGACCCAGTGCGCAATCGGCGCGTAAACCGCGACCGTCCACAGGCTGATAAAACACAGCATCGCGGAAAACCGCATGCGCTCGACAAAGGCGCCCACCACCAAAGCCGCGGTGATGATGGCAAAGGTCAGCTGGAACATCGCATACACCGACTCGGGAATGGCCGGTGCGATATGGCTGACCGCCACCTTCTGCGTGTCCTTGACGTAGTCCAGCCCGGCGAACCAGAGCCGTTCGGTGCCGCCTATGAAATGGCCCAGCGCGCCGCTACCGGGGGTAAAGGCCAGCGAATAGCCGACCGCAAACCAGAGCAGGCTGACCACCGCACAAATGGCGACCACGCTGGCCATGGTGTTGAGCACGTTTTTCTTGCGCACCATGCCGCCGTAAAAAAGCGCGATGCCGGGAAGTGTCATCAACAGGACCAGCGCCGTCGAGGTCATCATCCAGGCCGTATCGGCGCCGTTGATGGTGTCGGTGGCCACGAGGCCGGGATGGGTCAGCGCTACCGGTGCGGCAGGAACCGGGGCAGGCGCTGCCACGGCAGCTGCGGGAGCGGCCGGTGGGGCGGCCACCACCGGGGCAGGCGGCACCTCAGGTGCCGATGCGGGAGCCGTCACGCTGGCAGCGGCGGTATCGGGCGCAGCGGCTGTGGGTGCGGGGGCCTGGGCTGCCGACTGGAGGACCACCGATGCCAAGCAAAAACACAAGCCCCATCTGACAACACGCATGTGATCCATAGTGATTCCCGTTTTTGTGCAAAATTTCTCAACAACTGGTAACAACAGGCATAAGTCATGCCAGTGAACTGAAAGCGCTACTGCGCAGCGTTGAGCGTCCCGCCTGCAAGGCAGGGAAAATCCCGATGCACTAACTGGGTGCGCGGCCTACATTGGCTGACCTGCAGACGAGCCTTGCGTGCTCGCAGAGGGGCCGAGGAGACAAACAGATTAACTAGAACAGAATTGACATCCTTCGGGATGTTTTTTGCAAAGCGCCGGCATGTCCGGTGCTTTTTTTTGCCTGTCGCCACCCCAGCCCCGCACCGTTTCAGGCGCCGGTCTCGTTCAGACGCAATGAGACAATCCAGCCATGGAATTGCTGATCGTGACGCTGGCCTCGCTGCTGGCGGGTTTTGTGGACGCCATCGTCGGGGGCGGCGGCCTGATTCTGGTGCCCGCCCTGTTTGCCGTTTTTCCCACCACCCACCCCGCCACCCTGTTTGGCGTGAACAAGGGCGCCTCGGTCTGGGGCACGGCGGTCGCCACCGCCCAATATGCGCGCCGGGTGGACATGCGCTGGTCGGCCCTGCTGCCGGCGGCAGCCGCCGGTTTTGCCGGCTCGCTGGCCGGCGCCTGGCTGGTGACCGTCATCTCACCGGGTTTTTTGCGCAAGGCCCTGCCCTTTGTGCTGCTGGCGGTGTTGCTGTACACCCTGGCCAAAAAGGAGCTGGGCCGCCACCACGCACCACGCTTCAGCGGCCATGCCGAGACCGCTGCGGCCTGCTGCATCGGGCTGGTGCTGGGTTTTTACGACGGTTTTTTTGGCCCGGGTACCGGCAGCTTTTTTGTGTTTTTGTTCGTGCGCTGGCTGGGCTACGACTTTCTCAATGCCTCGGCGTCGGCCAAGCTGCTCAACACCTCCACCAACCTGGCGGCCCTGCTGCTGTTCGCCTGGAAAGGCCATGTCTGGTGGCACTTTGCGCTGACCATGGCGGTGGCCAATGTGATCGGCAGCGTGCTGGGCACCCGTCTGGCGCTGAAACACGGGGCGGGTTTTGTGCGCATCGTGTTCATCGTGGTGGTGAGCGCGCTGATCCTCAAAACCGGCTTCGACGCCTTCCTGAAAACGGCCTAGTCGGCGTTGGTTTCCACGGCGGACGCGCCAGGAATCAGTTTCGCCACGGCCTCCGCCAGCGCCGCCGTCCTGGCCGCCTTGGCCTGGGCCGCCGCCGCGCTCACCGGCCCGGCAGAACCAGCGCCCGCAGCCAGCAAACCGGCCATGTCGGCAGCCTGGCGCGGTTTGCCAATAGGCGCGGCAGCCAGCCCCTTCTGCACGGCCAGCATGTCTTCCTCACTCGGGTACTGGCCCAGCAGCACATAGTCGAACACGCGCCGCGCGATCGGTGCCGCCACACCGGCGCCCCAGCCGGCGTTTTCGACAATCACCGCCAGTGCAATCCTCGGCTGGTCGGCCGGGGCAAACGCCATGTAGACCGCATGGTCGCGCTGATGCTCCTCGAGCTTGGCACTGTTGTATTTGTCCTTCTGCCCGACGGTTGAGGCCTGGGCGGTCCCGGTCTTCCCGCCGCTCAGGTAACCCGCACCGGCAAACACCCTTGTGGAGGTGCCCTCCTGGGTCACACCCACCAGTGCCTTGCGGATCACGGCCAGGTGCTCGGGCTTGTAGCCCAGGTTTTCGGGCGCACCGGCTGTCACCGGGTGAGTGGCCCGCGTCATGGAGTCCTGGGTGGCCATCACCAGGCGCGGCTTGTGCTTGACGCCGTTGTTGGCGAGGATGGCCGTTGCCTGGGCCAGTTGCAGCATGGTGAAGCTGTTGTAGCCCTGCCCGATCCCCAGCGAAATGGTTTCCCCGGGATACCACTTCTTGATTTGCTCGGTTTTCTTCCTGAAGTAGTCGCGCTTCCAGTCCTGGCTCGGCAGCACGCCGCGCAATTCCCCGTAGATGTCGATGCCGGTGAGCTGGCCGAAACCCAGCGGCTTCATGAAGTCATGCATGGCGTCAACGCCCAGGTCGTTGGCCAGCGAGTAGTAATAAACGTTGCTCGACTTGACGATGCTCTGGTACATGTCCACCGGGCCGAGCGCCGATCCGTGGCTGCGGAACTGGTGACCGCCAAACATCCAGGAGCCGGTGTCATTGACGATGGTGCCGGGCTGGCGCCTGCCGGACTCGAGCGCCGCCAGCGCCATGAAAGGCTTGTAGGTCGAGCCGGGCGGGTAGGTGCCGCGCAGCGCCCGGTTCAGCAAGGGCTTGTTGATCGACTCGTTCAGTGCCTGCCAGCTTTCGCTGTCGATGCCGTCGACAAACAGGTTGGGGTCGAAGGTCGGCTTGCTGACAAAGGCCAGCACTTCCCCGTTGCGCGGGTCCAGCGCGACCAGCGCGCCGCGCCGCTCGCCGAACAGGTCTTCCACCAGTTTCTGCAGCTGGATATCGATGGACAGCATCACCGTGTCACCCGGTGTGGCCGGACTGCTGGTCAGCTTGCGGACCGCACGGCCGCCGGCCGAGGTCTCCACCTGCTCGACCCCGGTGTTGCCGTGCAGCTGTTGCTCGAAGCTCTGCTCCACGCCGAGTTTGCCGATGTAGTCGGTCCCGCGGTAATTGCCTTCCTCGTCGTTTTCCTCAATACGCTCTTTTTCGTTCTGGTTGATGCGCCCGATGTAGCCCACCACATGGCTGGCCAGCTCGCCGTAGGGATAACTGCGGAACAGCCGCGCCTTGATATCCACGCCGGGAAAGCGGAAGCGCTGGGCCGCAAAACGCGCGACTTCCTCGTCGCTGAGCCTTGTGCGTATCGGCAGCGATTCGAAATTGCGCGACTCGTCGCGCAATTTCTTGAAGCGGCGTTTGTCGCGCGGCGTGATCTCGACCAGGTGCCCCAGCGCCTCGATGGTCTCGTCGAGATCGCCGACTTTGGAGGGTGTGATCTCCAGCGTGTAGGCGGAATAGTTGGTTGCGAGGACCACGCCGTTGCGGTCCAGGATCAGGCCGCGGTTGGGCACGATGGGAACCACGGCGGTGCGGTTGCTCTCGGCCTGGGCGTTGAGGTCGTCATGGCGCACCACCTGCAGGTAGACCAGGCGGGCAGCAACCAGCGCGAAGGCCAGCAGCACCACCAGGCCCACCACCAGCACCCGCACGCGGAAACGCGACAGGTCGGCTTCTACGTCGCGCAGTTCGGTCATGTCAGTCAGACCCCGCGCAGCAGAATAAGTGCCCGAGCCGGAGTTGAACGCCCATCCCGTTCAAGCCGGGGCCGTGGGGGCCGATTTTCCGCCGGTCCGCAAGCGCAGCGGCCCCCTCGGGGGCAGGGGAGCGACACGCAGCAACAAGCGTGGAGGCCATATTCACAAGGGCCGGTTCTGGTCAGGATTGGGCGCGCGGCGCTGCGGCGCCAGCAACATCACGCTGACCACCGGCCACAACAAGGACTCGGCCAGCGGCGCGAGCAACAGGGTCCAGCCCGGGAAGATGCCGCCGCTGCTCATGCGGATAATGATCTCGACGCCGTGTGCCACGGCAAACAGCGGCAGCACCTGCAGGGCCTGCGAAGGCACCGAAAACCACAGCAGGCGGCGGTGGATCATGGTGGCGAAGAAACTCAGGGTGGTGTAGGCCAGCGCATGCTGGCCCAGCAGGGCCGACTGGTGCACATCCATGCCCAGGCCGAACATGAACGCCAGCCCGATGCCCACACGTTGCGGCTGGTGCACATTCCAGAACACCAGCACCAGCGCGAGGAAATCGGGCATCCAGGGCACACGCCCCAGCGGCAGCATGTCCAGCAGCAGGGCCACGATCAGGCTGGTCCAGATAAAAACCGGGTTGGCCGGCAGCAGCAGCTGCTGGCCCGAGGGCATGATCACTTGCTGCCTCCTTTTTTGGCCGGTGCGGGCGAAGGCCCGGGTTCGTCGGCGGGCCGCGGCGGGATCTGCCCGGACACCGGCCTGATCACCATCACATGCCGTGCCGCCGCCACCTGGGCTTGCGGCGTGCAATAAATACGCGCAAAGGCCGATTCGGCGCGGCGCTCTATGCGTTCGATTCTAGCGACCGGCAGGCCCGCCGGATAGACGCCGTCCACGCCACTGGTGGTCAGCAGGTCGCCCTGCTGGACATCCGAGTTGCTGCCCATGAAACGCAGCTCCAGCCCGCCACCCGATGCCGTCGGCTCGCCATACGCCACGCTGCGTGCGCCGGTGCGCGCATTGAGCACCGGGATCGCGAGTTCGCGGTCGATCACCAGCGTGACCTCGCTGACCAGCGGATGCACCCGCGTCACCTGGCCCAGCACGCCGGACTCGTCCACCACCGGCGACGCGAGTTCAACGCCATGCGCCAGGCCCTTGTCGATGATGACCTTGCGGGTATAGGGGTCGGGCGCGTCATACAGCACTTCGGCGGCCAGGCCGTCGATGGCTTTTTGCTCCCGCAACTCCAGCAGCTTGCGCAGGCGGGTGTTTTCCAGTGAGAGCTGCTCGACCTGGCCGGCGCGCAGCGATTGCAGCGCGAGTTTCCTGCGCGCGTCTTCCTCGCTGGTTTTGGCCTGGCTCAGGGATGTGAAATAGGCGCCGCTGCCCTGCACCGCGCGCACCGGCTGCAGGGCCAGCCACTGCACCGGGTACAGCGCCGTCGCCAGGGCGGCACGAATCGGCTGGGTCACCCTGAAACGCATGTCGGCGACCATCAGGAACAGGGCCAGCGCGCTGAAAAACATCAGCTTGGACAAGGCCGACGGCCCCTGCTTGAAAAAGGGCGGAGGGGTTCTGTCGAGGGTTCCTAAGGGCATGGTCTGCGGTCAATCATGCGCCCATCCGGCTGCATCGAGGAAGAAGATGCGTTTATTCCGAAGTGAAGATGGAACCCAGGCGATCCATGCGCTCCAGCGCGATGCCGCAACCGCGCACCACGCAGGTCAGCGGGTCTTCGGCCACCAGCACCGGCAGGCCGGTTTCCTCGGCCAGCAAGCGGTCCAGGTCGCGCAGCAACGCGCCGCCGCCGGTCAGCATCATGCCGCGGTCGGCAATGTCGGCACCGAGTTCGGGCGGGGTATGCTCCAGCGCGGTTTTCACGGCACTGACGATGTTGTTGAGCGGGTCGGTCAGGGCTTCGAGGATCTCGTTGCTGGAGATCGTGAAACTGCGCGGCACACCTTCGGACAGGTTGCGGCCTTTGACTTCCATCTCCTTGACCTCGGAGCCAGGGAAAGCCGAACCGATGTTTTTCTTGATGGCTTCGGCCGTCGGCTCGCCGCTCAGCATGCCGTAGTTGCGGCGGATGTCGCTGATGATGGCTTCGTCGAAACGGTCGCCGCCGACGCGCACCCTGCCCTTGAAGTCCATGCCGCCCAGCGAGATCACGCCGACCTCGGTGGTACCGCCGCC
>JAUXPP010000085.1 GCA_030683705.1 Polaromonas sp. | reverse complement strand
CCCTTGGCTTCGCCGCCGAACTTGGCCGCAAGCACGGTCGTGATCGCTGCCGTCAGGGTGGTCTTGCCATGGTCAACGTGCCCAATCGTGCCAACGTTGACGTGCGGCTTGGTCCGCTCAAATTTGCCTTTTGCCATTTTTTCGACTCCAAATACCTAAAGGATTGACTTACGAAAATTATTCAACTCACACGTCACCACTTGCAGCCCGGCCCGGCAATCGCCTCGGCCCGGCCAAAGAAATGGTGCCCATTCCGGGAATCGGACCCGGGACCTCTCCCTTACCAAGGGAGTGCTCTGCCACTGAGCCAAATGGGCCTAATTCAAAAAACTGTCACAACCAACAACAACCAGCACTGCTGCCATGGAGCGGGAGACGGGAATCGAACCCGCGTCATTAGCTTGGAAGGCTAGGGTTCTACCATTGAACTACTCCCGCATCGATTGCCGCGGCCTCAAAGCCCCGGCAACCCCGAAAACGGTATCCAACTTGTCCAGACTGCTTGCCTACATGCCGAATTGCGCTTGCAAAATCAATTTATCGCTGGTGGAGAGGGCTGGATTCGAACCAGCGTACTCGTTAGAGGGCAGATTTACAGTCTGCTGCCATTAACCACTCGGCCACCTCTCCTTTGGCGAACCTCAGATTATGCCATGGAAATTTGACATCCGGCAATCCCGCACAACAAGTGATTACCAGTGGATGCCGTCCCGTCCCTGCGCCCGCAAAACCCGGTTGGCAGCGCTGAAATGCCCACAGCCGAGGAAGGGCACGGGCGGACGCAAAGCCGACAGCGGCGAGGGGTGATTGGCCGTCAGCACCCGGTGGCGCGGGTCGATCAAGGCCTGCTTGGCCTGAGCATGCGCGCCCCACAGCAGAAAAACCACAGGTTCCGGCATGGCCGATACCGCGCTAATCAACTGGTCGGTCAGGCTTTCCCAGCCTTGTTTGGCATGGCTGGCGGCCTGCCCTTCCTCCACCGTCAGGCTGGTGTTCAGCAGCAACACACCCTGGCGCGCCCAGCGCTCCAGCGAACCGCCGCCATGTGGCGCGGGATCCACGGCCGGGTCCCGCGCCAGTTCCTTGAAGATGTTGCGCAGGCTGGGCGGCGGCCGGACGCCGTCAGGCACCGAAAAAGCCAGGCCTTGTGCCTGGCCGGGCCCGTGATAGGGGTCCTGGCCCAGAATGACGACGCGCACATCGGCCAGCGGCGTCAGGGCCAGCGCCCGAAACGGCTGGGGCGGGTAGATGATGGCGCCGGCGGCGAGGCGCCGCTCGATGAAGGCACCCAGCTGCTGGCCGGCCTGACTGGCGAGAAACTGGCCGACAACGGGCGCCCAGTCGGCAGCCAGCGGCCACTCGGCCGGGTTCCAGCGCGCCAGGCGAGGGCCGCGCCCGCCGCCTTCCGGCGCCGATTCCGGCCGGTTGTTGAAAGCCAAATCGGCCTGTAGCCCTTGTGACATCAGCGTAAGCAGCTATCTAATTTATAGCATCCGGGAACAGGGCGGCGAGCGCCACGCCGGGATCCTCGGCGCGCATGAAAGCCTCGCCGACCAGGAAGGCATTCACCCCGGCTTCGCGCAGGCGCGCCACGTCGGCCGGGGTCGTGATGCCGGACTCGGTCACCAGCAGGCGGTCGGCCGGCACATCCTTGAGCAGGGTCAGGGTGGTGTCCAGCGACACCTCGAAGGTCTGCAGGTTGCGATTGTTGATACCCAGCAGCGGCGTCTTGAGCTTGAGCGCACGTTCCAGCTCGGCGCGGTCGTGCACCTCGACCAGCACCGCCATGTCCAGCGACATCGCGAGCGCCTCCAGTGATTTCATCTGGGCGTCGTCCAGGCAGGCGGCGATCAGCAGAATGCAGTCCGCGCCCATGACACGCGACTCGTAGACCTGGTAGGGATCGACGATGAAGTCCTTGCGCAACACCGGCAAGTCGCAGGAGGCGCGCGCCTGCTTCAGGTAGTCGACGCTGCCCTGGAAAAAATCCTTGTCAGTGAGCACTGACAAGCAGGCTGCGCCATATTCAGCGTAACTTTGGGCGATATCCGCGGGAATAAAATCGGCCCGCAACACGCCCTTGGAGGGGCTGGCCTTCTTCACCTCGGCGATCACAGCGGGTTGGCCGGCGGCGATCTTCGCGCGCAGGGCGCCGGCAAAATCACGCGTCAGCACCCGCGATTCGGCGTCGAAACGCACGGCTGCCAGCGGCTTGCGGCGAATCGCTGCAGCCACTTCCTGGCGCTTGACGGCAACAATCTTGTTGAGGATGTCTGCCATGTTCAGCTCGCCAGGGCTTGGGAGGTGGAAACAAGCTGCTCCAGCTTGCCCCGGGCAGCGCCGGAATCGATGGCCTCGCGGGCCAGCGTGATGCCGGCTTTCATGCTGTCGGCGACGTTGGCGGCGTACAGCGCGGCGCCGGCGTTCAGGATCACGATGTCACGGGCCGCGCCCGGCTCCTTGTTCAGCACCCCCTTGAGCATGGCCATGGACTGCTCCGGCGTTTCCACCCGCAGCGTGCGGTTGCTGGCCATGGCCAGGCCGAAGTCCTCGGGATGGATCTCGTATTCGGTGATTTCGCCGTTTTTGAGCTCACCGACCACGGTGGCCGCGCCCAGAGACACCTCGTCCATGCCGTCCTTGCCGTAGACCACCAGCGCATGTTCGGCGCCCAGGCGCTGCAAGGCGCGCACCTGGATGCCGACCAGGTCGGGATGGAACACCCCCATCAGGATGTTGGGCGCATCGGCCGGGTTGGTCAGCGGGCCCAGGATGTTGAAGATGGTGCGTACGCCGAGTTCCTTGCGGACCGGTGCGACATTTTTCATGGCGGGGTGGTGATTCGGCGCAAACATGAAGCCCACGCCGACCTGCTCAATGCACTTGGCAATCGCATCCGGTGACAAGTTGATGTTGATACCCAGCGCCTCGAGCACGTCGGCGCTGCCGGACTTGCTGCTGACGCTGCGCCCACCGTGTTTGCTGACCTTGGCGCCGGCCGCCGCGGCGACAAACATCGAGCAGGTCGAGATGTTGAAGGTGTGCGAGCCGTCACCGCCGGTGCCGACGATGTCGACCAGGTATCTCTTGTCGGCCACATGGACCTTGGTGGAAAACTCGCGCATCACCTGGGCGGCGGCAGTGATCTCGCCGATGGTTTCCTTCTTGACGCGCAGGCCGGTGATCAGCGCCGCCATCATGACCGGTGAGAGTTCACCGCTCATGATCAGGCGCATGATCTTCAGCATCTCGTCGTGAAAGATCTCGCGGTGTTCAATCGTGCGCTGCAGCGCTTCCTGGGGCGTGATTTTGTTGCTCATGGGCATGTCGTGCTCTTCTCTTGTCTCTTGATTTAGTCGGTGGGATTGTCGGTCAGCGCCAGCTTGATGCCAAACCCGATGAACATCAGGCCGGCGGCGCGGTCCAGCCAGGTAAAAAGGCCCCCACGCTGGTCACTGCGTGTACTGCGCTGCCCCCCGAGGGGGCTGTGCTTGCTTGGGGCGGCCCGGCGCTGCGCACCTGCCGCTTCCAGGCGCCTGGCCATCCAGGCGGCGGCGAGCGCCCAGCCCACATTGACCGGGATGGCGTTGAGGTTGAACAGCACGCCCAGCATCGCAAACGCCAGTGCCGGATGCGCGGCGTCCGGCGCGATGAACTGCGGCACAAAGGCCAGAAAAAAGATCGCCACCTTGGGATTGAGCACATTGGTCCAGAAACCGCCGATGAAGACCGCTTTCAAGGGGCGCTGCGGCTCACTGGCAGCGACTGTCCTCAGGTCGGCGCTCGCCGGCGGGCGCCGGGACAAGAGGATCTTGACACCTGTCCACAGCAGGTAGGCCGCGCCCAGCCACTTGAGGACGGTGAATGCGGTGGCCGAGGCCGCCAGCAGCGCGCCGATGCCAACCGCAGCCGCGAAAATGTGGACAAAACACCCAGCCGTGATACCCAGGCCCGCCACGATGCCGGCGCGCACCCCGGATCGCAGCGAGTGGGTCACGATGTAGAGCACATCCGGACCTGGCGTCAGGTTGAGCAGCCAGCCGGCCGCGATGAAAAGCAATACATGCTGGAAGTCAGGCATGGCTCAGCTGCTTTGCGTTGAAAAACTGCCGGATGGCCGCCACGGCCTGGTCCACCCCGGCGCTGTCCACATCCAGGTGGGTGACAAAACGCAGGCGGTAAAGGCCCGTGGCCTGGATACCCTGCCCTGCCAGGTGTTTGAGCAGGGCCGCAGACTGTTCCCTGGCCGCGCCCGTCAGGTCGACAAACACGATGTTGGTATGCGGCGCCTCGACCTGCAGGCCTTCGATCCCGGCCAGCCCATGGGCCAGGCGCCGGGCCAGCGCATGGTCGTCTGCCAGGCGCTCGACATGGTGGTCCAGCGCATACGAGGCCGCGGCCGCCAGCCCGCCGGCCTGCCGCATGGCGCCGCCCGCCATCTTGCGGATGCGCCGGGCGCGGGCGATGAATTCGGCCGAACCGCACAGCGCCGAGCCCACGGGCGCGCCCAGGCCCTTGCTGAAGCAGACCGACACCGAGTCGAAGCAGCCGGCGATACGCCGGGCTTCTGCCCGCGCCTCGGTGCCAAGGAGACCCGCCTGGGCCACAGCTGCATTGAACAGCCGCGCGCCGTCCAGATGCCGGGCCAGTCCCTGGCGGCGCGCCAGTTCGGTGGCCTGCTCGATGTAAGCCATCGGCAGCAACTTGCCGCCCAGCGTGTTTTCCAGCGCCAGCAGGCGGCTGCGGGCGAAATGCGGGTCGTCCGGCTTGACCGCTGCTTCGATGTCGGCCAGGGCCAGCGTGCCGTCGGCCTGGTGGTTCAGCGGCTGCGGCTGCACGCTGCCCAGCACCGCCGCGCCGCCGCCTTCCCAGCGGTAGCAGTGCTGCATCTGGCCGACGATGTATTCGTCGCCGCGCTGGCAGTGGGCCAGGATCGCGCACAGGTTGCTCTGGGTGCCGGTCGGCACAAACAGCGCCGCCTCGAAGCCCAGCAGGGCCGCGATCCTGTCCTGCAGCGCGTTCACGCTCGGGTCGTCGCCGAACACGTCGTCACCCAGCGGCGCAGCGGCCATCGCGGCACACATGCCCGCGGTGGGCTGCGTCACGGTGTCGCTTCTCAAATCCACTTTTCTCGTCATTTGTGGCACCAGCCTTTATGGAACATGCGCAAACAGCTACACTTTTAATAGCAAACAAAGCCTCGGCTAGGCGCGCTGCTCGAGGAAGTTTTTCAGCATCGCATGGCCGTGTTCGGTCAGTATCGATTCGGGGTGGAACTGCACACCCTGGATCGCGAGTTCCTTGTGGCGCACGCCCATGATCTCGCCGTCGTCGGTCCAGGCCGTCACCGCCAGCTCATCCGGACAGGAGGACCTTTCAATGGCCAGCGAGTGGTAGCGGTTGACGGTGAAGTGAGCCGGCTAACCGGCAAACACGCCTTGCTGCGTGGTGCTGATCACGCTGGTCTTGCCGTGCATGAGCTGCTGCGCGCGCACGATCTTGCCGCCAAAGGCCGCGCCCACCGCCTGGTGGCCCAGGCAGACGCCCAGGATCGGCAGCTTGCCGGCGAAGTGCTGGATGGCCGCCACCGAAATGCCGGCTTCGGCCGGTGAACACGGGCCGGGCGAGATCACCAGCCGGTCCGGCGCGCGCGCGGCCATGCCTTCAACGGTGATTTCATCGTTGCGGAAGACCTCGACCTCGGCACCGAGCTCGCCGAAATACTGGACGATGTTGTAGGTGAAGGAGTCGTAGTTGTCGATCATCAGTAGTTTCATAGAGCCCCCACGCTTTTCACTTCGTGTAATACGCTGCCCCCCGAGGGGGCCGCATTTTGCCTTGGGGCGGCCCGGCGGCAAAACATCTCTGTTTGCATGAACATGGTGGTTTACTCCAGGCCTTCTTCGACCAGCTCGGAAGCCCGCAGCAGCGCGCGCGCCTTGGCCTCGGTCTCTTTCCATTCGAGCTCGGCCACCGAGTCGGCGACCACGCCGGCCGCCGCCTGCACGTAGAGCATCTGGTCCTTGATGACACCGGTGCGGATCGCTATCGCCACGTCCATGTCGCCGGCGTAGCTGAGGTAGCCGCAAGCGCCGCCGTACAGGCCGCGTTTGGTCGGCTCGAGCTGGTCGATCAGTTCCATCGCATGCACCTTGGGCGCGCCGGTCAGCGTGCCGGCCGGGAAGGTCGCCTTGAGCACGTCCATGCTGGTCATGCCGTCGAGCAACACGCCCTCGACATTGCTGACGATGTGCATGACGTGGCTGTAACGCTCGACCGAAAACGCCTCGGTCACCTTGACCGTGCCGGTTTTGGCGATGCGGCCGATGTCGTTGCGCGCCAGGTCGATCAGCATCACGTGTTCGGCACGTTCCTTCGGGTCGTTGATCAGTTCCTGCTCGACCGCCTTGTCGACCTCGGGCGACGAAGCGCGCGGGCGCGTGCCGGCCAGCGGCCGGATGGTGATCTTTTGATCGAAATGCGCCCCCACGCTTGTCACTGGGTGTACTGCGCTGCCCCCCGCGGGGGCCGTGCCTTGCTCAAGACGGCCCGTCGCGGCGGCTTCGACTTTCTCCTGCCGCACCAGGATTTCCGGCGAGGCCCCCACCACATGGAAGTCGCCGAAGTGGTAGTAATACATATAAGGCGAGGGGTTCAGCGAGCGCAGCGCGCGGTACAGCGACAGCGGCGACTCGGTGTAACGTTTCTTGATGCGCTGGCCCACCTGCACCTGCATGAAGTCGCCGGCCTCGATCAATCGCTTGGCGCGTTCGACGGCGGCCAGGTAGTCGGCTTTCGCAAAGTCGCGTTCGGCCGGGTAGCCCTGGGTTGGCTTGACCACCGGCGCGCTGACCGAATATTTGAGCTGCTCCTTCAGTTCACGCACGCGCTTTTTGGCGTTGGCATAGGCCTCGGGCTGGGCCGGGTCGGCGTAAACGATCAGGTAGAGCTTGCCCGAGAGGTTGTCGATCACCGCCAGCTCTTCACACTGCAGCAGCAGGATGTCGGGACAACCGAGCGAATCGGGCGGACAGGAGGCTTCGAGTTTTTTCTCGATGTAACGCACCGTGTCGTAACCAAAATAACCGGCCAGCCCGCCGCAGAAGCGCGGCAGCCCGGGCCGCAGCGCCACCTTGAAACGCTTCTGGTAGTCGCTGATGAAGTCCAGCGGATTGGCTTTGGAGGTTTCGATGACCTGGCCGTCGCGCACGACCTCCGTCAGCACGTCGGCGCCGAAGCCGCTGGCACGCACCAGGGTGCGGGCCGGCAGGCCGATGAAGCTGTAGCGGCCGAACCGCTCGCCGCCGACAACGGATTCGAGCAGAAAGCTGAATTTGCCACCGTCCCTGGAGTGGGCCAGCTTGAGGTACAGCGACAGCGGGGTTTCGAGGTCGGCAAACGCCTCCGCCATCAGCGGAATGCGGTTGTAGCCCTGCTGCGCAAGGCTTTTGAATTCGAGTTCAGTGATCACGGTGGTGTCCTTTTAGCGGTGACAAACACGCTCTGGCGCTGTCACCTTCATTCACGGGGCCCGTGTGCCGGGCCGGGATGCCCGTGCAGCAGGCACGGGCGCATCAAACACGCTGGAAGCCGGAGGCCAGGCGGCCTCATGGGGCGACGAAGTCAGGCCCGCCAGGGCCAGGCTCCCCGGTCGCTGCTACCTGTTTGAATGATGCGGTGAATGAACATAGGAGCCCGCAGTGTATCAAACCCCTTGCGTGGACAGCCCCGCCGCGGACCCATGCTCGCAAACCCTGTTGCCCTTACGGCATTTGGCTTACAAAATGCTACAAAACGAACGCTCGTTCTATTTCAGGAGATATATATATGAAGATCATCAAACAGTGCACCCTGGCCCTGCTGGCAGGCCTGCTGGCCGTGGGGGCCGCTGCGGCTACCGTCGAAGTGGGTGGCGTCAAGCTCGAGGACAGCACCGATGTGCGCGGCAACAAGCTGGTGCTCAACGGTGCCGGCATCCGCTACAAGGCGGTGTTCAAGGTTTATTCCGCAGGGCTGTACCTCGGCAAGAAGGCGTCCACCCCCGAGGAGGTGCTGGCCGCCCCCGGCGCGAAGCGCCTGAGCATCACCATGCTGCGCGAGATCGACTCCAATGAGCTGGGCAAACTGTTCACGCGCGGCGTGCAGGACAATGCGCCCAAGACCGAAATGTCCAAGCTGGTCCCCGGCCTGATCAAGATGGGCCAGATTTTCTCGGACCAGAAAAGACTCATGGCCGGTGACGTGTTCATGATCGACTGGATCCCCGGCACCGGCACCGTCATCACCGTCAAGGGCGTTCCCCAGGGCGAGCCCTTCAAGGAGCCGGAATTTTTCAATGCGCTGATGCGCATCTGGCTCGGCCCGCAGCCGGCCGACTGGAAACTCAAGGACGCCTTGCTCGGCAAGGCCGCCTGAACCCGGCCACAGCAAAGACAACACTAACGGGGCGCAGGCCCCGTTGTCGTTTTCATCCGGGTCAGGTCGATATCGGCCAGCGTATCGACAAAGCCGTCGGCGTCCACGGCGCGTACCGGCTCACCATGGTTGTAGCCATAGGTCACCAGCAGCACCGGGCAACCGGCCGCCCGCGCCGCCAGCGCGTCGTTGCTGGAGTCACCAATCATCAGGGTGCGCGCCGGCGCTGTACCCAGTGCCTCACAGGTCTTGCGCAAGGGCAGCGGGTCGGGTTTTTTGCGTTCGAAGGCATCGCCGCCAAACACCTCGCTGAAAAACCCGTCCAGCCCCTTGGCCTTGAGCAGCGGCAGCGCAAACGCCGTCGGCTTGTTGGTCAGGCAGGCCAGCGCCAGGCCGCGGTCCTGCAGCCGGCGCAGGCCTTCAAGCACGCCCGGATAGACCTGTGCATGGTGGCCGTTGATGGCCAGGTAATGCCGCTGGTAACTGGCCCAGGCCGCCGGAAAAAACTCCGCCATTTCCCGATCAGCTATTAAATTCATAGCTGTTGACGCTTGTCCAACAAGGGTTGGAGGCCTTTTTGACACATGATCCAGAACGGACCGGATCAAATGCTCCGAGCCCTTGCCGACCAGCGGCTCGACCACCGCACGGTCCACCAGCGGCAAGGACAGGTCAGCCAGCATCAGGTTCAGGGCGACGACAAAGTCGCCCAGCGTGTCCACCATGGTGCCGTCGAGGTCGATGATGGCGGCTTCGATCGTGGCCAGAGTCACCGGCAACTCCCCTGAGCTTTCATCAGCGCCGCCCGCCGGTTTTCCGGCTGGCGATCGCCTGCCGCAGGCTGTCCAGCAAGCGCTTCTCGTCCAGCGGTTTTTCCAGCCAGTCCCACACCGCCAGGGCCGGGCTGCCGCCGTGCAGCCGGGCTTCGGCGGCAGAGACCGACAGCACCAGCACCGGCAGGTTTTCCGTCTTCTTGACCTGGCGCAGCTGGGCGATCAGCTGCAGGCCGTTTTCGTAGGGCAGCTGGACATCGACCGTCATGGCCGCATAACTTTCCATCTTGAGGTAGTCGCGCGCCTGTGCGGCCGTGTGCGCCACGTCGGCGGCAAATCCGCCCCGGTCCAGCATCATGCCGATCAGCCTGGCCACATCCGGGTTGTCCTCGCACACCAGCACGCGAGGCCGGTCCACGCCATCCAGGCCCATGGGCGCAGTGACTGGCGGCGCTTCCCGCCATTCCGGCAGCTCGAAAAAGAAGGTCGTCCCCTTCGGTACGGCCGGTGCGAAGCCAATGCTGCCGTCCATGCGTTCGATGATGGCCCTGGAGATGTTCAGGCCCAGTCCCGTGCCGCCGCTCTGGCGCGTGTCGGAGGAGTCCGCCTGGGAAAATTTCTGGAAGATGCGCTTGCGGAACTCTTCGGGAATGCCCGGACCCTGGTCGCTGATTTCAACGCGGGCGCGCCCTTCCGAACGCCCCAGCACCACCCGCACCTCGCCCTGCGCGGGCGAGAACTTGATGGCGTTCGACAGCAGGTTGGTCACCACCTGCACCAGGCGGTCGGCGTCGGCGCTGACCCGGACCGGCATGCGCCCGGACTTCAGCACCAGCGTGACGCCATGTTGCGCGGCAAACCCCTCATTGGCGGCCAGCGTCTGCTCAAGCAGCGGCAACAACTCCAGCGGCTTGAGTTCAAAGGACATCTTGCCGGACTCTATTTTTTCGCTGTCCAGGATATCGTTGATCAGGCGGATCAGCCGCTCGCAGTTGCTTTTGGCGATCTCCACCAGGCTCCTGGCCTTGTCCGGCAGCTCGCCGGCGATGCCGCCGGAGACCAAACCGAGCGATCCGCGAATCGATGTCAGCGGCGTGCGCAGCTCGTGGCTGACCGTCGAGACAAATTCGCTCTTCATGCGGTCGATGCGTTTGAGCTCGGTGACGTCGGTGCCGAGCGAGAAAAATCCAATGACCTTGTCTTCTTCCTCGTCCTCACCGTAGCGCGGAAAATAATTCATCACGTAGTCGCGGCGCTCGCCGCTGGCGGTGAGCTGCTCGCGCTCGTAACGCACGGCATAACCTGTCAGCACCTCGCGCACATGCGCGCTGACCTGCCCATAAAACTCCGCGCCCAGCACCTCCTCCATCGTCTTGCCGTGGATTTGCGCCGCGCTCAGGCCAAAAGCCTCCTCGTAAGCCTTGTTGTGGAACTGGAAACGCTGCTCTCTGTCGATATAGGCAATCAGGGCCGGCACGGTATCCGTGACCTGACGCAGCTGCGCCTCGCTGGCGCGCAAGGCTTCGCTGATCCGTTTGCTCTCGGTGACGTCGCGGATGATCGCGGTGAACAGCCGGCGCCCGCCGACGGTGACATCACCGAACGACACATTGACCGGGAACTCCGTGCCGTCCTGGCGCTGTCCGCGCACCTGCGTGCCGGCCTCCTGGAAACCGCGCGGGCGTCCGGCCAGGGCGCTGAAAAAGGCGGTGAAGCCGCTGCGGTAGCGCGGCGGCAGCAGCATGGCCACGTCCTGGCCCAGCAGGCTTTCGAGGCGGTAGCCGAACAGGGTGCGTGCGGCACTGTTGGCACTGACAATCACCCCGTCCTGGGTGGCCGTGACCACACCTTCAGCCATGCTTTCGGTGATGGCGCGGCTCATGGCTTCGCTGTCGGCAAGTTTGGCCTGGATGCGCCGGCTGACGCCCTGCGCGCGCAGAATCATCCAGACCGCCCAGGCCAGTACGCTGAGTGACACCAGGCCGCCGGCCAGGATCAGCAGCTTGACGACCTGCGCGGTTCGCCGGGTCTCCTGGCGGGACTGCTCGATGACCAGGTTCTCGCCGCCCCTGATGCGCTCGAACAGGGTATCGATGTCGTCGTGGAGCCGGCGGTTGCGATCACTGTCCATCAGGGCGATGGCGGCGTCCAGGCCGGATTGCTGCCGGATGACCACCGTCTGCTCCATCCGCTCCACCCGCTCGGCAATCAGGTTTTCGAGCGCGCGCACGTCGGCCGCGGCGTCACCCGCGCCCTGCGCGGTCAGCACGCCTGTCAGGGCCTGCTGGATCCGCTCGCGCGCCAGCTTGTACTGCTCGAGGTCGCTGGCCGTGGCGGTCAGCAGATAGCGCCGCTGCAGCGACTCGGCGGTCTTGAACCGGGACACCAGCCGCTCCAGCAGGATGACGGTTTCGTGCGTCTGAGCCTCACGCCCCGCATCACGGATCAGGTAGTTGATGGTGGTATAGGACGTGGCGATGCTCAGGAAAATCAGCAGCAGGCCCGCGCCGAGCGCAAAGCTGACGGTCGCGCGAAAAGGCAGCTTCATGTCGGCGGCAGCCGTCGCAGGTCGGCAGGTGGGGAAATCTGGATCATCATGCGCACTTGGGGGTCGGTAGACGGAAGATACACCTCTGGCGGCAACTGTGGGTCGCGCAGCCCCGTCTGTTCATGGCCGGGCCGGCTCCGGCGGCAATCCCGCATCCAGCGCGGCCACCAGTTCGCCCAGAGAGCTTTCAAGAGCGGCCAGCAGGGTTTCGAGGCTGGCGCGCGATTGGCCTTCGTGGATGGCCTGCTCCAGTGCCTGCGCGTCGGCCGGCACCCGCGTTGCGCCTATCTGCGCAGAAACCCCGCGCAGCGAGTGGCTCAGCAACTCCGCCGTTTTCAGGTCGCCGGCGTCCAGCGCCTGCCGAATCCTGGCTGGCGTGTCGCGGCGCCCGTCGCGGTAGCGGCCCAGCATGGACAGGTACAGCGGCTTCATGTCCATGGCGCGCCGCAGACCCAGCGCCAGGTCCAGCCCGGCCAGCGTCACTGGCCAGGCCGGGTCCACCCCATCACGCGCGGCATCCCCCGGCGCGACCTGATCGGCGACAGCTGCCGGCGGCAGCGGCGCCCCCTGCGGCTGCGGCGCCTCCAGGGCTTCGAGCATCTGGCGCAGGGAGGCAGCGGTTTCCGCGCGATCAGCCGCGCTGACGCGGTCCAGGTCAATGTCCACGCGCAGGCCGGGCCGGTCACAGTGGATGGCGGAGCCGCTGCGGGATTCGGTGGCGCCGGTGTGGACCGCATAAACAGGAATCGGTTCGGAAAAGCCCTTGGCCATGACGGGGTCGCGCGCATCGGCGCCGATTTCGCCCTGCACCAGCGCATGGGTCTCGCTGGAAATCAGGATTTCCCCGGGCTCGGCAGCCTGCTCCAGCCGCGAGGCGAGATTGACCTCCCGGCCGATGATGGTGTACTCCATGCGCAGCTCGCTGCCGAAGTTGCCGACGTCGCAAAACCCCGAGTTGATGCCTATGCGTATTTCGAAGGTCTTGTTGATGCCCATGCCGCGCCAGCGCAAACGCAGCGCCTCCATGCGCTTTTGCATCGCGATGGCCATCCTGACGCACTGCAGCGCATCCTCGCGCACCCCCAGCGTCTGCGGATCGCCAAAAAAGATCACGATGGCATCGCCGATGAACTTGTCCAGCGTGGCGCCGTACTCTGCCGCAATCGCCGACATCTCCGAAAAATAGCTGTTCAGCAGCAGGGTCACCTCTTCGGGCTGCCATTTCGCCGTCGACGCGGTGAAGTTCTTGATGTCGGAAAAAAAGACCGTCAGCTTTTTGCGCTGCGTGCGGATTTCCGCCTGGCGCGAGCCTTCAAACAGAGACTGGTAGACCTGCGGCGCCAGGTAACGCGACAGTTGCTGCGCCAGGTCCCGCAGCCGCCGGGCATAGGCGTTGCGCTCCAGGTGGAGCTTCAGGCGCGCCAGCAGCACCGGCGGGCTGATGGGCTTGGTCACATAGTCGGTGGCACCGAGGTCCAGCCCGCGGTGCTCCTCCTCGACACTGCCCAGGGCCGTCAGGAAAATCACCGGGATATCGGCGGTGCGTGTATCGCGTCCCAGCCGCCGTAGCACCTCGTAGCCGTCCATGTCCGGCATCATCACGTCCAGCAGGATGATGTCGGGCCGCTGCGGGGAGGCCGCCAGCGCCAGCCCGGCATCGCCCGAGGCCGCCAGCATCACCTCATAACGCTCGCGCAGCAGCGCGTCCAGCAGGTAGCGGATGTCCTCGCTGTCCTCGATCACGAGGATGCGCGAGCGGGGGGCCATGGCGGTGCCGGCCTGCACCGGCGCTACCGTGTCCGTCCCGCCTGCCGTCGCCGCCATGCGCCATGTCCTTTTACAACACCGGCCGTGCCGCCCCTATTTCGCGAGCGCCGCCCGCATCCCGTCGATCACGGCGCGATAGTCCGGCTTGCCAAAAATAGCGCTGCCAGCCACAAAGGTATCGGCCCCGGCAGCCGCCACGCGCGCAATGTTGTCGAGCTTGATGCCGCCATCGACCTCCAGCCGGATGTCCTTGCCAGAGGCATCAATGCGCTTGCGGGCCTGCTCGATCTTGCGCAACGCCGAGTCGATGAAGCCCTGGCCGCCGAAGCCCGGGTTGACACTCATGATCAGGATCAGGTCAAGGTCCTCGATCACCCAGTCCAGCACGTCCAGCGGCGCCGCCGGGTTGAACACCAGCCCGGCCTTGCATCCCTTGGCCCGGATCGCCTGCACGCTGCGGTGCACATGGCCGGAGGCATCAGGGTGGAAACTGATCAGGTCGGCGCCGGCGTCGGCAAAAGCTGCGGCCAGCGCGTCCACCGGCTGCACCATGAGATGCACATCGATGGGGACGGCCGTGCCATCGGCCTTTTTTGCGTGGGGTTTCAACGCGCTGCAAATCATCGGCCCGAAGGTCAGGTTGGGCACATAGTGGTTGTCCATCACATCGAAGTGAATCCAGTCCGCGCCGGCGGCAATCACGGTCTGGAGTTCTTCACCCAGCCGCGCGAAGTCGGCCGACAACAGGGAGGGGGCAATCCGGTAGACCGGCGGCTTGGTTTGGCTCATGCCCGGATTGTCGCAGCAAGCAGCAGGCTTGCACAGGCAGGCACCAATCAGGCCGGGTAACATGGGCACCACCCATTTTGAAGCCATGCCGAAATACCAATGTTCCTGCGACGTGGTGCCGCACTACCTGACCGAGCAGTCGGCCCCTGAAGACGAGGTGTACGGCTTTGCCTACACCGTCACCATCACCAACACCGGCGAGGTCCCGGCGCAACTGATCGCGCGTCATTGGATCATCAGCGACGCCCGGGGCCACACCGAGGAGGTCAAGGGCCTGGGCGTCGTGGGTCACCAGCCCTTGCTCAAGCCTGGCGAGTCCTTCCAGTACAGCAGCGGGTCACGCCTGCGCACACCCAGCGGCACCATGCACGGCAGCTACTTTTTTGTCGCCGAAGACGGCGAACGTTTCGAAGTGGCCATCCCGATGTTCGTGCTCGACGCGGGTGAAGGTGCCGGCACGGCCGGCGCCGGCCGGGTCCTGCACTGACAGCGCGGCGCATGTTGACCCTGACCGAATTGCTGGATCTGCTGGACCCGAGGGCCGGGCTGGCCGGCCGCCACCTGTGGCTGATTGCCTTGCTGGACTGGATCCGGGGCAAGGACAACAACCCCCAGGCGGCGGTGGCACGGCTGCGGCTTTTCCTGGATGCCGCACAGGCGCGGCCCGGCTTTCAGGCCCGCTTGCACCAATGGTGGCGCACGCTGGTGGTGACGGTGGATGCCACCCCGCTGTTTGCCGATTTCGGGTTTGCGCCGCGCGCGGCATTCCTGAGTGAACTGGGCGAGAGGCTGCGCTACAAGCTGCTGCCCGGCACGCCCGAAACCACCCATGCCACCGAATTGTTCATGCTGCTGTTTCCGACGCCGTTTGATGCCCGCTGGCTCAAGCTGATCGATGAGGACAGCCTGGCCCGCCTGGGCTGGTTGCTGAACACGGCCGCACCGGACCCTGGCGAAGCGGCCGCTGACGCCGGACTGCAGCCCACCGGCAACACGCTGCTGCAGGACTGGCAGGCGGTACTGCTGGAAGCGCTGACCTATTGCACCAGCCAGGTCGCGGCCACCGGATTTTCCCCGGAGCTGCGCTTGCGCATGAGCGCGCAGACCTTGCAGGCCCGGCCTTTCCACGGCCTGGCGGCCGACCTGGACGCCCTGCGCAGTGCACTGCTGTCACACGGTCGGGACAGCGGCGCACTGCACCTGGCGCTGGACCAGTTCAAGAGCCGGCTGGAGGCCTGCCGCAGCGCGGCCTCGTCGATTTACGCGCATCTCGACGAGCACGGCATTTCGGTCGGCCTGGTGTTTCGCCTGCGCCAGTTGCGCGAACGTATCCTGCGCATCCGCGAACTGCTGGACTGCCTGCTGTCCGACAAACCCGCCGGCAGCGCCATGCAGTTGCTGGCGCGCCTGGTGCTGCTGGCCGAGGAAAGGCGCAGCATACGCGCGCTGGTGGCCGCCAACTCGACCCTGCTGGCGGCGAAGGTGGCCGAGCGCGGCGCTGAAACCGGCGAGCACTACATCACGCGCGACCGCGCCGCCTATGTGCAGATGCTCGGCAAGGCTGCCGGCGGCGGCGCGCTGACGGCCGGCACCGTGCTGCTGAAGTTCATGGTGGTGGCGCTGGCGCTGTCGGCCTTCTGGAGCGGCTTCGTTGCCAGCCTGGTGTATGCCGCCAGTTTTGTGCTGATCCAGCTGATGCACTTCACCCTGGCGACGAAACAGCCGGCCATGACGGCGCCGGCCCTGGCCGCCAAGCTCAAGGACCTGCGCTCGACCGAAGCCGTCGGCGAATTTGTCGATGAAGTGACACACCTGGTACGTTCGCAGGTGGCCGCCGTGCTCGGCAACGTGCTGGTGGTGGTGCCTGTGGTGCTGCTGATCAGTGTGGGCATCCAGTTCGCCCTGGGCCATCCGATGATCGACACTGACGAGGCCTCGCATGTCCTGCGCACCCTCAGCCTGCTCGGCCCGACCCTGCTGTGGGCAGCCTTCACCGGGGCCGTGCTGTTTGCCGCGAGCATCATCGGCGGCTGGGTCGAGAACTGGTTTGTGCTGTACCGGCTGGCATCCGCGATGCGCTACAACCCCCGCATCACGCGTTTGCTCGGCGTGGCGCGGGCCCGGCGCTGGGCCGCCTTCATGCACGACAACATTTCCGGCTTCACGTCCAACATCGCCCTGGGCTTCATGCTCGGTCTGATTCCGCCGATGACCGGGTTTTTCGGGCTGGAACTGGAAGTGCGCCACGTCACACTGTCGGCGGGCCAGCTCGCGGCAGCCGCAGCAGCGCTCGGTTGGGAAGCACTGCGCCTGCCGGCCTTGTGGTGGTGCGTGGCAGCCATTCCGCTGATAGGTGCGTTCAACCTTGGCATCAGTTTTTACCTGGCCTTCCGGCTGGCACTGCAGGCACACAACGTCAGCGGTGTCGATCGCGCGCGCATTCGCTCGGCCATCTGGGCGCGCTGGCGCAGCAAGCCCTCGAGTTTTTTCGTGCCGGACTGAGACCGTCGGTCAAAGCCGAAGCAGCGATCGTCGTGCTTGTCCTACAAGCTGCTTGCGTAAAGTGTTGTAAATTGGGCTACGCCTTTGCTGCCAACCGTGCCCGTACCGGTGGTGCAGCCTTTCGGGCCGCATCAGCGGCCTGCCCCTTCGAGCAAGCGCCAGCGGCGCATCTGCACCTGTCCTCAAAACAATCAAGGGAGACACCCACCCATGAATGAAATCATGGCCATCTGGGCCGAATGGATCAAACCCTCTGCCGGCCTTCCGACCGTGCAGTGGTCCATATTGCTGGCCGTGGCCGCGCTGACCGGGCATCTTGTGCAACGGTTCGCCGGCATCCCCAAGGTCGTGGGCTACTCCGTGGTGGGCGGCTTTGCCGGTCTGGCGGGTTTCAGCGGTGCGGCCTGGCCGTTGCAGGGAACGGGCCTGTTCCTGCTCGAACTCGGCGTTGCCGTGGTGCTGTTCGAGGCGGGCGGCCGGATTCCACTGCGCTGGTTCCGGCACAACCCCATGGTGCTGGTTCAAAGCCTCGCCGAGTCGGCGCTGACCTTCTTCTTTGTGTACTGGGCACTGACCTTTTTCGGCATGCGCGAAGCCGTGGCCGAGCCGCTGGCCCTGCTGGCCATGGCCGCTTCGCCGGCAGTGCTGTCGCGCGTGATCATGGACACCCGGGCCTCCGGGCCGGTGACCGAAAGGGCCATGGTGCTGTCCACGCTGAGCACCCTGTATGCCCTGACGCTTTGCAGTGCACACGCGGGCATGATGGGGCGCGGTGAGCAAAGCCTGACCGACACGTTCTACCCGGTGGCGGTGGTGCTCGGCCTGTCGGTCGCGGTAGGCGCCGGCCTGGCGCTGGCACTGCGCTCCGCACTGCGCGTGATGAGCCCGACCAGCGAGAACACCGCCATCTTGTTGCTGGCGCTGATCGCAGCCGGTGCAGCGCTGGCCGCACATTTCGGCGGCTCGGCTCCGCTGGCCGCGCTGCTGGGCGGCATGCTGCTCAAACAGCTGAACCCCCGACCCTGGTCCTGGCCGCGTCAAATGGGCACGGCCTCGTCGATGCTGACCATGCTGATGTTCGTGCTGGTGTCCGTGGTGGCCGCGCAGGCCGACTGGAGCGGCCCGGTCGCCGGCCTGGTTCTGGCGCTGGTGGCGGCGCGCGCCCTGGCCAAGATCACCGGCGTGGCGCTGGGCAACGTGGGCAGCGGCGCGAGCTGGCGGCAGGCCCTGTGGGTCGGCTGCGCGATGTCGCCGATGTCGTCCGTGGCCCTGCTGCTGGTCTCGCAGTTTGTCGCCGCATCGACTTCGCTCGGGCCGCGTATTGCCAGCATTGCCCTGCCGGCGATTTTGCTGATGGAAGTGCTGGGCGCCATTCTGGCTACCTTCGCCATTCACCGTGCAGGCGAGAGCTCAAAGCGCTGGGCACCACGGCCTTTCAACAATTCGTCCGCAGGAGACCTCCGTGAGTAAACACACCGCCACACACCAGGCCCCGGGGGGCCTGGAACCTTTCCAGAAATCGGAAGCGCTGTCGCTGGGCGTTGAACTTGAACTGCAACTCGTCAACACCCACGACTACGACCTGGCACCTTACGCCGAGGACATGTTGCGGCTGATGGAAAAAATTCCCCTGCCGGGCAGCGTCGTGCCGGAAATGACCTCCAGCATGATCGAGGTGTCCACCGGCGTGTGCCAGTCCTCGTCGGAGGTGCTGGGTCAACTCACGCAGATCCGCGACGCGCTCGTCAAAAGCGCCGACAAGCTCAACATCGCCGTGGTCGGCGGCGGCACCCACCCCTTTCAGCAGTGGCACGAACGCCGCATCTACGACAAGCCGCGTTTTCGCGAGCTGTCCGAGTTGTATGGCTACCTGTCCAAGCAGTTCACGATTTTTGGCCAGCACGTGCATGTGGGCTGCCCTGATGCCGACACCGCGCTGCTGACACTGCACCGCATGTCGCGCTACATCCCCCACTTCATCGCGCTGTCGGCCTCCAGCCCGTATGTGCAGGGCCAGGACACGGCCTTCGATTCAGCCCGACTCAACTCGGTGTTCGCCTTTCCGCTGTCGGGCCGCGCGCCGCTGGCGCTGACCTGGAACGACTTCACCGTCTACTTCGAGAAAATGACGCGCACCGGCGTGGTCCGCAGCATGAAGGACTTTTACTGGGACATCCGGCCCAAGCCGGAGTTCGGCACCATCGAGATCCGCGTCTTCGACACGCCCCTGACCGTCGGCCGCGCCGCCGCGCTGTCCGGTTACGTGCAATCGCTGGCTGCCTGGTTCATGAACGACCAGCCCTTCATGCCCACGGAAGACGACTACCTGGTCTACACCTATAACCGTTTCCAGGCCTGCCGTTTCGGGCTGGAGGCGGTCTATGTGGATCCGGCCACCGGCGAACACATGGCGCTGCGCGACCACATCCTCATGACCATGGACAAACTCGGCCCGCACGCCGGACCGCTGGGCGCCAGCAGCGGCATCCACCTGCTGCGCAGCAGTGTTGAGCTGTCGAACAACGATGCCCGCTGGTTGCGGGAGCTGCAGGGCAGGGAAAACCTGCTCGCCGAGGTGATCCGGCAGGCGGCGCTCAAATTCCGGGGATTGCCGGTCTAGTCGGTGGCGGCTGCGCTGCGAGGCCAGCCTTGAAGTACTTCCGACAAGCCGGGTCTCGCCCCGGCGGGCGACTCACTTTCTCTTGCTTCGCCAAGAGAAAGTAAGCAAAGAGAAGGCGACCCTGCTGTCTGCGTCCCTCCGCTTCGCTACGGGCAACCTGCGGTGCTCGGTCCAGCCGGGGCCGGGCTCGAACTCGCTGCGCTCAGACAATCGCCCGTCCTGATCCGTCTGGCCCTGCGCTCCTCGGCGCATACAGAAGGGTGGGGTAGAAAATCAATGCGGGGACAAAAATCCGGAGTGCAAGAAGCGCAAAGCGCTTCTTGCACGGGAATCCCAACAGTCCGTCATGTTTGCACGCGGGTGCAGCGCACGCGGCCACATGAAGTCCCCCTCTCTCGCCCAGTGGGGCGAGGGAGGGGCTAGGGGAGGGAGTGGGGAGTCAGACCTACTGCCGAAAGCGAGCCGGGAACGGCGCGTGATGCTGGCGAACAAGCTCTCTGCCGCACCTGCGCCCGATGAAGGGCGCCAGCCCAGGCGCGCGCGCTCCTGCAATCGGAGGGCGCGCGTGCCACGTTGCTCTGCTAGCATCGTCGGCATTTCAACAACAGGGAGGGCCAGATGGCCCGGCGTCCATGACAACAACTACCCATCGCCTTTCTGTTTCTGTGCCGACCGGCCGGCCCGCTCTCTCAGGCAGGCGGGCTCCAGCGCTGCTGTTGCTGGCCAGCGCCTTGCTGACCGGCTGCGCCCAGCTGCCTCCCATGGTCGAACAGCTCCAGGCCGACAAGAAGACGCAGATCCGGCTGTTTGTCGAGGACGCGCCGTTCAAGTACACCGTTCCTTCGGCCATGGATCCGGCGGCAGGCGGGATTCCCCTGGTGGCGCTGATAGGCGCACTGGCGGCGGTGTCGGTTCAGCATTCGCTGGAGAGTGCCAATGCGCGCCTGGCGGCTGCCGCTTCGGAAAAGAAGCTGGCTGTCGACCATCGCCAGGCTTTTGTGGGTGAACTGGTGCGCCGGCTCGGCCAGCTCGGCGTCGCGGTCGAGGTCGTGCCTGTGCCCTACGAGACCAACTCCCTGGGCAATGACCGCCGGTTTTACAAGCCATCCACGAAGATGGTGACGCAGCCGACCGACGCACCGGTGTTTTCGCTGAACCTGGACGTCGGCACCTGCACCTTCGGCGCCGTCAATCCTTGCGTGCGTTATGCGTTTCTGGAAATGCCGCCGCCCGCCAAGCCGGCCGCGCCGGCCAACTCCGACATCATGCGCAACCCCACCACGCCGCCGACCACGGTGCGTTATCGCGGCGTCTTCGGCACCGCGCCCGACCACGCCAAGCCCTATGCGGCCGAGCTGAAAAAATATGCGAGCATGGATGAGGCCATCCGGGAGATTGCCGAGTTTGACGCGCAGTTTGTCAAGATTGTGCCGAGGGCGGTGGATGACCTGGTCAAGCTGCTGGAGCCGCGGGCGCCCGGCGCCACGCCGGCGGCAAAGGTCGCGGCGACGCCCTAACGCGACAGCAACTTCACCACCGGCACATAACTCAACACCCTGGCCAGGCCGTCACGGCCGCTGGCTGCGCGCACCAGCAGGGCGCCGCCGGCGGCCGAGCCGAGGGCGCGGACCAGCGGGGAGGGGCTGCGGCGCGCGGCCAGCAGCACGGCCACGCCGGCGCCCAGGACCAGCCAGTGTTCGCCGGGAAAGCTGGCGCGGCGCTCGTCCCAGTCCTGGAGTTGCTGCAGCGGATGGGGTCGTCGGGTCGGGGTAGTGGGCATGGGAAATCCTTTCACCACCACACTAAACCGGCCCGGCCGCGGGCGCTGTCGGACAGCGCCGCAAACCCGGGCGAGCTCACAGCGCTATTGATTTCATAGCTGGTGACGCTCGCCAGTCAAGGGCTGGAGGCCGATTTTTATCCTGCCAGCGGCCGGGCCGACAGGTCTCAGCGTGGCTTGATCAGCCCGCCCAGCATCACGCAGGCCAGCGCCGCCACCACCAGGGTGATGCCGGCCCACTGCCAGGAGGTGATGGCTTCACCGAGCACCAGCATGCCGGTGGTCAGGCCCACCACCGGCACGCCCAGGCTGAAGGGTGCGACGCGGTTGGCGGGGTGGCGCTTGAGCAGGCCGGTCCACAGGCTGTACCCGAGGATGGTCGCGACCCAGCCGAGGTAAGCCACCGCCAGCCAGCTGGAGGCGCGGGCCTGGGTCCACTGCCAGCGCGTCGCCTCAGGGTCGAACACCAGCGACAGCAGCGTGAAAGGCAGGATGGCGAAGACGCTGCTCCAGACCACAAAGGCCATCGGCGAGTAGGCCACCCCGCCTCGCTGCACGTGCCGCGCCACGATGTTGGACATGGCCCACATGGCGGCGGCGCCGAGCGTGAGCACAAAACCCGCCAGCGTGGTGGCAGCACCGCCGTCGGCGGGAGACAGGTAGTTCAGCGCAAAGCAGCTCAGGCCCAGTGCCGCGAGCACCATGCCGGCCTGCAATGGCCGGCTGGCGCGTTCGTGCAGCAGCACAAAGCCGAACAGCGCGGTGAAAAACACCTGGGTTTGCAGCAGCACCGACGCCAGCGCTGCCGTCATGCCGACTTTCAGCGCGACGAACAGAATGCCGAACTGCCCGACACCCTGGAACAGGCCGTAAAACGCCAGCCATTTCCACGGGATATGGGGCGGCCGGACAAACAGCAGCAGCGGCAGCACGGCAAACACATAACGGGCGGCGCCCAGCTGGAAGGGCGTGAAGTCGCGCAGCGCGAATTTCATGACCACAAAATTGACGCCCCAGACCACCACCACCACGAGGGCGGCCGCCAAATCACGGCCGCTCAGGACGCCGGGACGCATCAAACGCCTGGCAGCGCGGCGCGTGCGGCGTTCAGGTGGGTCCTGACGTGCTGCGCCAGGGCCATGTCGCCCGGCGTTTCGGGCAGCCAGGCCTCGACCGGAATGGTTTTGCCTTCGGCATCGACCGCGACAAACACCACCACACATTCGGTGATGATTTCCATTTCGCCGGTTTTCATGTCGCCGGCGCGCACCTCGACCGAGATGTTCATGCTGGTGTTGCCGGTGTAGGCCAGGCGCGCCTCGACTTCCACCAGGTCGCCGATCATGATGGGACGCTGGAAGCGGATGCTGCCGACCGACACCGTGACGCAGTAACGCTTGGCCCAGCGCGTGGCGCAGGCGTAGCCGGCTTCGTCAATCCACTTCATGACGGTGCCGCCGTGGACCTTGCCGCCGAAGTTGATGGTGCTCGGTTCGGCCAAAAAACGCAGGGTGATCGACGACATACGGCTCCTTGTGAAATGCTACGAAAATAATAGCTGCTTGCGCCCGTCCATCAAGCGCTGCAGCCAGATTTTTTACAAAAGTCGCTGCAGGTAGCGCCCGGTGTGGCTGGCCGGGTTGGCGGCAATGTCTTCCGGCGTGCCGACACCCACCACGCTGCCGCCACCGGCGCCGCCTTCGGGGCCCATGTCGATCAGCCAGTCGGCGGTCTTGATCACGTCCAGGTTGTGCTCGATCACCACGATGGTATTGCCCGCGTCGCGCAGCTGGTGCAGCACCTTGAGCAGCAAATCGATGTCGGCAAAGTGCAGGCCGGTGGTCGGCTCGTCCAGGATATAAAGCGTGCGGCCGGTATCGCGTTTGGACAATTCGAGTGCCAGCTTGACGCGTTGCGCCTCGCCGCCCGACAGCGTGGTCGCGGCCTGGCCCAGCTTGATGTAACTCAGGCCGACGTCCAGCAGGGTGTGCAGCTTGCGCGCGATCACCGGCACCGCCTTGAAAAACTCGGCTGCGTCTTCCACCGTCAGGTCCAGCACCTGCGCAATGTTTTTGCCCTTGTACTGGACTTCCAGCGTCTCGCGGTTGTAACGCATGCCCTTGCAGACATCGCAGGGCACATAGACGTCGGGCAGGAAGTGCATCTCGACCTTGACCACGCCGTCGCCCTGGCAGGCCTCGCAGCGCCCGCCCGCCACGTTGAAACTGAAACGCCCGGCGCCGTAGCCGCGTTCACGCGCAGTGTTCATCTCGGCCATCAGCTCGCGGATCGGCGTGAAGAGGCCGGTGTAGGTGGCCGGGTTGCTGCGCGGCGTGCGGCCGATCGGCGACTGGTCCACATTGATGACCTTGTCGAAATGTTCGATGCCCTCGATGCTTTCGTGCGGCGCCGGCTCCTCGTGCGCGCGGTAGAGCGTGCGCGCCACCGCGGCGTACAGGGTGTCGTTGACCAGCGTCGACTTGCCGGAGCCGGAAACGCCGGTGACGCAGGTCAGCAGGCCGACCGGGAAGTCGACGCTGACGTCTTTGAGGTTGTGGCCGCTTGCCTTGATCACGCGTATCGCCTGCATGTCGCCTTGCGTGCGCAGGTGTTCGGCCTCGCGCGCAGCACGTTTGACACCGGCCGCGCTGGGCGCAAATTTCGAGGGCTTCTTCGGGTCGCGGTACGGCGCTTTTTCCACCGTCGGCAGCCAGGGTGTGCGGCGTGTCGGCACGGCGATCTTCAGCACCTGGGCCAGATACTTGCCGGTCAGCGAATCGGGGTTTGCAAGTACCTCTTCGTACGTGCCCTGGGCCATCACGCGCCCGCCGTGGATGCCGGCGCCCGGGCCCATGTCGATCACATGGTCGGCGGCGCGGATCATGTCTTCGTCATGTTCGACCACCAGCACGCTGTTGCCGATATCGCGCAGGTGTTTGAGCGTGCCGATCAGGCGGTCGTTGTCGCGCTGGTGCAGGCCGATGCTGGGTTCGTCCAGCACATACATCACGCCGGTCAGGCCCGAGCCGATCTGCGAGGCGAGCCGGATGCGTTGCGACTCGCCGCCCGACAGCGTTTCGGCGCTGCGGTCCAGGCTCAAATAATTGAGGCCGACGTCGTTGAGGAACTTCAGGCGCAGGCCGATCTCGCGCACCACCTTGCCGGCGATCTCGGCCTTGGCGCCTTCCATGGTCAGCGTGTTGAAGTAATCGAAGCTCTCGCGCAGCGTGGCATGGCTGATTTCGTAAATTGCCTTGCGCCCGCTGGCGCCCACCAGGTAAACATGGCGCGCCTCGCGGCGCAAACGGGTGCCTGCGCACTCCGGGCAGGGCTGGAGGCTGCGGTAACGCGCGAGCTCCTCACGCACGGCCGCCGAGTCGGTTTCGCGGTAACGCCGCTCGAAGTTGGTGATTACGCCCTCAAACGCGTGTTTTTTGGTGTGTTTTTTGCCGGCGTTGGCGCCGGAGTCCAGGATGTAGCTGAACTTGATCTCTTCCTCGCCCGAGCCGTGCAGCACCACCTGTTGCACCGCTTCGGGAAGCTTTTCAAACGCCGTGTCGATGTCGAAGCTGTAGTGTTTGGCCAGGCTTTCGAGCATCGAAAAATAGTAGGCATTGCGCCGGTCCCAGCCCTTGACCGCGCCGCTGGCCAGGCTCAGCGAGGGGAAGGCCACCACACGCGCCGGGTCGAAAAACTCCATGTGGCCCAGGCCGTCGCAGCTCGGGCAGGCGCCGACCGGCGAGTTGAAGGAAAACAGCCGCGGCTCCATCTCGCTGAGCGAGTAGCTGCAGACCGGGCAGGAGAACTTGGCACTGAACAGATGCTCCTGGCCGGAATCCATTTCCATCGCGATCGCCTTGCCGTCAGCCAGGCGCAGCGCGGCTTCGAAGCTTTCCGCCAGCCGCTGCTGCATGTCGGGGCGCACCTTGAGGCGGTCGATCACCACGTCGATATTGTGTTTTTCGGCTTTCTTGAGTTTGGGCAATTCGTCGAACTCATACGCCGTGCCGTCGACGCGAAAGCGCACATAGCCCTGGGCCTGCATCTCCGCAAACAGCTCGACGAATTCGCCCTTGCGTTCACGCGCCACCGGCGCCAGCACCATCAGTTTGGTGTCTTCCGGCAGGGCCAGCACATGGTCGACCATCTCGCTGACGCTTTGCGCCTGCAGCGGCAGGTCGTGGTCGGGGCAAAAAGGCGTGCCGGCGCGCGCAAACAGCAGGCGCAGGTAGTCGTGGATTTCAGTGACCGTGCCGACGGTGGAGCGCGGGTTGTGCGAGGTCGCCTTCTGCTCGATGGAGATCGCCGGCGACAGGCCCTCGATCATGTCCACATCGGGCTTGTCCATCAATTGCAGGAACTGGCGCGCGTAGGTGCTCAGGCTTTCGACGTAACGGCGCTGGCCCTCGGCGTAGAGGGTGTCGAAGGCCAGCGATGACTTGCCCGAGCCGCTCAGGCCGGTGATCACCACCAGCTGGTTGCGCGGGATGTCGAGGTCGATGTTCTTGAGGTTGTGGGTGCGCGCGCCGCGAATGCTGATGCGCTGCGCCGCCTGATAAGCCCCCACGCTTGCCACTTCGTGTGCTGCGCTGCCCCCCGAGGTGGCTGGACCGGCTCGGGGCGGCCCTTCGCTGCGTCCGGCCTGGGTTGCTGACCGGGTGTCGGGCTCGGCCGCCACCGGGCCGGCAGTGGCTGCGGGAGCGAGGTATTTGCCGTCGTTGGGGGAGTTCACGTGTTGGGGCGCCGCAAAACCCTCCATCATAGACGCGTACGGATTTTTTGGCACCCGGGCCCCCGCTGGCCTTGGGGCTGCGCTGCGGTCCGGCGTACCGGCGCGTTTCCTGCTTGCAACCCGGCACCCTGAAAAACGCGCCGCAATTCAATGACAATAGTCCACTGCCCCGCCGGCGTTGCCGGCCTTCCTTTGTGACCCACCCCGCCTGACCGTGTCTCCAGCCCCTTCCTACCCCATGACCGCCACCGAGCGGCGTGCCAGCGCCTCGCTGGCCTCGATTTTTGCACTGCGCATGCTGGGGCTGTTTCTGGTGCTGCCGGTGTTTGCACTGGAGGCCGCGCGTTACCCCGGTGGCGACGACCCGGCGCGCATCGGCCTGGCCATGGGCATATACGGCCTGACACAAGGCATCCTGCAAATCCCTTTCGGCATGGCCTCGGACTGGCTGGGCCGCAAGAAGGTGATCGTGGCCGGCCTGGTGGTGTTTGCGCTGGGCAGTTTTGTGGCGGCCTGGGCGCCCGACCTGAACTGGCTGATTTTTGGCCGCTCGCTGCAGGGCGCCGGCGCGATTTCGGCGGCCGTGACCGCCTTGCTGGCCGACACCACGCGTGACGAGGTGCGGACCAAGGCCATGGCGCTGGTCGGTGCCAGCATCGCCCTGATGTTCGCGCTGTCGCTGGTCGTGGCGCCGCTGCTGACCGCGCAGATCGGCCTGGCTGGCCTGTTTGGGCTGACCGGCGCGCTGGCACTGGCCGGCATCGCGGTGATCATCTGGTGGGTGCCGCCCGAGCCGGCGCAGCATGTGAACCGGCCGCGTGGCAGCCTGCTGGAGGTGCTCAAACACCCGGCGCTGCTGCGTCTGGACGCGGGCGTTTTCATCCTGCATGCGGTGCAACTGGCCATGTGGGTGGCCATCCCGGCCCTGCTGGTGCAGGCCGGGCTGGCCAGCAGCAGCCACTGGCAGGTCTACCTGCCGGCGGTGCTGGCGTCTTTCGGGGTCATGGGCTTCACGCTGTTCCCGCTCGAAAAGCGCGGCTACCTGCGCGGCGTGTTCCTGGCGGCGGTGGGCCTGATAACGCTGGTGCAGGTCGGGCTGATGGCAGCCTCCCTGCAGGGCGCGCCCTCGCTGGCCGGCCTCGGCGTGCTGCTGTTCCTGTTTTTTTGCGGCTTCAACATCCTCGAAGCCTCTCAGCCCAGCCTGGCGTCGCGCGTGGCGCCGGTCCATTCGCGCGGGGCGGCGCTGGGCGTTTACAACACGCTGCAGTCGCTGGGCTTTTTTGCCGGCGGCGCGCTGGGCGGCTGGCTGGCGAAGACCGCTGGCCCGGAAACCCTGTTTGCGGCTTGCGGCGGCCTGATGTTGCTGTGGCTGCTGGTGGCCTGGCCGATGAAAGCGCCCGGAAGGCATGCCGTGCCTGCGGTTGCTGACCCGGCTGGCGCGCCGGCAGTCCGGCCAGTTAAACTGTAAAAAATTAGGAGGACATCCATGGCATCCGTCAACAAAGTCATTCTCGTCGGCAACCTGGGCCGCGACCCCGAAGTGCGCTACCTGCCCAGCGGCGACGCCGTGGCCAACATCGCGCTGGCCACCAGCAGCAAGTACAAGAACAAGGCCGGTGAAATGGTCGAGGAGACCGAATGGCACCGCATCAGCTTTTTCGGGCGCCAGGCCGAAATCGTCGGTGAATACCTCAAGAAAGGCCGCTCGGTCTACATCGAGGGCCGCCTGAAGACCCGCAAGTACACCGACAAGGACGGCGTCGAGAAATACGCCACCGACATCATCGCCAGCGAAATGCAGATGCTGGGCAGCCGCGAAGGCATGGGCGGCCCGGGCGGCAACGACGGTGGGGACGAAGGCGGCGAGCGCTCCTATTCGCGTCCGCCGGCTGCCGCGCCCCGCGCGCCGGCTCCTGCCCCGCGCCCACCGGCGCCGACCAAGGCCGCCAGCGGCTTTGACGACATGGACGACGACATCCCGTTCTGACCGCTGTTGGCCCCTGGTTCTGCCCGGCCTGCGCCCCGCGCACGCCGGGCAAAACAACGCTTTTTGTCGCCCGCCGCCGTCATGCCGTGTAGGTGCGAGCCTTGTTCTGGGGCCTGGCCAGCCATGGACACCCTTTGTTGGCTAGGATCAAGTCCTCCTACCTGCAGCCAACCACGAGGCCAGCCATGCGCCCCCATCCCGATCAAAACCTCATACCGCGGCCCGGCCGCCTGAACGCCTGGATGGGCGCGGCCCTGCTGGCGGCAGCCGGCCTGGCGCAGGCCAACACCGACCCGCTCAGCGACCTGCTCAGTGTTCCCGGCAGCGCCGGCCTGGGCCTTGCCGTGCGCGCCGAACAATCGCCCTATGTCGGCGGCGGCACCCGTTACGACCTGCTGCCCCTGTACCTGTATGAAGGCAAACGCGTGTTCCTGCACGGCAGCCGCGCCGGGCTCAAGCTGCTGGACGACGGCACCCAGCGCGTCGATCTTTTCCTGGACCAGCGCTTCGAGGGTTATGCCGACGACCGGATTCCGCCCAGCCTGGCCGGCATGGCCGAACGTGGCTCGGGCCTCGACGCCGGCGTGTCTTACCGCTACCGCCAGCCCTGGGGTACGCTGCAGGCCGAGTTCCTGCAGGATGCCGCCAGCTTTTCCAAGGGCAGCGAGGTCCGCCTGTCCTATGCCTATGACTGGCGTTCCGGCAAACTTGCATTGCGGCCCAGCCTGACGGTGTCGGCGCGCAGCGCGCGTCTCAACAACTATTACTACGGCGTGCGGCCAGGCGAAGCCACCGCGGCGCGGCCGGCCTACGAGCCCGGCAGCGGCATCAACACCACCCTCGGCCTGTACGCCACCTATGAGCTCAGTGAAGGCTGGCGCCTGCTCGGCGGCGTGACCCGCACCGTGCTGGACAGCAAAGTGAAGGCCAGCCCGATCGTGGGCAGGTCGGCGCAGACCGGCGTGTTCCTCGGCGCCGCCTATGACTTCGGAACCTACAAGGGCAACTGGACGCAGGAAAGCTCGCCCACCTATTTCAAGCTGCTCTATGGCAAGTCCACGGAAGACGGCTGCCACCTGGCCAAAATCATCACGCTGCGCTGCGCTTCCACGGCCAAGGTCAACTCGACGCGCATCACCGGTGTGCAGGTCGGCAAGCCCTTCATCGAGCAACTCAACGGCTGGCCGCTGGACATCGTCGGTTACATCGGCGTGCTGCAGCACGACGACCGCGGGCTGGCGCCCAACGGCCTGCAGATCGACGCCTTCATGAAGGCCTATTACTACGGCTTCCCGTGGAGCGAGCGGGTCAAGACCCGGCTCGGCCTGGGAATCGGCGTGTCGCTGGCGCAGCGCGTGCCCTATGCCGAGTCCAGCAGCCAGGCCGCGCGCGGGCGCTCGACCTCGCGGCTGCTCAACTACCTGGACCCGAGCATTGACTTCAGCGTCGGCGACCTGATCGGCAACCGCCGGCTGAAAGACACCTACCTCGGCTTCGGCGTGTCGCACCGCTCCGGCATCTTCGGCTCGTCACGCCTGCTGGGCAATGTCAACGGCGGCTCCAACTACATCTACACCTACATCGAAACCGTGCTTTAAGCGGCGCCTGCCTCCTGCATGCTATCAAAACAGGAGCTGCTTGCGCTTGTCCGGCAAGGGCTGGAGCTCGATTCGGCTTGATGCTGCAGGGCTGGCAGCCGGCCTGCCCCATAAACAGGGGATGGCGCAGCACCGGCAAAACCCCGACAGTCGGGCTGCCCCACTGCGGGCCGCCAGGCGCCTGCTGCCCGCGGCCTGCACTTATCATCGGCTACCGTGGCACCACTTTCAAAGACTTCGTCCATGCCTGTCTGGCGCGTATTGATTGTCGAAGACGATGTCCCCACGCGGGAGTTCTTCGCGGACAGCGTGTCGCGTTGTGGTGAGTTGTGCCTGGTGGGCAGCGCAGGCACCTTTGAGGAAGCCCGGGCGCTGATCAGCGACCGCGCGCTGGCCATCGACATCCTGCTGACCGACCTGGCCCTGCCCGATGGCAACGGGCTGGACCTGATCCGCCTGGCCGGGCAGACCCGGCCGGACTGCGAGGCGCTGGTGATTTCGATGTTCGGCGACGAGGACAGCGTGTTGTCGAGCGTCGAAGCCGGTGCGCTCGGCTACATCCACAAGGACCACACGCCGGACAATATTGCCAACACCATCCTGGAGATGAAGGCCGGTGCCTCGCCGATCTCGCCCATGATCGCGCGCCGCGTGCTGGCCAAGTACCGCGCCCTGCAGGCGGAGGAACGCGGCGCCGCGTCCCCCGCGCCGCAGGCGCTGGCGCCCCAGCCCGGGGAGGCGCGCGGCCCGGGGCGCGCATTGCTGTCGGCGCGTGAGCAGGAGGTGCTGGAGCTGATCGCGCGCGGTTTTTCCTATGTGGAAATTTCCAGGCTCAATGCGGTGAGCGTGCACACCATCCAGTCGCACATCAAGAACCTGTACACCAAGCTGGCGGTTCACTCCAAAAGCGAGGCGGTGTATGAGGCCACGCGCCTGGGCCTGCTGCAGCCGCCGGCCTCGGCGCCGCAATGATCCTGGCCTGACGCATGATGGGTCGCTGGCTCTGGTGGGTGCTGGTGTGCTGCCTGTGGGGCCAGGGCGTGCTTCGTGCCGAAACGGTGTCGCTGCGTGAGGCCACGGCCACACTGACCATCGACGGCGTGTCAGGCGCCGGGCGCGTGAGCCTGCCCTACCACTGGGACCGGCAACACCCCGGCAAGGCCGGGGCGGCGTCGTTTGAAATCGAATTCGATGGGCCCGCCACACCGTCGGACTCCTACGCCATGTACATCCCGCGCCTGGGCAACGCCTATGAAGTCTGGCTCAATGGCAACCTGCTCGCCAAGAACGGCAACCTGGCGCAATTCAACGGCGGCGACTACGCCAAGATCCCGCGCTTCATTCCGCTGGCGGCGGACCTGCTGTTGCCCCACAACAGGCTGCTGATCCATGTGCGGGCCGACGTCGGCCGCCGCGGCGGGCTGGCGGCGCCCATCCTGGGCCCCGACCCTGAGGTGCGGCCCCTGTATCTCAAGGACTACCACTGGCGCGTGACGGGCACGCTGGTGGTGGTGGTGCTCAGCCTGATGGTCGCCGTGATCTCGCTGGCCTTGTGGTTCACGCAGACCCATCCGGGGCCAGGCGGCGGGTTTGCCAGGGACCCGCTCTACCTGCTGGGCGGGCTGGCCGAGCTGTTCTGGACCTTGCGCATCAGCGACGCGCTGGTCGAGGAGCCGCTGCTGATGTGGCCCGGGTGGGGCGTGGTCACCGCGCTGGCGCTGGGCGGCTGGCTCAGCAGCATGGGCAGCTTTTTTGTCATCGTCGCCAACTGGTCGAAACGCACACCGGCGATCTGGTTCAACCGCGTCACCTGGGCCTGGTTTTTCCTGGGCTTTCCCATCGTGGCCTGGGCGCTGGCCGCTTCGGCGCCGCTGGTGCTGACCGCCTGGTATGGGGTTTACGCCTTGCCTTACCTGTGCTTCATCGTGTTCTTTTGCTGGCAGGCGGCGCGGCATGCGACACCGTCACACAAGGTGGTGGCCGCTGCGCTGCTGGTCAACATGGTGGTGGGGGTGCGCGACTGGTTCGTGTTCCGCATCAGCCCGTCCTATGCCGACAACACGCTGCTGCGCTACTCCTCGGTGCTGTTCGGGCTGGCGCTGGCCTACATCGTGATCACGCGTTTTCGCGAGGCCAGCGCGCAGGCGCGCGACCTGATGGCCAACCTCTCGGCCCGGATTGCGCAGAAGGAGCAGGAACTGGGCGAAAGCTACCTGAAAGTCGAGCAGCTCGCGCGCGAGCAGGAGCGTGTCGGCGAGCGCACCCGCATCCTGCGCGACATGCATGACGGCGTGGGCGCGCACCTGAGCGCCGCCATCCGCCAGCTCCAGTCAGGCAAGGCCAGCACCGAGGACGTGTTGCAGACCCTGCGCCACACCCTGGACCAGCTCAAGCTGTCGATCGACGCCATGCACCTGCAGCCGGGCGACGTCGCTTCGCTGCTGGCCAACCTTCGTTACCGGCTGGAGCCGAGGTTTGCCGCCTCGGACATCGAGCTGCAGTGGGTGGTCGGCCCGCTGGCGCCGGTCGCCCAGGTCGATACCAACGCCTTGCGCCAGCTGCAATTCATGGTGTTCGAGGCGCTGTCCAATGTGCTGCAGCATTCGCAGGCGACCACGCTGGAGATCGCGGCAGAGATGGCCGGTGCCGGCGTCTGCCTGCGCATCATCGACAACGGCCGCGGTTTTGACGCAGCGGCCACGCCGCGCAAGGGTTTGCTGGCCATGCGCGAGCGCGCCACCGCCATAGGCGCACAGCTGTCGATCAGCAGCGCGCCCGGCCGCACCGTGGTCGAAATCCGGATCGTTTGACCTCTCGGACGCTATCATATTAATAGCTGTCTACGCTTGACTGGCAAGGGCTGAAGGCCAATTTCGCCTGTAACCGGGCGCTCAGGGGCTCAGATGCCGTTCTGCACGTTGCTGGCGGTGATCACACCGCCCCCCAGGCAGACCTCGCCCTGGTACAACACGGCGGACTGGCCGGGCGTGACCGCCCATTGCGGCTGCTCAAAACGCAGGCTGGCTGCGCTCGCAGACGGTGCGAGCAGCGCGCAGGCGGCATCCGCCTGCCGGTAACGCGTCTTGGCGGCCATGGCGCCGGCTTCGGGCGGCGGGCCGGCGACCCAGCTGCAGTCCTGCATCTGGAGTTCAGTCGACAGCAGCCACGGGTGGTCATGGCCCTGAACCACCCACAGGGTGTTGCTGTCCATGTCCTTGCGCGCAACAAACCAGGGTTCGTGTTCACCGGCGCCGCGCTGGCCCTGCGCCTGCAGCGCCTTGAGTTCGGCGCCACGCGCCTTGACGCCGCCTATGCCCAGGCCCTGGCGCTGGCCCAGGGTGTAAAAACTCAGGCCCACATGTTCGCCGAGCACCCGGCCCTGGTCGTTTTTGATCGGCCCCGGGGCCTTGGCGATGTAGCGGTTCAGGAAGTCCCGGAACGGCCGTTCACCGATGAAACAGATGCCGGTCGAGTCCTTTTTCTTCGCGTTGGGCAGGCCGATCTCGTCGGCGATGCGCCGCACCTCGGTCTTCTTGAGCTCGCCGACCGGGAACAGCGTGCTCGACAGTTGCGCCTGGTTCAGGCGGTGCAGGAAGTAACTCTGGTCCTTGGCCGGGTCCAGGCCCTTGAGCAATTCATGCCGGCCGGTGGCCTCGTTCAGGCGCACGCGCGCGTAGTGACCCGTCGCGATTTTTTCGGCGCCCAGGCGCATGGCGTGGTCGAGGAAGGCCTTGAACTTGATCTCGGCGTTGCACAGGATGTCGGGATTCGGCGTGCGGCCGGCCTGGTATTCGCGCAGGAACTCGGCGAACACCCGATCCTTGTAGTCCGCCGCGAAGTTGACATGTTCTATCGCTATGCCGATCACGTCGGCCACGGCGGCCGCGTCCACGAAGTCGATGTTGGACGAGCAGAACTCGCTGTCGTCATCGTCTTCCCAGTTTTTCATGAAGATGCCGACGACCTCGTGGCCCTGTTGTTTGAGCAGCCAGGCGGTGACCGCAGAGTCCACGCCCCCGCTCAAACCGACCACAATGCGTTGTTTTTGCATCACCCGATTTTAGGTGGGTGGCCTTAAACGCAGGCTCTCAGGGTTTTGCGCCGTAGACGCTGGGGTCCACCGTCATGAGGTCCACCGGGTAACGTTTGCCCGCCAGGTAGTCTTCCATGCAGGTCAGCAGCAGCGGGCTGCGGTGCCGCGGCACGCAGGCGCGGATTTCTTCGGGGCTGAGCCACAGGGTGCGCACAATGCCTTCGTCCAGCGCCTGCCCCACCACCTCGTCGCCCAGCGTGCCGCAGAAGGCAAACCGCATATAGGTGATGTCCAGCGGCGCGTGCTGGCCGGGCACGGCTTTCTCGAAGCGCGACATGTAGATGCCGACCAGCGCATCCGGTGTGAAATGAAAGGCGGTTTCTTCCAGGGTTTCGCGGACACAGGCTTGTACCGTGCCTTCACCCGGGTCCAGGTGGCCGGCCGGGTTGTTCAGGCGCAGGCCGTCCTGCGTGTGTTCCTCGACCAGCAGGAACTTGCCGCCCCGTTCGATGATGGCGGCAACGGTGACACTGGGTTTCCATCGTGAGTTCATGCGGGCATTATCCGGGTGCTGTGTGACGCGGGCTGTGCGGGTGTGCCGCGCGTGGCCAAAACGGCGCGAAACTCATGTAAGCTAGCCGACAGCTTCAAAAATCACGTAGAACTACGTACACGCAACGAGGAGACACCCATGCGAATCGGGGTACCGGCCGAAATCACGGCGGGGGAAACACGCGTCGCCGTCACGCCCGAGACGGCCAAAAAACTCAAGGGCCAGGGCCACACGGTCGTCATCCAGTCGGGTGCCGGCGTGGCCGCCAGCGTTCCTGATGAGGCTTATGTCGCCGCGGGTGCGGAGATCACCGATGCCGCCGGCGCCTATGCGTCCGACATCGTGCTCAAGGTGCGGTGCCCGCTGGACAGCGAGATCGGCCTGGCCAAAGCCGGCACGGTGCTGGTCGGCATGCTCAATCCCTTCGACGCCGCCGGCCTGCAGCGCCTGGCCAGCGCGCAACTGACCGCGTTTGCGCTGGAAGCCGCGCCGCGCACCAGCCGCGCACAAAGCATGGACGTGCTCTCCTCGCAGGCCAACATCGCCGGCTACAAGGCCGTGATGATGGCGGCCAACGCCTACCAGCGCTTCTTCCCGATGCTGATGACCGCCGCCGGCACGGTCAAGGCTGCCCGTGTGGTGATCCTGGGTGTCGGTGTGGCCGGCCTGCAGGCGATTGCGACTGCCAAGCGCCTGGGCGCGGTGATCGAGGCCAGCGACGTGCGCCCCAGCGTCAAGGAACAGGTCGAGTCACTGGGCGGCAAGTTCATCGATGTGCCTTACGAAACCGACGAGGAGCGCGAAGCCGCTGTCGGTGTCGGCGGCTACGCCAAACCGATGCCGCCGAGCTGGCTGGAGCGGCAAAAAGCCGAGGTCGCCAAACGGGTGGCGCTGGCCGACGTGGTGATCACCACCGCGCTGATCCCGGGCCGCGCCGCGCCGGTGCTGGTGACCGAGGACATGGTCAAGGCCATGAAGCCGGGCAGCGTGATCGTCGACCTCGCCGCGCCGCAGGGCGGCAACTGCCCGCTGACCGAAGCCGGCAAAACCGTGGTGAAACATGGGGTCACGCTGATCGGCGAGACCAATGTGCCGGCGCTGGTCGCCGCCGACGCCAGCGCGCTCTACGCGCGCAACCTGCTGGACTTCCTCAAGCTGGTCATCAGCAAGGAAGGCACGCTCAATATCGACCTCGAAGACGACATCGTGGCGGCCTGCCTGATGACGCAGTCCGGCGAAGTCAAGAAGAAATAACCAACCCGGGCCGGCTGCCGAGCCGCCCGACCAGGAGAACAGACCATGGATGCCGTGTCACCCACCATCATCAACCTCATCATCTTCGTGCTGGCCATTTACGTGGGTTACCACGTGGTCTGGACCGTCACGCCCGCGCTGCACACGCCGCTGATGGCGGTGACCAATGCGATTTCGGCGATCGTCATCGTCGGCGCCATGCTGGCTGCCGCGCTGACCATCACGCCGCTGGGCAAAACCATGGGCGTGCTGGCCGTGGCGCTGGCCGCGGTCAATGTCTTCGGTGGCTTCCTGGTCACGCGCCGCATGCTCGAGATGTTCCGCAAGAAGGAAAAGAAAACCGTTGCGGCTGATGCGGGAGTTGCCAAATGAGCATGAATCTTGTCACGCTGCTGTACCTGGTGGCTTCCGTCTGTTTCATCCAGGCGCTCAAGGGCCTGTCGCACCCGACCACCTCCATCCGCGGCAACCTGTTTGGCATGGTCGGCATGGCGATTGCCATCCTGACCACCGGCGCGCTGATTGTTGAAATTTCAGGCGGCAAGTCCGTCGGCATGGTTTATGTGCTGGGCGCCCTGCTGGTGGGCGGCACCGCCGGTACCCTCATGGCCCAGCGCGTCGAGATGACCAAGATGCCCGAGCTGGTGGCTTTCATGCACAGCATGATCGGCCTGGCCGCGGTGTTCATTGCGGTTGCAGCCATGGCCGAACCCGACGCCTTCGGCATCGTGGCCCAGGGCCTGCCCACGGCGGCGATTCCCGCCGGCAACCGCCTCGAGCTGTTTCTCGGTGCCGCCATCGGCGCCATCACCTTCAGCGGCTCGGTGATTGCGTTCGGCAAGCTCAGCGGCAAGTACAAGTTCCGCCTGTTCCAGGGCGCGCCGGTCACCTTTGCCGGCCAGCACATGGTCAACCTGGTGCTGGGCATTGCCACGCTGGCGCTGGGCCTGGTGTTCATGTTTACCGGTAACTGGACCGCGTTCTTTGCGATGCTGGCGCTGTCTTTCGTGCTGGGCGTGCTGATCATCATCCCGATCGGCGGCGCCGACATGCCGGTGGTGGTGTCCATGCTCAACAGCTACTCGGGCTGGGCCGCGGCCGGTATCGGCTTTTCGCTGAACAACGCGATGCTGATTGTGGCCGGCTCGCTGGTGGGCTCGTCGGGCGCCATCCTGTCCTACATCATGTGCAAGGCGATGAACCGCTCCTTCTTCAACGTGATCCTGGGCGGCTTCGGCGGTGAAGCCGGCGCAGCCGCCGGCGGCGCCAAGGAGCAGCGCCCGGTCAAGTCCGGCTCGGCCGACGACGCGGCCTTCATCCTCGGCAATGCGGAAACCGTGATCATCGTGCCGGGTTATGGCCTGGCGGTGGCGCGGGCCCAGCACTCGGTCAAGGAACTGGCGCAAAAACTCACCGACCGCGGCGTCAACGTCAAGTACGCGATCCACCCGGTCGCGGGCCGCATGCCCGGCCACATGAACGTGTTGCTGGCCGAGGCCGAAGTGCCTTACGACCAGGTCCACGAGATGGAAGACATCAACGCCGAGTTCGGCCAGGCCGATGTGGCCATCATCCTGGGCGCCAACGACGTGGTCAATCCCGCCGCGCACGTCAAGGGCAGCGCGATCTACGGCATGCCGATTCTGGAGGCCTACAAGGCCAAGACCGTCATCGTCAACAAGCGCTCGATGGCCGCCGGTTATGCCGGCCTGGACAACGAGCTGTTCTACATGGACAAGACCATGATGGTGTTCGGCGATGCCAAGAAGGTGATCGAGGACATGGGCAAGGCCATTGAGTGAGAAGCCGACAGATAACACTTTCTGCCGCGTAAAAAGCAGAAGTTAACCGGGAGTTGGAGGGTTTGTCCCCTCCTGATTTCCCTGTTTCCTAGGGAAAACGCAATAGCCCCGCAGAGGGTGGCGCCATGAAAATCCGTGGCAGTTGTTCAATCGTCATCTGGAGAGACAAGCATGAATGCATCCACCATCGACCGCCCCTGGCTCAGCGCCTATCCCCCGGGCGTGCCGACCGACATCGACGCGTCGCAGTACACCTCGCTGGTGGCCCTCATGGAGGAGAGTTTTTCCAAGAACGCCTCGGCCGTGGCGTACAGCTTCATGGGCAAGGACATCACCTTTGGCCAGACCGACAGCCTGTCCCAGGCGTTTGCGGCCTATCTGCAGGGCCTGGGCCTGGTCAAGGGCGACCGCGTTGCCATCATGATGCCCAACGTGCCGCAGTACCCGGTCACGGTGGCCGCCATCCTGCGTGCCGGTTTTGTGGTGGTCAATGTCAACCCGCTCTACACCCCGCGTGAACTCGAGCACCAGCTCAAGGACTCGGGCGCCAAGGCGATTGTCATCATCGAGAACTTCGCCAACACGCTGGAACAGTGCATCGCCAACACGCCGGTCAAGCATGTGGTGCTGACCGCCATGGGCGACCAGCTCGGCATGCTCAAGGGCGCGCTGGTCAACTACGTGGTGCGCAACGTCAAGAAGATGGTGCCGGCCTTCAACCTGCCCTCGGCCGTGCGTTTCAACGAGGCGATCGCCCAGGGCACACGCGGCACGCTCAAGCGGCCCGACATCAAGCCCGACGATGTGGCCGTGCTGCAGTACACCGGCGGCACCACCGGGGTGTCCAAGGGCGCCGTGTTGCTGCACCGCAATGTGATTGCCAACGTGCTGCAGTCCGAGGCCTGGAACGGCCCCGCCATGACCAGCATGCAGGCCGGTGTGCAGCCGACCTATGTCTGCGCGCTGCCGCTGTACCACATCTTCGCCTTCACGGTGAACATGATGCTGGGCATGCGCACCGGCGGCAAGAACATCCTGATCCCGAACCCGCGCGACCTGCCGGCCGTGCTCAAGGAGCTGGCTAAACACAAGATCCACAGCTTCCCGGCGGTCAACACCCTGTTCAATGGCCTGGCCAACCACCCCGATTTCAACAGCGTGGACTGGTCGCACCTGAAGGTGTCGCTGGGCGGCGGCATGGCCGTGACCGGTTCGGTGGCCAAGCTCTGGCTGGAAAAAACCGGCTGCCCGATCTGCGAAGGTTACGGCCTGTCGGAGACTTCACCCTCGGCCAGTTGCAACCCGACCAACAGCAAGGCTTTCACCGGCACCATCGGTGTGCCGATTCCCGGCACCTGGTTCAAGCTGCTCGACGACGACGGCAATGAAGTGCCGCCCGGCCAGCCCGGCGAAATCGCCATCAAGGGCCCGCAGGTCATGGCCGGTTACTGGCAGCGACCCGACGAAACCGCCAAGGTCATGACGCCCGATGGCTATTTCAAATCCGGCGATATCGGCACCGTCGACGAACGCGGCTTCTTCAAGATCGTGGACCGCAAGAAAGACATGATCCTGGTCAGCGGCTTCAACGTCTACCCGAACGAGGTCGAGGACGTGGTCTCCGGCATGGAAGGCGTGATGGAATGCGCCTGCGTCGGGGTCGCCGACGACAAGTCCGGCGAGGCCGTCAAGCTGGTGATTGTCAAAAAGGACCCGGACCTGACCGAGGCCCAGGTGCGCGAGTTCTGCAAGACCAACCTGACCGGCTACAAGCAGCCCAAGGTGATCGAGTTCCGCACCGAGTTGCCGAAAACACCGGTCGGCAAGATCCTGCGCCGCGAACTGCGCGACAAGAAGTAGGGCGCAAGCGCCCCTTCGGCAAAGGCAGCTGCGGCCGCCTTTTTCATTTCGGGCAAACTCTTGGTGTCCTGTCCTACACATAAAGGCGATATGAAATCGCCCATTCAGCCGCCATGCGGCGTTGTTCGTCGTTGCCATAGCTACGGCTATGTCGCCTCCTCCCGCCTTGCCTGACAGCCGAATGGACAATTTCATTTCATCACCTTATTTGCAGGACAGGACACGAGCCATGACAACGACCGCCATCCTGAGCGCCCTGGCCGAGGAGCAGCAAGGCCTGCTCGAGTTGCTGCAGCAGCCGCACAAAACCAGCCACGCCGGGCGCGACTTCTGGCAGGGCCGGCTGCATGGCCAGCCGGTGGTGCTGGCGCTGTCACGTATAGGCAAGGTGGCGGCGGCGACGACCAGCGTGGCGCTGATCGAGCGTTTTAATGCCGGCCGCATCGTGTTCACCGGCGTGGCCGGCGGCCTGGGCGATGGCGTGCAGGTCGGCGACGTGGTGGTGGCCAGCGGTTTCATGCAGCACGACCTGGACGTCTCGCCGCTTTTCCCGCGCTGCGAGGTGCCGCTGTATGGCCAGGCCCGTTTTGCCTGCGACCAGGCCCTGACCGCGCGATTGCTGCAGGCCGGCCGTAGCGGCCTCGAAAGCCTGGCCCTGCCTGCGAAGACGCTGTTGCACCACGGCCTGATCGCCAGCGGCGACCGTTTTGTCTCCGGCGCAGCCGAAGCACGCGGTTTGCGTTCGGCGCTCAAGCACGGTGGCCATGAGGCGCTGGCGGTGGAAATGGAGGGTGCCGCGGTGGCGCAAGTCTGCTTCGACTACGGCATTCCGTTCGCCGCGGTCCGCACGATTTCTGACCGCGCCGACGACACCGCGCATGTGGATTTTTCGGTCTTTGTCAAAGACGTGGCCAGCCTGTACGCGCAGGCGATCGTCCGGGAATTGATGAAGTTGCTGTAAATATCGCAGCCATTTCGAGGGGTCATCCGGCATCACGCTACTTCAACGGTCCGCGTTGTTCAACAGGACTTTGACTCCCCACTCCCACCCCTAGCCCCTCCCTCGCCCCGCTGGGCGATGGAGGGGGACTTCATGTGGCCGCGTGCGCTGCGCTCGCGTGCAAACATGGCGGGTCGTTGGGATTCCCGTCCCTGAAGCGCTGCGCGCTTCAGGGACTCCGAACGGGGCCCGGGATCTGTATTTGGATGTTTGTCTTTTCTCCCCACCCTTCTGTATGCGCCGAGGAGCGGAGGTCCAGACGGATCAGGGCGAGCGATTGTCTGAGCCGAAGGCGAGTTCGAGCTCGACCCCGGCTGGACCGAGCACCGCAGGTTGCCCCTCGCAGCGTCAGCGAAGAGGGGTCGCAGACAGCAGGGTCGCCTTTTCTTTGGTGACTTTCTTTTGGCGAAGCAAAAGAAAGTTACTTGCCGCCGGGCAACCCCCGGCCAACAGGTGCTGGCACACCTCAAGACACGAAGATGCAACAGATGGATCCCGGATCAAGTCCGGGATGACAATTCCACCAACGGCCCACTGAGCCGTTATGCTTCCCCTTATGGGTGAATTCGACCTGATCGCGCGTTATTTCCAGCGCCCCACGACCCGCGCCGTGCTGGGCATCGGCGACGATTGCGCATTGCTGCAGCCGGCAGCCGGCATGCAGCTGGCGGTCTCCAGCGACATGCTGGTCGAGGGCCGGCATTTTTTCCCCGATGTGGATCCGTCCGCACTGGGCCACAAGGCGCTGGCCGTCAACCTCAGTGACCTCGCGGCCTGCGGTGCGCAGCCGCTGGCCTTCACGCTGGCGCTGGCGCTGCCGCGCGCCGACGAAGCCTGGCTGGCAGCGTTGTCGCGCGGCCTGTTTGCGCTGGCCGATGAACACGGCTGCGAACTGGTGGGCGGCGACACCACGCAGGGGCCGCTGAACATCTGCATCACGGTCTTCGGCGAAGTGCCGCGCGGCCAGGCGCTGCTGCGCTCCGGCGCACGCGCCGGCGACGATATCTATGTCAGCGGGACGCTGGGTGATGCGCGGCTGGCGCTGGAGGCACTGCGCGGCACCCTCTCGTTGCCGCCGGGATGGATGGGCGCTGCGCGCACACGGCTGGAGCGGCCCACGCCGCGGCTGGCGCTGGGTATGGCGCTGCGCGGCATCGCCAGCGCGGCCATCGATATCAGCGACGGGCTGGTCGGCGATCTGGGCCACATCCTGCAGGCTTCACGGGTGGGTGCACGCATCGACACCGCCATCGCTGTGGATCTGTTGGCGGGCGATGGGGAGGCCCACGTGCCGCAAGGCCTTTTTCACCACGAAGCCCGGCTGGGCTGCGTGCTGGCCGGCGGCGACGACTACGAACTGGCCTTCACCGCGCCAGTGTCGGCGCGCGCCGCGGTGGAGGCCGCTGCGCTGGAGGCGCGCACGCCGGTCACCTGCATAGGCCATATTGAAAGCGCGCCTGGCCTGCGGCTGGTCGATGGTGCCGGCCAGCCTGTCAGCGGCAACTTCGCCTCTTTCGATCACTTCGCCTGACCCTGGCTTCCCGCTTTTTTTGACCGATGTCCTCCCTGCTTCCGCCCCAGCCGCCCGACGTGCAGCAACTGCTGGCGCGCGCCACGCGGCTGGAAACTCCCTGCGGCGAGGGCCGCATGGTCTGGCACCGCTGGCCGCCCGCCGCCGCCCCAGGCCGGCACCGGCCCGTGGTGCTGCTGCACGGCGGCAGCGGGAGCTGGACACACTGGTTGCGCAACATCGAGGCCCTGGTGGCCAGCGGGCGCGAGGTGCTGGCCGCCGACCTGCCGGGCTTTTGCGATTCGGCATTGCCGCCGCGGGGCCGTGACGCCGACGCCTTGCCGGAGCCGGTCGAGGCCGGCTTGCGCAGCTTGCTCGGCGACGGCGCCTGCGACATGGTGGGGTTTTCCTTTGGCGGCATGGTCGCCGGCCTGCTGGCCGCGCAGTTCCCCGCGCGTGCTGCGCGCCTGGTGCTGGTCGCCGCGCCCGGGCTGGGCCTGGCCGTCCGCAACAGCATCACGCTGACGGCCTGGCGTCACCTGTCCGACCCGGCCGAACGCGAGGCGGTGCACCGCGGCAACCTGGCGGCGCTGATGTTGCACCGGCCCGAGGCCATCAGCGCGCTGGCGCTGCGCCTGCATACCGACAACACGCTGCGCGACCGCATGAAGGGGCGGCGCCTGGCCTACACCGACATCCTGGCGCGCGCGCTGGAAAACGTGTCCTGCCCGGTGTTTGCGATCTACGGCCGGGAGGACGCGCTGTACCGCCAGCGGCAGGAGGCGCTGGCGCCGGCGCTGCAGGCCGCGCCGGATTTCCGCGGCATGCACTGGGTGGAAGGCGCCGGCCACTGGGTGCAGTTCGAGCAGCCGGAGGCGTTTGATGCCCTGCTGCTGGCATTGCTGGATGAACAGAACTGACATGAATTGCTATCAAAAACAGAGCTGCTCACGCTCATCAGATATAGGCTGGAGGCCGATTTGACCGATAACCCGGCGGCTTCGGCCCGGCACCCTCCCCGGCGACCCAGCGCGCGCTTCATGCTCGCCCACCCTGCGCACCTGGTCGCGCTGGGTTTCGGCGCCGGATTGAGCCCGCTGGCGCCCGGCACCGCCGGCACCTTGTGGGCCTGGCTGGCGTTTGTGGCCATGGCGCCGTGGTTCAGCCCCTGGCAGATGGGCCTGCTGATTGCCGCGGCCAGCCTGCTGGGCTGGTGGGCCAGCACGGTGACCGCCAGAAACATGGGCGTGGCCGACCCGGGCAGCATCGTCTGGGACGAGGTGGCCGCTTTCTGGCTGGTCCTGTGGCTGATCGCGCCGGCCGGCCTGTGGGGCCAGCTGGTGGCGTTTGTGCTGTTCCGCTTTTTCGACGCGGTGAAGTTCGGTCCCATGGCCTGGGCCGACAAACGCTTCAAGGGTTTTGGCTGGCGCGGCGGCTTCGGCATCATGCTCGATGACTTTGCCGCGGCCTTTTGCACCCTGCTGGTGATTGCCGCCTGGAGGTTTTGGTGAACCCATCCTTGCTATCAAAAAATGAGCTGTCTGCGCACGGCCTGCCTGCGCTGCTGGCCGATGCGATGCTCAAGAAAGGCTGGCTGCTGGCGACCGCCGAAAGCTGCACCGGCGGCCTGATTTCGGCCGCCTGCACCGACCTGGCCGGCTCCAGCGCCTGGTTCGAGCGCGGCTTTGTCACCTACTCCAACGAGGCCAAGTGCGAGCTGCTGGGCGTGGACGCGGCGCTGATCGCCGCCCACGGCGCCGTCAGCGAAGAGGTGGCGCGCGCCATGGTGCAGGGCGCCATCACGCATTCGCGCGCGCGGGTGGCTGTCGCCGTCACCGGCGTGGCCGGCCCCACCGGCGGCAGCCGCGCCAAGCCGGTGGGCACGGTCTGGTTCGGCTTCATGGTGGACGGCAGTCTCCGCAGCGAGATGTTGCGTTTCGACGGCGACCGCGCGGCCGTGCGCGCCGCGACGGTGCAGCATGCGCTGCGGCGGCTGGTGGAACTGCTAGGCTGAGTGCTTATGCCCCACACCCCTGCTGCTGCCGACCTGATCGACTCCGCCACCGCCTGGCGCCGGCTGCTGGTGACACTGGCGCTGATGACGGTGGGCGCTGCCGGCATGTACATCGTGCCGGTGGTGTTGCCGGCGGTGCAGGCCGACTTCGGCGTGGCCCGGGCCGATGCCTCCTTGCCCTACACCCTGCTGATGGTCGGCTTCGGCCTGGGCGGCATGCTGATGGGCCGGCTCGCCGACCGTTTCGGTGTGGCGCTGCCGCTCAGCCTGGGTGCGGTCGGCATGGGCCTGGGTTTCGGCGCAGCCGCGCTGTCGCACAACATCTGGCTGTTTGCGCTGGCGCACGGTATGTTGATCGGCCTGCTGGGCAGCTCGGCCACCTTTTCCCCGCTGCTGGCCGACACCTCGCTGTGGTTCGTGCGGCGCCGCGGCATTGCGGTGGCGGTGTGCGCCAGCGGCAACTACCTGGGCGGCGCCCTCTGGCCGCCCATCATCCAGCACTTCGTCGAAAGTGTGGGCTGGCGCCAGACCTACTGGGGGCTGGCCGTGTTCTGCAGCCTGGCGATGCTGGGGCTGGCCCAGCTGATGCGGCAGCGCCCGCCGGCACTCGCGCTGGCGCCGGTCACGGTGCGGGGCGTGGCCGCCAGCGACCGGCCCTTCGGCCTCACGCTGGGCCAGGCGCAGGCGCTGCTGTGTGTGGCCGGGCTGTCCTGCTGCGTGGCCATGTCCATGCCGCAGGTGCACATCGTGGCCTATTGCAGCGACCTCGGCTTCGGTGCGGCGCGCGGCGCCGAAATGTTGTCGCTGATGCTGGCCTGCGGCATCGTGAGCCGGCTGATTTCCGGCGCCATCTGCGACCGCATCGGCGGGCTGCGCACGCTGTTGCTGGGCTCGGTCCTGCAAACCGTCGCGCTGCTGCTGTTCATCCCGTTCGACGGCCTGGTCTCGCTGTATGTGATCTCGGCGATGTTCGGCCTGTTCCAGGGCGGCATCGTGCCGAGTTACGCCATCATCGTGCGCGAACATTTCCCGGCAGCCCAGGCCGGTGCCCGCGTCGGCACCGTGATCATGTTCACCATGGTGGGCATGGCGCTGGGCGGCTGGATGTCGGGCAAGGTGTTCGACCTGACCGGCTCCTACAACGCGGCTTTCCTCAACGGCATCGCCTGGAACCTGCTGAACTTTGCGGTGGTGCTGTTTTTGCTGCGCCGCACGCTCAGGCCGCGCTCGTCCATGCTCATGCGCTCTTGATGAGGTGGGCCTGCAAGCCGCGGCGCGGCGACGGCCCGACCGCCGGCGCGTAACCGAGGCGCGCCCACATCTGCACCGTGTAACGCGGGGGCGGCGCCTGCAGCAGGGCGTGGATCGCGGCATAAGGCTGCGCCTGTTCGGGATACTCCTGCAGCGCCTGCGACAGCGGCTGCATGGCCAGCCCGTGCGCTGTCGCCGCCAGTTGCGCGCGGGCATAGGCGCGTCCCGCGTTGACCTGGGTCTTGCGGTCGTTGCCCTCGGTCACCATCCAGAAAAACGCCGGCGTGGCCGCCATCTTCGTATTGAAGTCCCGGATCTGCCCGGTGGTGGCCGCATCATCGGGCGCCGGCGCCTTGCTGCGGTCGAACAGGCCGAGCGCCGTCAGGGCGCGCACCATGGGCGTGTTGATACTCAGGCCGTCGCGGTGCTGGGCGATCTCGCGCGGGCCGACACGCAGCACCTTGAAGGATTCCAGGATGGTCCGCGGCGTGACGAGTTCGATGCGCCAGGCGTCCATGGCAATCGCGCGGTGCTTTTGCAGCACATCGGGCTGGGCGCCACCGGCAAAACCGGTGCGCACCGGGTGCGGCGCGACGCTGGCGGCGATGGCCTGCACAGCCGCTGCAGCAGGCTCGCGCGCTTCATAGGCTTCGCGATTGGTGTGGCGCCTGAGAATTTCGGCAAACAGCGGGTCCGGCTGGATGGCGGCATCCGCAGCCAGAACTATGCGCGCCACCGGGCGCTTGTCCAGCGCCACCGGGCCGAACTCGCCCTGCGGAAACAGCGTGATGTCGGCACGAAGGCCTTTTTGCCGCGCCGCGATGTCCAGCAGTTCCAGGAACGTGCCCTGGCTCATCATGATCTGGCGCGACAGCGGGTCGGTCTCGGGCAACAGGCGCGTGAGGTCGCAGTACAGCGTGATCTCGCCCGGCTGGCGCAAGTCCACCAGCCAGGATTGCAGGTTGTGCGAGTGCGGCGCAAGAATCGCGTAGCTGAGGATCCAGCGGCGCACATCGGCCACGTCGGCCGCCGGGCCGCGCCAGGCGGCAGTCGCCTCGGGCGGCAGGCTGGACGAGCAGCCGGCCAGGCCGGCGCTGGCGCCCAGCACCACGCCGCCGCCGGCGAGACGGACAAAGTGTCTGCGGTTCATGACGCACTCCTTTCCAGAGTCTGGCTGGACACCATAAGCTTTTCTGCGGGCATCCCCTTGCGCAAGGTCAAGCGGCCCGGCGCCCGTGTCCGGGACCGCGGGCGGGTGGCGCTTTGGACGGGAACGGTGGCAGGCGGTGTCATGAATTCTCCTTGTGGCAACAGGTCGATGGGGTGATTGTGAAAACCCGCAAGCTGTTCGACAATCCCCTAACAGCTCACATCAGGTATTCAAAAATGAATAGCGACTTCGACTGGCGCCTGGTGCGCTCTTTCCTGGCCGCGCTCGACCAGGGCAGCCTGCTCGGCGCGGCGCGGGCCCTGTCGTCCACCCAGCCGACCCTGGGACGGCACATCGCCGAACTGGAAGCGCAACTCGGCGTGCTGCTGTTTGAACGCACCGGCCGCGGCCTGTTGCCCACGCCCACCGCCCTGCAACTCGCCGCCGCGGCGCGCGCCATGGACAGCGCGGCCCATGAACTCTCGCGCAGTGTGTCGGGCCTGGAGCCGGACATCTCGGGCACGGTGCGCATCACGGCCAGCCAGCCGGTCGCCTGTTATCTGCTGCCCCCCATCCTTGCGCGTATGCGGCAGGCCCTGCCCGACGTGCAGGTCGAGCTGGTGGCCAGCAATGCGGTGAGCAACCTGCTGCGGCGCGAGGCCGACATCGCGCTGCGCATGGTGCAACCCGACCAGGCCAGCCTGGTGGTCAAGCGCATCGCCAGAATCACATTGGGCGCATATGCGCACCGTGACTACCTGCGCCGCCGCGGCACCCCCCGGCAGGCGCAGGACCTGCTGGCCCACGAGCTGGTGGGCAGCGACCGCGACGAAACCATCCTCAGGGGCATGACCGGCTTCGGCCTGCCGGTGACCCGCGCGTCCTTTGCCTTTCGCTGCGATGACTTGGTGGCCCACTGGCAGGCGGTGCGCGCCGGACTCGGCATCGGCTTCATCGCCGACTACCTGGCCGCCACCGACAAGGACGTCGTCGCCGTGTTGCCCATGCTCAAGGTGCCGGCTATCCCGGTCTGGTTGACGGTGCACCGCGAGATCCGCACCAGCCGGCGCATCCGCGCTGTGTATGACTTCATTGCCCAGGCCTTGCCCCGGGCGCTTTGACCGCGGCCCTGCCGCAACCCGGACCTCTTGTAAAGTAGGGCGATGCAAACAGGAAAGGGTTTCAGCACGGGGTGGGGTGTCCCGGGCCTTGGCAAAGTCCTGGCCCTGCTGACCCTGTGGCTGGCTGGCTGCGCGCACGCGCTTGAATTCGACTACCTCCCCGGCCGGCCGGGTGGCGTGGCGCGCGGCATGACGCTGAGCGGTGCTGTCGTGCCGGGGGATACCGCCAAACTGGTTGCCCTGCTGCAGCGCCAACCCGCGGACGCCTGGTCGGCGCTGGGGCGGGTCGAGCTCAACATCTCCGGCGGAGATACACGCGAAGCCCTGCTGCTGGCCGACACGCTGGTCGGCCTGTACCCGCACATGGTCGTCACCAGCGACTGCGCGGGGGCCTGCGCCATCGTCTGGCTGGCCGGCGCCTGGCGCGTGCTGCCCAAGGGAAAAATCGGTATCGAAACGCCGGCCCTGTCCTTGCCCGCCACCACTGCCCCGGCGACCGACGCACCGCCGCCCTATGACCCGCTGCCCGACCAGTTGCGAAGCTACTTGATCAAACAGGGTGTACCGCCGAGGCTGGTCGAGCAGGTGCTGGCGGCCGGCGCGGGCAGCGTCTACTGGCTGACCGACAAGGACATCAACACCACCGGTGTCTGGCCGCCCTATTATTTCGAGAAGCTGCGCACCAACTGCCCGCTGCTGCTGCACAACAACGAGGCCTTTCACGCGCTGCGGCGCTGCGCGGCACGCCTGATCGTCAGCCAGAAGGCCTTTGCCCTGGACCGGCTGCTGGCCGGCGTGAACGACCCGTGGTGGAACGAGAACCGGGAGGTGTTCAAGAATGCGCCTAGATAAGGCCCCCACGTTCGCTCACTGCGTGTAGCTCTCTGCCCCCCGAGGGGGCGCATTTTTCCTTGGGGCGGCCCGGCGGAAAAACAGAGCCCCCACGTTCTCTCACGGCGTGTAGCTCTCGCACCGTGCAGGCCGCCGCTCGTCAGATGCGTCGCTTCTGGCGCCTGTCCAAAGCTGCTCAAGCAGGTTCTGAGCCGCAGGCATCAGCGCCGAGGGGTTCCGTTCGTCCTGAGCTTGTCGAAGGATGCCCCGCGGCTGCGGTGGTGTTTGGGTGCAGCGCTAACATGGGCGCATGGGTTACCGTCGGTGGCCCGCAGAATCAAGGAGTTGTTGTGCGATCCATCATTTGTGCCAGTGTCCTGTCCCTCAGCCTGCTACCTGCTGCCTGGGCGCAATCCGAAGCGGCTGCGGCTGCCGCCGCCAAAGAGGCTGGCGCCGCGGTGACGGCCAGCGGGCTGGTCTACCGCTCGCTCAAGGAGGGCGGTGGCGCCGCGCCTGCTGCCAGCGACACGGTGCAGGTGCATTACCGTGGGCGTTTCCCGGGCGGCAAGGAGTTCGACAGTTCCTACTCACGCAACGAGCCGACCGAGTTTCCGCTGAACCGCGTGATCCCCTGCTGGACCGAAGGCGTGCAGAAAATGAAGGTCGGCGGCAAGGCCAAGCTGACCTGCCCGCCGGCGATTGCCTATGGCGCGCGCGGCGCCGGTGGCGTGATTCCCCCCAATGCCACACTCGAATTCGAGATCGAATTGCTGGCCGTGAAGAAGTAGCCTCAGCCTTTGAGGTCGGCCGTGATCTCGTAGGAGCGCAGGCGCGCTGCGTGGTCGAAGATCTGCGAGGTGATCATCAGCTCGTCGGCGCCGGTGCGGTCCACAAAGGCCTGCAGCTCACGCCGCACCGTGTCGGGCGATCCGATGGCGGAGCATGACAGGGTCTGCTCGAGGATGGCGCGTTCGGGCGGCGTGAGCCGCTCTTCGTAACCGGCCACCGGCGGCTGCAGGCGCGAGGGGCGGCCGCTGCGCAGATTCACAAACGCCTGCTGCATCGACGAAGACAGCAGCCGTGCCGCGTCGTCGGTGTCGGCGGCGAACACATTGAAACCCAGCATCACGTGGGAACGGGCCAGTTGCGCCGACGGGCGGAAGCGGCTGCGGTAGACCTCGATGGCCTGCATCATTTGCGCCGGCGCAAAGTGCGAAGCGAAGGCAAACGGCAGGCCCAGTTGCGCGGCCAGCTGCGCGCCGAACAGGCTGGAGCCGAGAATCCACACCGGCACATTCAGGCCGGCGCCCGGCACGGCGCGCACGCGCTGGCCGTCCTGCACCGGCTGGAAATAATGCATCAGCTCGACCACGTCTTGCGGAAACTCGTCGGGATTGGCATTCAGGTCGCGCCGCAGCGCGCGCGCCGTCGCCTGGTCCGAGCCGGGCGCGCGGCCCAGGCCCAGGTCGATGCGGCCGGGAAACAGCGATTCCAGCGTGCCGAACTGCTCGGCGATCACCAGCGGCGAATGATTCGGCAGCATGATGCCGCCGGCGCCCACGCGGATGCGCGAGGTGCCGCCGGCCACATGCGCCATCACCACCGCGGTCGCGGCGCTGGCGATACCGGCCATGCCGTGGTGTTCGGCCAGCCAGTAGCGCTCAAAGCCCCAGCGTTCGGCATGCTGGGCCAGATCCAGCGTGTTGCGCAGGGACTGGGCGGCGTCGCTGCCCTCCACGATGGGGGACAGGTCAAGAACGGAAAAAGGGATCATGCAGGGCAGATGGGTCGCCCCGGCGCTTTATCAATGCCCGGAAGGGGTATTTGCGTGCTGCGCTCAGCGCAGCGGCGAGGGTTTGGATTGGGTTAGCCAGGCCCGGATGTCTGACACCTGCACGCCCACGGCGTCCACCGCCGCGCGCAATTGCTCGGTGGTGCAGGCCAGCTTTTCGCCCCAGTACAGCTCTTCCCAGGGGTCAAGCACATTGACACGCTGGCGGTCTGCCGGTGCCCGGTGTGGTGGCTGGGTCCTCATGCTTCACTCCATCCATAGACCTAGGCAACTTTATACGCCGATGACAGGCCGGCGGCCAGCGCGCGGCTGCGACTCGACCAAATATGTCACAAAAAATACCGCCTCGCTGCGCTGCCTTGTTGCAGGTGTACCATTTCCCGGTCACTTCCGGAGGCCCCATGCACGCCAGCCAGCAAACCCTTGAAAAGCTCTACAGCGCCTTTGCCCGGCTGGACTCGGCCACCATGGCGCAGTGTTACGCCGCCGATGCGTCCTTCGACGACGAGGCTTTTTCCCTGCGCGGCCACCGCGAGGTCACCGGCATGTGGCACATGTTGTGCGACGCCACCCAGGCCAAGGGGCGCGATGTCTGGAAGCTGGACTACAGCGGCATCACGGCCGACGCCACGACCGGCCAGGCGCACTGGGAGGCCGATTACCGCTTCAGCACCACTGGCCGCATGGTGCACAACGTGATCGACAGCCGCTTCAGCTTCAATCCGCAGGGCCTGATCCAGACCCAGCGCGACAGCTTCGACTTCTGGGCCTGGTCGCGCCAGGCGCTGGGTGCACCCGGCCTGCTGCTGGGCTGGACGCCCTTCCTGCGCAACAAGGTGCGCGCCACCGCCGCGGCCAATCTCAAAAAATATCTGGCCAGCCGGCCCTGACGAAAGAAGGATGCGCCATGGCCTCGACCCTGCCCGACAACTGGTTTGAAGGTTTTGAAGCGCGTGATTTCGAGGTCAACGGCACCTCCATATTCGCGCGCTTTGGCGGCAACACGCAGGGGCCGGCGCTGCTGCTGCTGCACGGTTTTCCGCAAAGCCATGTGATGTGGCACCGCGTGGTGCAGGCGCTCAAGGCGAAATTCTTCCTGGTACTGCCCGACCTGCGCGGTTATGGCGACTCGTCCAAGGTGGCCGGTCTGCCGGACCACAGCAACTACAGCAAACGCAACATGGCCGCCGATGCGCTGGCCGTGATGGACGACCTGGGCATCAGCCGCTTCGACGTCTGCGGCCACGACCGCGGCGGCCGCGTGGCGCACCGGCTGGCGCTGGACCACCCGGGCCGCGTGCACAAGTTGTGCCTGATCGACATCGCGCCCACGCTGGACATGTACGCGGCAACCGACATGCGTTTCGCCACAGCCTACTACCACTGGTTCCATTTGATCCAGCCCAGCCCGCTGCCCGAGACCATGATAGGCGGCAACGCCTTGCCTTACCTGCACGCCAAGCTCGGCGGCTGGGGCGCCCAGGGGCTCAGCTACATCGAAGCGGAAGCGCTGCTCGAGTACGAACGCTGCTTCTGCACGCCCGAAGCCATCCACGCCGCCTGCGAGGACTACCGCGCCAGCGCCGGCATCGACCTGGTGCACGACCGCGAGAGCCGCGCGCAGGGCGAAAAAATCCGCTGCGACGTGCATGTTTTGTGGGGTGAGCGCGGCGTGGTGCACAAGCTGTTCGAGCCGCTGGTGTTGTGGCAGGCGCAGTGTGCCGGCATCGTCAGCGGCCAGCTGCTGCCGGCCGGGCACTTCATCCCCGAGGAACTGCCGCTGGAAACCGCGCATGCGCTGGCGCAGTTTTTTGGTGAAGCCGGCGCATGACGCGCGACACCCTCCTGCTGGTGCTGGGTGCCGTGGTGCTGGCCGCGCTGGTGGCTTCCGGCATTGCGCCGTACGAGCGCGGCACCTGGGTACTGGAGGTGCTGCCGGTGCTGCTGGCCCTGCCTGTGCTGGCGTTGACCCGCAAGCGCTTTCCGCTGAGCACCTTGCTCTACATCCTGATCGCCGCGCATATGCTGGTGCTGATCCTCGGCGGCGCCTACACCTATGCGCGCGTGCCGCTGGGCTTCTGGCTGCAGGACTGGATGGGCCTGGGCCGCAACCCGTACGACAAGATCGGCCACTTCATGCAGGGCCTGGTGCCGGCCATGGTGGCGCGCGAGATCCTGCTGCGCGGGGCTTACCTCAGCAGCCGTCGCATGGCCGGTTTCCTGTCGGTCTGCGTGGCCATGGCCATCAGCGCGGTGTACGAGCTGATCGAGTGGTGGGCCGCCCTGGCACTGGGCCAGGGCGCCGATGAATTTTTAGGCACCCAGGGCGACGTCTGGGACACGCAGTCGGACATGTTCCTGGCGTTGATCGGTGCGACGTTTGCGGTGACGCTGCTGGCGAGGTGGCAGGATAGTCAGATGGCGGGGCTGCCGAAACGCTCCTGAATTGATAGCTGCCTGCGCTCGTTTTATGAGGGCTGGCGGCCCAAACTAGCTTTAAATTCAGACTGCGATGCGCCTGGCCCGGAGCGCGGCGTCTCGTGCGGTGTTTCGCAAAGTTTTTATACCTGTATAAATCTGTACAAAACTGCGGTAAAACCCAGCAAACACGCCACTTCCAAGAGGAAAGTCATGTCCAGAATATCGAGCAGAGACCAGTTTATCGAGCAGGTTTTGCTCTATACATTACGTTATACGGCATGAAACAAGCGACGCAATGGATCCTTGGCTTGTTCGCCGTCGGCCTTCTCGCCGCTACTGTTATTTACTTTCTTCAGATCTTCACTGGCGAGCGTAACGAGTCATACGCAATCCCATGCGTTTTAGCGGTTGCTTCATTCGGCTGTGGCTCCTTCGCGTGGTTCTTCGACACTGGGGCAAGCACCGAATCTTGTGAAGCGGAGACGGATGGCGAGGGTACAGAAACTGCTGCGGAAAACGCAGGTGGCGATGCCGCATAACATGTCCATCGACGCAGACACCCAAGCGCATTTGCTCGCTACGCTCGCATCTTGCGTTGGGCGCTGGTCATCTTCACGTTAGGCAACAGATGCTAAAGGCCAAGTCCCCGCTATACCGCAAGGTCAATACAACTGCGCGAGGCGTTCATCACCGATTTGGTGGTGATTTCAGCGCGTCTCGTCGCAGTGTGAATACCGGCGAGATCGATGGTGGCGATCTTGGAATGCATAAGGGAGTTCGCAGGGGACTTGACTACACGCCTCTGTTCCGCTTCCTTATGTCTCGCGTGGGTAGGAGATGGGATGAAATCTACAGCGAAGCTATAGCGCGCCTTGACCGGCGAGAGCCCATCTTTTGGCTAGTTGCTCTGCACGAAGATGCAGCACAGCCATATGTTCGTACCGGGGAGGCGAGTTATTTCAGTGGGCTTAAGGTCGATACTGAAGGGATCTTGCGGGTTGTTGACCCAACGGCCGGTCCCGGCACCTTGGTTCCGCAATGTCCGTGCTGCACGCATACGTTCAATGGTGTCCCGTTTACCCGGCGCTATCAGCAGGAGCTTGTTCCTCGTGTATCTGCCACCCGTGTTGCCTAGTCTGTCGATCAACCTGACCCGCGACGGCATGCCGCCTTCGGGCCTCGTTTCATTCTGGCCGTCCGGCACCACGCCGTCGCGGGCCGGTTGCCTCCAACGTTAGCCCTTATGGAGTACGCGTGGTCCTGCTTGGCGTGCGGATCGAGCAATGGCGTGCGTGTCGAGTCGTGCAGCACATGCGGCTGTCCATCACGATGCACAGTCCGCGACATTGAGCGGCATCGCGAAGAATATATAGCCACCGGTGCCCGCGTGGGTCCAGCTGCCGGCTTTCTCAGCGAGCAGAGCGATTCTGCAGGCCTCAAATTGCTGATTGGCGCAGGTTCTTTGCTGCTTCTGGGCGCGTGGCCATTCAGGCGAAGCGGTGGCAAGTGAATGCCTGCTTGGTCCCGGCTGTGCGAGCTGACAGGCCAATCAACCCTCACCCCGCCCCATGACACTTCTTGTACTTCTTCCCGCTGCCACACGGGCATAAATCATTGCGGCCCGGCTCGGCCTCCTTGCGAATCGTCTCGATCTTGGGGCCCATGGTTTTCCACAGTTCGCGCAGGTCATAGACCGCCCAGATCGCATCACCAAACGCGTTGAGGCGGGCGATGCTGGTGCTGGGCGCGCCGTCTTCGCTCAGTGGCGAGACTTCGGGCTTGCCGGTGTCGTCTTCGGTCATCGCGACCACGGCCTGCAGCGCGTCGTCCAGCCACTGGGCGGCATCCTTGTCGCGCGGTGCGGCCCATTCCTCGGGCCAGCTTTCGACCGCGAACATGAAGCCCAGCGCCCACACTTGCGCAAAAGCCGGCAGGTCTTCGCCCTTGAAGGCGGCCTGCTCGGCCGGCGGCATGCCGGCGACTGCGCTGCGCACGTCCATCACCTCGGGGTGGTAACAGGCATCGTCTTCCAGCGTGTCCACGCGCGCGTCGAGCGCGGTGATGACCTCGTTCCAGCGCCGGTCCCACAGCGTGATGAAGCGCTCACGCTGTTTCGGGCTGGCGAAGGAGCCGCTTTCCTCGTCGGAGGTTTCACCCTCGGCCGGAATCGCCAGCAGCACCGACAGATATTCGTCAACCGGGATGGGCCGGCGGGAACAGATCACGGCGGCCATGAAACCCTCGCAGAACTCCCACTGCGGCGTCTCGTCGTAACGCGTGCGCAGGTCGTCGAGGATGTCGTCGAGCGCGTCGAAGTCTTCCATCTCCATCCAGCCGCCTTCCGGAGCGGAAGCATCGGGGGTGGCAGGAGAGTCGTTGTTGGGTGTGGTCGTCATGGGAAAAACAGGTGGAGCGTCTCGCGAGGCTCTTATGATCAGAGGAAGCCCAAAGTGTATCTGCCGGCCGGCCCAGCCGCCGCCACCCGCCTGACCGAAAGCCCCGCATGCTGCACAAACTCAACACCCTGTTTCCCGTCCGTTATGCCGTCATGGGCCTGTGCCTGCTGGGCGTGCTGCTGGCCGGGCTGAGCTTGCTGTCCGGCGGCAGCGGGTGGATAGCTCTGGGGCTGTGCGCGCTGCTGCTGGGCCTGGGCATCCGCGACGTGCGGCAGACGCCGAGCTCCATCCTGCGCAACTACCCGGTGATTGGCCACCTGCGTTTTCTGCTGGAATTCATCCGCCCGGAAATGCGCCAGTACTTCATCGAAAGCGACTCGGAGGCCGTGCCGTTTTCGCGCGCGCAGCGTTCGCTGGTGTATCAGCGCGCCAAGGGTGAGATGGACAACCGGCCCTTCGGCACGCAGCTCGATGTCAGCAAACACGGCTACGAGTGGATCAATCACTCGGTGCAGCCCAGCCATATTGCCTCGCATGACTTCCGCATTACCATCGGTCCCGACTGCGCCCAGCCCTACAGCGCCAGCATCTTCAACATCTCGGCCATGAGTTTCGGCGCGCTGTCGGCCAATGCCATCCTGGCGCTCAACGGCGGCGCAAAAAAAGGCGGCTTTGCGCACGACACCGGCGAAGGTTCGATTTCGCAGCACCACCGGGTGCACGGCGGCGACCTGATCTGGGAGATCGGCTCGGGCTACTTCGGCTGCCGCAATGACGACGGCAGCTTCAGCGCCGAAAAATTCGCGGCGGCTTCCGCCGACCCGCAGGTCAAACTGATCGAGCTCAAGCTGAGCCAAGGTGCCAAGCCCGGCCACGGCGGCATCCTGCCGGGCGCCAAGGTCACGGCCGAGATTGCCGCCGCACGCGGTGTGCCTATCGGCAAGGATTGCGTGTCGCCGTCATCACACAGCGCGTTTGCCACGCCGGTGGAGATGATGCAATTCATCGCACGCCTGCGCGAATTGTCGGGCGGCAAGCCGACCGGCTTCAAGTTCTGCATCGGCCACCCCTGGGAATGGTTTGCCATGGTCAAGGCCATGCTGGAAACCGGCATCACGCCCGACTTCATCGTGGTCGACGGCGCCGAGGGCGGCACCGGTGCCGCGCCGCTTGAGTTCACCGACCATGTCGGCGCGCCGGTGCAGGAAGGCCTGCTGCTGGTGCACAACACCCTGCTGGGCGTGGGCCTGCGCGACAGGATCAGCATCGGCTGCGCCGGCAAGGTCATCAGCGCCTTCGACATCACCCGCATGATGGCGCTGGGCGCCGACTGGTGCAATTCGGGCCGCGCCTTCATGTTTGCGCTGGGCTGCATCCAGGCCCAGACCTGCCACACCGGCAACTGCCCGACCGGCGTCACCACGCAGGACCCCGTGCGCCAGCAGGCGCTGGTGGTGCCCGACAAGGCCGAGCGCGTCTGGCGCTACCACCAGAGCACGCTGAAGGCGCTCAAGGAACTGCTGGAGGCCGCGGGGCTGCACCACACCGACGACGTGAGCGCCCACCACATCGTGCGCCGCATCAACGACACCGAGGTGCGCCTGCTGTCGAATCTGGTGATGCGGGTGAAGGAGGGCTCGCTGCTGACCGACCTGGACAGCCAGCACCAGGTTTTCAAGCTCTACTGGCCGCTGGCCAGCGCGCACAGCTTTGCCGTCAGCAAGCCCGACGACAAGGTGTCGAGCACCGGCGAACGCGCGTCGGCTGCTGAATAAGGCTCAAACCGCTACGTTTTTGATAGCTGCTTGCGCACGCGCGCCAAGGGCCAGCAGCCTTTTCTGCATGGAAAGTACGGCCTGGTCCTTGCTCAGCAGCCAGGCCTGGTGGGTGACGGCGAGGTCGATGAAGATCTGGTCGTCGGCATCGCTGCAGGTCACGGCAGCCTTGGGGGCGGCGTCCACGATGCGCGCGTGGCGGTCGAAGGCGGCCAGCACGTCGCCGGCCTGCAAGTTGTAAAACACCAGGCGCGGGACGATCTGCGGATAGGCCAGCACACGTTGAAGTTCGTCGCGCATGGGCGGGGTGCTGATCCAGTCGAGCGTGCGGTCCTGAAGCCCCTGCAACAGCGGGACGGTAGCCGCATCCCTGAACACAAACAGGTCCAGCACGATGTTGGTGTCCAGCACCACGCGGTCGCCGGCCTGCGGCTGTGTCTCCATGGCGTGCTGCTCAGGTTGCGGCGGCGGGTTTTTTCTCACGCGCCGAACCGGCTACCATGTCGAAGCGGAACAGCCGGCATTCGATCGGGCCGTTCCACATCGGCACGCGGCGCGATTCCTTCAGGCGCATCTTCTGCGGCAGCTTCATGTCGGGCGTCAGCACATGGGCGGTCCAGCCGGCGTAGTTTTTCTTCCAGTGGCTGGCCAGTTGCGGGAAGAAGTCCGCCACCTGCTCGCCGCTGTCGGTCACCGCCTGCTCCCGGCTGGGGTTGGCGCCGCGGTCGCGCCGAGGCAGGTCGCCGGACTCATCGCGCCCATCACCGGTATCGCGCGCCAGCGGCTGGCCGAATTCGTCGATCGCCTCGCCCTGGAATTGCGTGGCACGGCGCTGGTCGCGGCCCTGCACCGAGGGAATGCCGGCGACGCCGGCCACGTCGATACGTTCGCCATAGGGCGGATTGACCAGCATCACGCCCGAGGGCGCAGGCGGCATGCGCTGCAAGGCATCGCCGCCGCGCAACTGCACCACTTCGGCCACACCGGCGCGTTCGGCATTGCGCTGCGCGAAGTCGACCATGCGGAAAGACACATCGCTGCCGAACACCGGCGCGGTGGGCGGCGTGATCGCGGCTTCGGCCTGGTCCAGCAAACCTTCCCAGACATGCGACTGGAAGGGCACGAATTTCTCGAACGCAAAACGCCGGCCCATGCCGGCGGCGATGTTGCGTGACACCTGCGCCGCCTCGATCACGATGGTGCCGGAGCCGCAGCACGGGTCGTACAGCGGCACACCCTGTTTGCACAGGCCGTTCTCGCCGCTCCAGCCGCTGGCGGCCAGCATGGCGGCGGCCAGGGTTTCCTTGAGTGGTGCGTCGCCCCTGTCTTCGCGCCAGCCGCGCTTGAACAGCGGCTCGCCCGAGGTGTCGATGTACAGCGTCACCGTGTCGGTCGTCAGGTGCGCGTAGATGCGCACATCGGGCCAGCGCGTGTCGACGTCGGGGCGCACATCGTATTTGTCGCGGAAGCGGTCGGCGATCGCGTCCTTGATTTTCAGCGCAGCGAAGTTCAGGCTGGTCAGCGGGCTGTGCTGCGCGGTGATCTCGACCTTGAAGGTCTGCTTGGGCGTGAACCAGATCTCCCAAGCCACGGCCGCGGCCGCGTTGTACAGGTCCTGTTCGCTGCGGTAGCTGTTGTGCTGCAGCTCGATCAGCACGCGCTGAGCGAGCCGGCTGTGCAGATTCAGCTGCAGCGCATCGCGCCAGGAGCCGGCCACCTGCACACCGGCGCGCCAGGCCTTGCCGCTGCTGCCGGTGATGTATTTGACCTCGGCGGCCAGCAGTTCCTCGACGCCGGCGGCGCAGGGGAGAAAAAGTTGAAGTTGATTCATAAAGATTTGCGCAGGTTGGCCGGCGCAATGCGCAAAGCCTCGCGGTATTTGGCGACGGTGCGGCGCGCGCACTCGATGCCCTGCTCTTTCAGCATTTCGGAGATCTGGTTGTCGCTGAGCGGCTTTTTCAGGCTCTCGGAGGCGACAAACTGCTTGATCAGCGCGCGCACCGCGGTGCTGGACGCATTGCCACCGGTCTCGGTGCCCAGCGCCGAGCCGAAGAAGTACTTGAGCTCGAAGGTGCCGAAGGGCGTGCTCATGTACTTGGCCGTGGTCACGCGCGAGATCGTCGATTCGTGCAGGCCCAGCTCGTCGGCGATTTCGCGCAGCACCAGCGGACGCATGGCCAGCTCGCCATGGGTGAAGAAATTTTTCTGGCGCTCGACAATCGCGCTGCTGACGCGCAGGATGGTGTCGAAGCGCTGCTGGATGTTCTTGATGAACCAGCGCGCTTCCTGCAGCCGCTGCTGCAGCGCCGCGCCGCCCTGGCCCTTGTTCTGCTTGAGCGCGTTGGCGTAAATGTCGTGCACGCGCAGGCGCGGCATCACGTCGCTGTTGAGCGAAACCTTGAAGCCGCGGCCGGACTTGACCACCAGCACGTCGGGCACCACCAGGTTGCGCTCGACATTGACAAAACGCCGGCCCGGCTTGGGGTCGAGCCGGCCGATCAGCGCGATCGCGCCCTTGATCACCGAATCGGGATAACCGCAGAGCTGCGCCAGCCGCTTGACGTCGCGCTTGGCCAGCAGCTCCATTGGTTGCTGGCACATGGCGATGGCGGCGCGGGTCTCGTCGCAATTGCGGCAATCGAGCAGCTGCAGGCTCAGGCACTCGGCCAGGTTGCGCGCGCCCACGCCGGCCGGCTCCATGTGGTGCAGCAGCTTGAGCGCCACCGCGAACTCGTGTTCCACCGCTTCGAGTTGCTCGAGGTCGTCGCCGGCCAGGCCCGCGGCCAGCGATGCCAGGCTGTCTTCGAGGTAACCGTCGTCATTGAGCGACTCGATCAGGAAGTGCAGGGCGGCCTTGCCTTCGGGCGACAGCCGCAAGGACAGCGCCTGCCGGTGCAAATGCTCCTGCAGCGACTCCTGGCTGCGCGCCAGCTCGGTCGCGTCGACATCGCTGTCGTCGTTGTTGTTCTTGCGCGGCGTGGCGTCACCGCCCCATTCGTTGTCGTCGGGCGCGGTCTCCACGCTGCCATCACCTTCCCAGCTTTCCTCGAGCTTGGCTTCGCTGCTGGGCTCGGTTTCGCTGGTGCTGGCGGCGCTGCTGTCGCTGCCGGCCCCGTCCGTGGTGGACTCGAACTCGCGGGTTTCCTGGCTCACCGGCGTGTCGGTCTGGCCCAGGCCGAAATCCTCACGCGGCGCGGCGTCCTCGGCCACTTCCAGAAACGGGTTCTCGTCGAGCATCTGCTCGACCTCCTGGCTCAGCTCTAGCGTCGACAACTGCAGCAGGCGGATCGACTGCTGCAGCTGCGGCGTCAGCGCCAGGTGCTGCGAGACGCGAAGAGACAACCCCTGCTTCATAGAGCCCCCACGCTCCCCACTGCGTGTGGACGCGGAGCCTCTCTGCCCCTTTCATGGGTGCAGGGGGCTGGCCTTGCTTGGGGCGGCCCGGCGCGGCGGCCGGCGTGTGCTCGTAATCTTCTGGCCAGCGTGTGCCGCGGAACCGGCTTTGCCGGGCCGCAGGCGCAGCCCCCTTGAGGGGGGAAGGGGCTACACGAAGTGAGCCTCCGACGGGGGGGAGCCATGATCACATCTTGAAGTGCTCACCGAGGTAGACCCGGCGCACATCGGCGTTGTTGACGATTTCGGACGGCGTGCCGGTGGCCAGCACCTGGCCGTCGCTGATGATGAAGGCGTGGTCGCAGATGCCGAGTGTTTCGCGCACATTGTGGTCGGTGATCAGCACGCCGATGCCGCGCGACTTCAGGAAACCGATGATGCGCTGGATCTCGATCACCGCGATCGGGTCGATGCCGGCAAACGGTTCGTCGAGCAGGATGAAACGCGGCTGCGTGGCCAGCGCCCGGGCGATCTCGACGCGGCGGCGCTCACCACCGGACAGCGCCGGTGCCGGCGAGTCGCGCAAATGATCCACCCGCAGGTCCTGCAGCAGGGTGTCGAGGCGCTCGTTGAGCACATCCGCCGCCAGCGGCTTGCCTGCGTCGTCGGTCTGCAGCTCCAGCACGGCGCGCACATTCTGCTCGACGGTGAGCTTGCGGAAAATCGAGGCTTCCTGCGGCAGGTAGCTCAGCCCCAGGCGCGAGCGCTTGTGGATGGGCATGTGCTCGATCGATTCGCCGTCGATGGTGATCTCGCCGGCATCGGCGCGCACCAGCCCGACGATCATGTAAAACGAGGTGGTCTTGCCCGCACCGTTGGGGCCGAGCAGCCCCACGACCTCGCCCTTCTGGACGGTTAGCGAGACGTCCTTGACGACCTTGCGGCTGCCGTAGGATTTTTGCAGGCCGCTGGCAACAAGGCGGCTGACGGGGGCGGTGTCCGGGGGCACATTCATTGAGGCGGGTTTACTTTTTGTCATCGCCCAGCGTGGTGCTGGGGCGCAGGGTGGGTGCCGGACCGGAGGGCGGGGGTGAAACAGGCGTGCCGGGCCGGTTGCGCGGCGCCAGCAGCGCGCGGATGCGACCGGACGGATTGGCGGCGGTGCGGTTCTGGCCACCGCTGTCGACCGTGAACACATCGGTCGGGTTGTCGTAAACAATCAGGTTGCCGGTGGTTTCGTCGGCCAGCGTGGCGCCCACATACCGGCGCAGCACGGCCTGCCGGATGAACTTGACCGTGTCGGCGCGGCTGTCGTATTCGATGCGTTCGCCTTCACCCTCGATGAATTCGTCCACCCCGTCGCGCTTCTTGCGGTAGAAAGCCAGCTTGTCGGGCGCCGCGATCACGATGGCGGTCTGGTAACCCTCGGCGTCCTGCATCACGTCCACCCGCGCGCCGCGGATGATGATGGTGCCCTTGGTGATCACCACATTGCCGGTGAAAACGCTGGTCTGCTTGAGGTCGTCATAACGCAGCGCGTCGGCCTCGGCGTTCATCGGTTTGTCGCGGTCGCCCTTTTCAGCCGCGGCCGGAAAGGCCGCCAGGGCAGCGGCCAGCATCAGTACACAGGCGGGATGGTTCATAAAAGGCACGAATCTTGCTGCTTTGTTTGGGTTGGTTCATTGTAGCCACCCAACCCTGCCGAATTGTGTAGCCCAGAAAAAACCGCCGGCTTGGCGGCGGTTTATCTGTCCTGAGGCGCTGGTGTGGCCCGTCAAGGGCCCCAACAAGGCGCGCGGGTTCAGCTCTTGCGGACCTGGCCCACCAGGTAGTCGGTGACCTGCAGGGCGCGGCCCATGTTCTTGGCCAGCTCGCCCGAGGTGAAGAACCGGCCGGCCACACCCAGAGAGGGCACACCATCGACCCGGTAGGCGTCCTGCAACTGGGTCGCCTTGCGGGCCTTGGTGGCAATCGAAAACGAGTTGTACATCTCGGTGAATTTGGTGCGGTCCAGGCCCTGCTTTTCGGCCCAGGCCGCCACCAGCGCGGGGGTGTTGAGCATCTGTTTCTCGACATGGATGGCGTAAAACACCTTTTTGTGCAGTTCTTCCACCTTGTTCATGGCTTCGAGCACGTAATACAAACGCTGCTGCGGCTCGAAATCCGGCCGGAAGGACACCGGCACACGCCGCACCACCACATCTTTCGGGGCCTTTTTGATCCATTCTTCCAGCGCCGGCTCGAAGCTGTTGCAATGCGGACAGGCGTACCAGAAGAACTCCACCACCTCGATCTTGCCGGCCGGGGCGTCCACCGGGGCGGGTTTGTCGAGGACCACGAAGTCGGTGCCCGCGCGCGGCGCCGCCGGCGCCTGGGCGTGGGCCGCGGTGCTCAGGGCGCCCAGTGAGGCGGCAGTGGCCACCGAAGCGGTGGCTATCGAAAATTCACGTCGTTGCATCAGTCATTTCTCCGTTAGGGCTGGCGGGGTTCGAACAGCTTAGGACACCCTGCCGGCAGAAAGTTCAGCGCTGTACGCGCACCAGGGCGGTTTCGATGCCGCTGCCGTCCAGCCTTTCCTTGGCCCGGTCGGCGTCTTCCTTCTTGTCAAAGGGGCCGAGACGCACCCGGAACACGGTGCGGCCCGATTGTTCGCGTTCGGTGACCCTGGCCTCCAGGCCCATCAGCGAAATCTTGGCGCGTTGCTGCTCCGCGTCTTCCGGCGTGCGGAAGGCGCCGACCTGCACAAAGTAGCTGAAAGGGTCGGCGCCCGCGGCGGCGGCCGGTGCCGGCGTGGCTGCCGGCGCGGTCATCTTGGCCTTGGCCAGGTCGCCAATCGGGTCGGCCGCCGGTTTGGCCGGTTTGGCTGGATCGGGCACCGGTTTTTGCGCCGCCACCGGCGGCTGGGGCGTCACATCCGTCACCGCGCCCGAGGCTGCGGCCGGTTTGGCCGGGTTTTTGCCGTAGAGCGGGGCGTTGGGGTTCCAGTTCTGGTTTTTCTTGGCTTCGGCGGCGTCATGGTCGGGGCTGCGCGACTGGCCCTTGTTCATGAAGGGCACCGGCACCTTGGTGATGTAGACCGCCACGGCCAGCGCCGCGGCCAGGCCGATCAGCGCGCCGATGATCAGGCCCAGCAGGGTGCCGCCGCGCTGCGGACTTTTGCCGTGCCGGGTGGCCTGCCTGGAAAAATTGCTCGCCATGGTCTTCATCATTCCTTACATTTTGCGCGGGGCATCGACGCCCAGCACCGCCAGGCCATTGTGCAACACCTGCGCGGTCGCTGCGACCAGCGCGAGGCGGGCCAGCTTGACCGCCTCGTCGTCGACCAGGATGCGTTCTGCATCGTAATAGCTGTGGTAACTGGCGGCCAGCTCGCGCAGGTAAAAAGCCACGTCGTGCGGCGCAAATCCGGCGGCGGCATTGGCCAGCATCTCGGGGTAGCGGGCGATCAGCAGCATCAGCGACTGGGCCTGCGGGCTGGTCAGCGCGGCCAGGTCCACATCCTTGAGGCTGGCTTCGTCGCCGCCCCAGGCCGCCAGCACCGAGCAGATGCGCGCATGGGCGTACTGCACGTAATACACCGGGTTGTCGTTGTTTTTGGCCACGGCCAGGTCCACGTCGAAGGTGTATTCGGTGTCGGGCTTGCGGCTGAGCAAAAAGAAGCGCACCGCGTCCTTGCTGGTCCACTCGATCAGGTCGCGCAAGGTGACATAACTGCCGGCGCGTTTGCTGATCTTGACCTCTTCGCCGCCCCTGACCACGCGCACCATGGTGTGCAGCACGTAGTCGGGATAGCCCTCGGGAATGCCGGCGCCAGCGGCCTGCAGGCCGGCGCGCACCCGCGCGATGGTGCCGTGGTGGTCCATGCCCTGGATGTTGATGGCCTTGCTGAAGCCGCGCTCCCACTTGGCCAGGTGGTAGGCAACGTCGGGCACGAAGTAGGTGTAGCCGCCGTCGCTCTTCCTCATGACACGGTCCTTGTCGTCGCCGTAGTCGGTGGAGCGCAGCCACAGCGCGCCATCGAGTTCGTAGGTCTTGCCGGCGGCCTTGAGTTTGGCGACGGTGTCCTCGACCCGGCCCGAGCTGTACAGGCTGGACTCGAGGTAATAGTTGTTGAACTTGACCGCGAAGGCCTGCAGGTCCAGGTCCTGCTCGCGGCGCAGATAGGCCACGGCGAACTGGCGGATCGCGTCCAGGTCCTCGATGTCGCCCGAGGCGCTGAACTCGCGGTCGTCCGACTTGACGGTTTTTTTGGCGATGAAGTCGGCCGCGATGTCGGCGATGTAGTCGCCGTTGTAGGCCGGCTCCGGCCAGCCGGCATCACCGGGCTTGAGGCCTTTGGCGCGCGCCTGCGTGCTGGTGGCCAGGGTGTGGATCTGCACGCCCGCATCGTTGTAATAAAACTCGCGGTAGACGTCCTGGCCCTGGGTGGCGAACAGGTTGCAGATGGCGTCGCCGAGCGCCGCCTGCCGGCCGTGGCCCACATGCAGCGGGCCGGTCGGGTTGGCCGAGACAAACTCGACCAGCACCCGTTGCCCGGCCTGTTGCGGCTTGACGCCGTACCGGCCGGCGGCCTGCAGCACCTCGCGCACGGTCTGCTGCTTGGCTTCGGGCTTGAGCCGGAAGTTGATGAAACCGGGGCCGGCAATCTCGATGGCATCAACCCAGCGCTGGTAGACCGGGGTGGCGAGCAGGGCGGCTTTCAGGCTGTCGGCGAGCTGGCGCGGATTGAGCTTGAGCGGCTTGGCCAGCTGCATGGCCGCGGTGGAGGCGAAGTCGCCGTGGGCCGCCACCTTGGGCGACTCGAAAGCCGCCTTCTGGCCGGCGCCGGGGGACAGTTGGTCCAGCTCGGCAGCCAGGGCCGCGAGCAATTCTTGTTTGACGAGGAGCATGGGCTGATTTTACGGGTGCGGGCTGCGGGGCTGCGGGCAGCTTGCGTTGCTACACATTTAATAGCTGTCTGCGCCTGTCAACAAAGGGCTGGAGGCCGCTTTTGTGCTGAACCGGCAGGGGCCGGCCGGCGGCCTCACGCTTTGCGCGCACCGCCCCAGAACTCGGGCTGTCCGTAGCTGTGTTTGAGGAAGTCGATCCACAGGCGCACGCGCAGCGGCAGGTGTTTGCGCTGCGGAAACACCGCGTAGATGCCATTCGGCGGCGCATCGAAGTCGCTGAGCACCGTCACCAGTTTTCCGGCGGCGATTTCCGCCTCGACCTCCCAGGTGCTGCGCCAGGCGATGCCGTAACCATCCAGGCACCAGTCGTGCAGCACCTGGCCGTCGGAGCAGTCGAGCGGGCCGCCAGGCTTCAGATGGATGACTTCCCCGTCGACCTGGAATGCCCAGCCGCGGGTTTGCGATGCGTCGCTGGACAGCGTCAGGCAGGCGAATTTGGCCAGGTCGGTCGGGTGTTTTGGCGTGCCGTGGCGTTGCACATAGGCCGGCGAGGCGACACACAGGCGCCGGTTGTCGGCCATGCGCACGCTGACCAGCGACGAATCCGGCATCTCGCCGACCCGCACCGCGCAGTCGAAACCTTCGCCGGCCACATCGACCACGCGGTCGCTGAGGTTCAGGGAGATCGTCACATCGGCATGCAACTCGCGAAAGCGCGGCACCAGCGGCGCGACATGACGGCGTCCGAAACCGGCCGGCGCGGTGATGCGCAAATGGCCGCTGGCCTTGACGCCGCCGGCCGACACGCTGGCCTCGGCATTGGCAAAGTCCACCAGCAGGCGCTGACAGTCTTCGAGGAAAGCGCTGCCTTCGTGGGTCAGCGACATGCGGCGTGTGGTGCGCACCAGCAGCTTGACGCCCAGCCGTTCTTCCAGCGCATCGAGACGGCGCCCCATGATGGCCGGCGCCACGCCTTCGGCCTTGGCCGCCGCGGTCAGGCTGCCGCGGGTGGCCACCGAGACAAAGGATTCGAGCTGCTTGAGTTTGTCCATGGAGACCGATTATGCGCATGAAAGGTGCGAATTGTCCGGCTCAAGGACTTGATTACCTCGCTTAACTCCGTCAAGCGTCGTTCGGTGCTGGCACCGCCGGGCTGGCGGCCGGGTTGAGCTGCGGGGCCCCAGCTCCGCTTACATCGCCAATGCACGGTCGATCTGCTGGCGCAAATCTCCAACACCGGCAGGCCGCGGCGTCAGCATCACATAGGGCTCCTGGCCGAGTTCCTGCGCGAGACCCGGGGGGCCGCTGTCCTCGAACACCACCATAGGCACGACCGCTCCGGCCAGCGTCCTGCGCATCGACAGTACCGCCCGGGCCCGCCCCACGTCCACAGTCTCCAGATCAATCAACACCAGCGAAAAGTCAGAGTCGTGCGTCATGGCCTCCAGCACTTCGCCCTCATTGGAAGCGGGGACCACTCGCCACTTCAGTTCGCGCAGCCAGGCAGAAAGCCTCCCGCGCCAGACTTCGGTCTTGGCAATCACCAAAACGCCGCCCCGCCCCCCGTCATCCCGCACAAGCTTGGGCGGGTCGATCAGCTCCATCGGCGGTGTGCACCCCGTCACCACCCCGATCTCGCGCCAAAAGTCGGTTCCCATCACGCGCAGCACTTCCTGCACCGTGGTCTGGCCGCGCTGCACGCGGTCGAGCGCGCTTTCCGAGAGGAAGCGCATGCCTTCCTGGCGTGCAAGTTCGCGCACCTGGCTCAAGGGCGCGCCGTGGTCCAGAAGGCGCGCAACCGCAGGCGTGTTGGTCAGCACCTGCAGGATGCTGCGCCGCCCCTTGTAGCCTGTGCCTGCGCAGACAGCACAGCCAACAGCGCGCAGACTGGCCTTCAGCCCTGCATGAGTCAGCAACCAGGTTTCGGCCGGGGTCCAGGGCGCCTGCGCCGACTGCGCGCAGGCTCGGCAGACTGCGCGCAGGAGTCGCTGAGACATGATGCCTCGCACAGCTTCGCCTGCCAGGTCCGGGCTCACGCCCAGCTCGGTGAGCCGCGGCAGCACACTCACGGCATCGTTGGCGTGGATCGAAGCGAAAACCAGATGCCCGGTGATGGCGGCCTGCATGGCGATGGCGGCGGTTTCCCGGTCGCGGATCTCGCCGATCAGGATGATGTCGGGGTCCTGCCGCACCACCGAGCGCAGCGCATTGGCAAAGTCCAGCCCGGATTTTGCGTTGACTTCCGTCTGTGCCAGGCGGGGCATGCGGATTTCCACCGGGTCTTCCACGGTGACAATATTGACTTCAACCGCATCCTTCTCGGCGAGCAGGCTGTAGAGCGTGGTGGTCTTGCCCGAGCCGGTCGGGCCGGCCACCAGCACCACGCCCATGCTTGCGTTGATCAGGTTGCGGACCTGCTGGCGCTCGACCTCCGGCAGATCCAGGTCGTCAAGATGCAGAACACTGTGCCCGCCGAGCAGGCGGAGCACCAGCTTTTCGCCACCCACTACGGGCAACGACGAGATTCGCATGTCCAGGATCTGGGACGCCGACACCACGCGCGCGTGACCGTCCTGCGGGCGCAGGTGCCCGGTCGGGTCCATGCCAGCGACCGCCTTGAAGCGGTTGACCACCCGCCGCATGACCGATGCCGGCCCGCGGCCCTGGATGCGCAGCAGCCCATCAATGCGCAGGCGCACCACACCATCGCCGCCCATGGGCTGTAAATGAATATCACTGGCGCCGTGCACCATCGCCTCGCGCAGCATGAGGTTGCACAGACGCACCACCGCGTTGTCGGTTTCCCGGTCTTCGATGTGGAATTCCCCGCCACCGTCCTCGGACGTCTGCGGCAGCTCGCCCCGGCCATCCTCGTGAGCGACTTCGTCCGCAACCGTGCTGACCGAGACACTGGGGGCGGCGGGCGCATTGATAGCCGCACGTTCGCGCAGGAGCCGGAGATCGGCCGGCGGGGCCAGCACGAGCTGAACCGGCATACCGCTCACAAAACGCAGGCGCTGCATTGCATCCGGCCCGACCGGCTGGGCCACTGCCGCCACGAGATAGCCCTCGGCATGACGCACCAGCACCGCACCGGCCTCAATGACCACCGGCGAGCGCATCCACGACACCGCCTCGGCCGACAACCTGGCTGGCAGTGGCGCACTGGGCAGGCCGTAAAGACGCGAAATTGCCTCGCACAATTGCCATGTGTTCATGCCACAGTAAGCGGCCGCGGTGTCCCACGCGGCTTCAAGCTGATCGGGCAAGTCCGGCAAGCCGTCATCCTCCGGCTTGAGTCGCCTCAATACGTGGCCCAGCCAGACAGAGGCATTGGCAACCTGCCCAGGCTCAAGTTGAAGTGCGGGGGTCATGGCTTTTTTCCAGTCAAAATGGTCCCGTCGCTCAGACGTACCGACAGTTCGTAGCCACTCTCCGTGCGCTTATATGTAACGTCGACCTGTAGCGGCAGAACCTCCTCAAGCTTTTCGGGATACTCGCCTCGCGCTCGCAAGTGCTCTACCAGGGAGCTGTCGATCAAAGCCAACAAGGCGCGGCGCCCCTGGTCCCGGTCAGCCGGGCTGGGGCCGGCCGCCGTTCCTGGCCACACCCACGCGAACAAGGCGCCTGCCACCACCAGCAGAGATGCCATTGCGGCCAGCACGCCCGGCCTCAACATCCGCCCCGGCGCCTGCCCGTGCTCCCAGCCTGCAGGCTGATGGGCTTGCTCCTCCTGCTGCGCGCGCGAAACCAGCAGGCCCCAATCGGGCGCGCTCCCGTCCGGTTCGCCCGCTGGATGAGTGTCGGTAGGTGATGACGGTTTTGCCATTGTTTGCAGCCGGTATTTACGACGGCATCGGTATCTGGATTGATGCCCGCGTGCCATCCCACTTGATCGGAGGATTCGTGGGCCAGTAGTAGTCGATGCCTGTCACCTCCAGTCGGCAACCGGTCACGACCTCGCCTTTGCCGCTCGGGGTGGCGAGCCCATCGATATTGAAGGAAGTCCTCCCCGCATTGAGGTTGCCCAGATCGGTCCAGGAACGCTCTATCTGCCGACCGTCCCAGGTGGTCACATAGAGGGTGACTTTGATGCGCATGCCGGCATTGACGTCGGTGAGGAGCTTTCCATCCGTGCCATAGACCGACAGCGTGGCTTGGGCTGACCAGGTGTTCTTGCGGCCCGGTACACCTGCTCCTTGCCAGCTTGTGACGGGCGGCGGCAGCGAAGGTGGGACTACGACTTCGGATGCACGGGCCACGAGCGGAAATGCCAGCTGGTTGTCGGCAATCCAGATCTTGTCGCCCGCCTCAAAGGGCAGCGCTTGGCGCAGTTGGGCTAGGCGACCCACGTCAGCGGCGCCGGTCAGATCGGCGATCAGGCCATAACGCGCATCCCTGGGCGAGGATGCAAAGAAGCCGGCGGGAGCCTGGATCAGCAGCAGGCGAATCCCGCCTGGCTCGTTGAAGGAAGCGTCAGGCACCACCCCAAGACCCGGCGGGGCCCTGCCCGGCTGGGCTTCGCGATGCAGGCGCTTGACCCCGGTCGCATCTTCGATCTGCACGGCAGTCGAGATCTGGTCGATCTGCAGCAACAGTTGCGCCAGTTGCGCGCGCTGCGCGTAGCTGCTGTAGATCGGCACCGACAGGGCCACCAGCGCCGCCACGGTCAGCAGCACCAGCACAATCTCCAGCAAGGTGAAACCCCGGACTTGCCGGGACGGGTTTGGACGCAACGTGACTCCTTGTCCTTGGCCGAAAGAGCAAGCCGTTAGTACTAACTTTTTTAATGATTATCCCCAGAACGGTCGATGTCAACCGCCCTTGCTCGCAGCCAGGTGAAGCAGCGCCTCACACTCAACATCACCCAAAGCTGTCACACGTCAGCAAGACCCATGGCGATGCATCTTTTCCCTGCTCGCCATGTGTTGCCGCCCGATGCCGATCTTCGAAGAAGATTAGAGTCATTTAAGTCAAGGATAAAAGCGATTTTTAAACATTAATCACTCTTCAAGTATCAAATACAGTGGAGGTATGGAAAAACCCAAAGCCGGGCACGCTGTGCCGCGGGCGGTTCTGTTCGATGCTTATGGCACGCTATTCGATGTGTACAGCGTGGGCCTGCTCGCGGAACAGCTGTTTCCCGGCCAGGGCCAGGCCCTGGGCGTGCTCTGGCGCGACAAACAGATCGAATACACCCGGCTGGTGACCACCAGCAATGGTGGTGGGCACTACCAGCCCTTCTGGGACCTGACCCGCGCCGGCCTGCGTTATGCCTGCAAGCGCCTCGGGCTCGAATTGACGGCTGCTGCCGAAGAGCGCCTGATGAACCAGTACCGGCATCTGTCGGCCTTCCCGGAAACCCGCGAGGTGCTGCAGGCGCTGAAGGACCGTGGCATCGTCACCGGCATCCTGTCCAACGGCGACCCCGGCATGCTGGACGTCGCTGTGCGTTCGGCCGGGCTGGAAGGCCTGCTCGACCATGTGCTCAGCGTGCATGCCATCCGCAAGTACAAGACCCACCCGGATGCGTACGCGCTGGGGCCCCAGGCGACCGGCTTGCCGGCGCGGCAGATCGCCTTTGTCAGCTGCAACAGCTGGGACGCGCTGGGCGCGACCTGGTATGGCTTTCCCACCCTGTGGGTCAACCGTTATGCCTTGCCGTTCGAGGAACTGGGCACGCTCCCTGCTCGCACCGGCACCAGCCTGCGCGAGGTGCTGGGTTTCTTCCCGGACCTCATCCCGGCCGCCTGACCGCTTTTCATTTTTAGTTTTTACTTTTTATTTTTTATCCGAGGACGCCCCATGACAAGCACGACCCCACGCACTTCCCTTCACGGCCTGCAGGTGGCCACGGTGTTGCAACGTTTCGTCGACGACAAGGTCTTGCCCGGCACTGGCGTGGACAGCGCTGCTTTCTGGAAGGGCTTCGATGCCATCGTGAGCGAGCTGGCTCCCAAGAACCTGGCGCTGCTGGCTGAACGCGATCGCCTGCAGTCCGAACTGGACGCCTGGCACAAGGCCAACCCCGGCCCGATCCGCGACATGAAGGCCTACCGCGCCTTCCTGGAAAAGATCGGCTACCTGGTGCCGGCGCCGGCGCATGTGGCGGCCACCGCAACCAATGTCGACGACGAACTGGCGCTGCAGGCCGGCCCGCAGCTGGTGGTGCCGGTGCTCAATGCCCGCTACGCGCTGAACGCCGCCAACGCGCGCTGGGGCTCGCTGTATGACGCGCTGTACGGCACCGACGTGATTCCCGAAACCGAGGGCCTCGAAAAGGGCAAGGGCTACAACCCGGCACGCGGCGCCAAAGTCATCGCCTATGCCCGCAAGGTGCTGGACCAGGCCGCGCCTCTTGCAACCGGCTCGCACGCGGACGCCACGCTGTACAGCGTCGCCGACGGCAAGCTGGTGGTGACGCTCAAGGGCGGCGCCACCACCGGACTGGCCGACCACGTGCTGTTCGCCGGCTACCAGGGCGAGGCCGCTGCGCCCTCGTCCATCCTGCTGCGCCACAACGGCATCCACATCGACATCCGGATTGACCGCAGCACCACCATCGGCAAGGACGATGCCGCCGGCATCAGCGACCTGGTGCTGGAAGCGGCGCTGTCCACCATCATGGACCTGGAGGACTCTGTGGCGGTGGTGGACGCCGACGACAAGGTGCTGGCCTACGCCAACTGGCTGGGCATCCTGCAGGGCACGCTGACCGAAGAGGTGCAAAAGGGCGGCAAGACCTTCACGCGCGGCCTGAACCCGGACCGCGAATACACCACGGCCGACGGCCAGCCGCTGACGCTGCACGGCCGCTCGCTGATGTTTGTGCGCAATGTCGGCCACCTGATGACCAACCCGGCCATCCTGTACGACGGCGGCAAGGAAATTCCCGAAGGCATCCTCGACGCGGTGATCACCGTGGCGATTGCCATGCACGACTTGCAGCGCATCGGCAAGGAAGCCATCGTCAACTCGCGCACCGGCTCCATCTACATCGTCAAGCCCAAGATGCACGGCCCGGCCGAAGCCGCCTTTGCCTCGGAGCTGTTCAGCCGCGTCGAGGCCCTGCTGGGCCTGCCGGAGAACACCGTCAAGCTCGGCATCATGGACGAGGAGCGCCGCACCAGCGTGAACCTCAAGGCCTGCATCGCCGAAACCGCGGCCCGCGTGGCCTTCATCAACACCGGCTTCCTGGACCGCACCGGCGACGAGATCCACACCGCCATGCACGCGGGCGCGATGATGCGCAAGCCGCTGATGAAAAACACCAACTGGCTGCGCGCCTACGAGATGAGCAACGTCCAGATCGGCCTGGCCTGCGGCCTGCGTGGCCGGGCCCAGATCGGCAAGGGCATGTGGGCCATGCCAGACCTGATGGCCGACATGATGAAGCAGAAGATCGCGCACCCGCAGGCCGGCGCCAACACCGCCTGGGTGCCTTCGCCCACCGCCGCGACGCTGCACGCGCTGCACTACCACCAGGTCGACGTGGCGGCCCTGCAAAAAGACATGGAAGTTTTCGTCAACGAGAAAAAGTCGCTGGCCATGGAGGAAAACCTGCTCGACGCCATCCTGCAGATCCCGGTCGCGCTGGTGCCGTTCTGGACCGAAGCCGAGATCCAGGCCGAACTGGACAACAACGCCCAAGGCATCCTCGGTTATGTGGTGCGCTGGATCGACCAGGGCGTGGGCTGCTCCAAGGTGCCGGACATCCACAACGTCGGCCTGATGGAAGACCGCGCCACGCTGCGCATCTCCAGCCAGCACATGGCGAACTGGTTGCTGCACGGCGTGGTCACCAAAGAACACATCGTCAAGACCTTCGAGCGCATGGCCGCCGTGGTCGACGCGCAGAACGCCGGCGACCCGCTGTACAAGAAGATGGCCGGCAACTTCGACACCTCGGCAGCTTACAAGGCAGCGCTGGACCTGGTGCTCAAGGGCCTGGAGCAGCCGAGCGGCTACACCGAGCCGCTGCTGCACGCCTGGCGCCTGAAGGTGAAGGCCGGCAGCGTCTGACTCGCTATTGAATTTATAGCTGTTTACGCTTGTCAGTCATGGGCTGGCAGCCGATTTGACTTGCAATCAGCGGGTTGGCCAGGCTAGTAGCGCGGGCAAACGCCGGTAAACCCCGGGTCGTACTTGCGCATCTGCGCCAGGTCGTTGCGGTTGCGCACGCCGCAGTCCAGGTATTGCTGGTGCAGCTTCGCAAGTTGCCCCTGATCGATCTCCACGCCCAGGCCCGGCGTGGTGGGCACCCTGACCGAGCCTTCATGAAAGGCGATGCGGCCACCCTGGATGACTTCTTCCTCCTGCCACGGGTAGTGTGTGTCGCAGGCATAGGTCAGGTTGGGAATGGCCGCCGCGGCATGTGTCATCGCCATCAGGCTGATGCCCAGGTGCGAGTTGGAATGCATGGACATGCCCAGGCCGAAGACCTCGCACATGCGCGCCAGTGCGGCCGTGGCGCGCAAGCCGCCCCAGTAGTGGTGGTCGGACAGCAGGATCTTCACCGCATGGGTGGAGGCATTGCGCTTGAACTCTTCCATGGTCGTGACGCACATATTGGTGGCCAGCGGCGCGCGGCAATGTTTGGCCAGCTCTGCCATGTCCTGCTGGCCGGGCGCCGGATCTTCGTAGTACTCCAGCAGCTCGTCGAGCTCCTTCGCCGCCGCGATGCTGGTCGCCAGCGACCAGTTGGCGTTCGGGTCCAGCCGCAGCGGCACGCCGGGGAAAGCCTGGGCCAAGGCCTTCATGGCGGCGATTTCCTGGTCCGGCGGAAACACGCCGCCCTTGAGCTTGATGCTCTTGAAGCCGTACAGCCCCACCATGCGCTGTGCCTGTTTCACGATCTGCTCCGGCGTGACGGCTTCACCCCAGGCGTCGGGTGCGTACGGTTTTTCGGCATGTTCGGCGTATTTGTAGAACAGGTAGGCGCTGTAGGGCACCTGGTCGCGCACCGCGCCGCCCAGCAGGTCGCAAATCGGCAAGCCGAGGATCTGCCCCTGCAGGTCCAGCATGGCCACTTCGAAGGCGCTGATGACCTTGTCGGCATTTTTGGCGGTGTGGGATCCGGGGGCGAGCTCGAACTGCACGCTGCCGTCGGTTTTGTGGCCAGGCTTGATGACCGCGCGCACCTTTTCTTCCATGCGGTTCAGCGCGAACGGGGACAGGCCCAGCACCAAGCTGCGGGCCTGCTCCAGCACTCTGACCATGGGTTCGTCGCCATAGGTTTCGGCGATGCCGACGCGGCCGTCCGAGCTTTCGATTTCAACAATGCTGCGCAGGGCCCAGGGCTCGTGGATGCCGCTGGCATTGAGAAGCGGGCCGTCGCGGAAGGCGATCGGCGTGATGCGCACCTGCGCGATTCGGATGTCTTTTGTCATGTCAGCTGGCTGTGGCCCCGGATTTCTTGACCAGGTCGGCCCAGCGCGCGATCTCTGTTTTCATGTGCGCGGCCAGTTCGTCGGGCGAGCTGCCGATGATTTCCATGCCGAGCTGGCCATTGAGCTTGGCCACCACGTCGGGCATTTTCAGTATCTTCACGATCTCGGCATTGAGCCGCTGCACGATGGGCTGCGGCGTGCCTTTGGGCGCATACACCGCCTGCCAGGACGACATCTCGAACTTCGGCACGCCGGACTCCATCATGGTCGGCAGTTGCGGCGCCAGCGCGATGCGTTTGCCGGTGGTGACGGCCAGCAGCTTGAGCTTGCCGGCCTGCACCAGCGACACCGCAGCCGTCATCTGGTCGAACATGAAGGGCACCTGGCCCGAGGACACATCCATCATGGCCGGCGGCGTGCCCTTGTAGGCAATGTGGGTCAGCGGCACGCCGATCAGGTCGGCAAACATCTCGCCGGCCAGGTGGGTGGAGGTGCCTGCGCCCGATGACGCAAAGCTGCGTTTGGACGGGTCGCGCTTGAGCAGCGCCACCAGCTCCGCCACCGAATTGACGCCGAGCTCGGGGTTGACGATCAGCACATTCGGCAGCATGGCCACCAGCGCCACCGGTTCAAAGTCCTTGACCGGGTCATAGGGCAGGTTTTTGTACAGGCTGGCGTTGATCGCATGGGTGCTGATGGTGCCGCCGAACAGGGTGTAGCCATCGGGTTTGGCGCGGGCCGCCGCCGTGGCGCCGACAGCGCCGGCGGCGCCCGGCTTGTTGTCGACCACCACCGGCTGGCCCAGCACCTCGGCCAGCTTTTGCGCCAGGGTGCGGCCGATCACGTCGGTCGAGCCGCCGGGCGTGAAGGGCACGATGTAGGCAATCGGTTTGGTCGGCCAGCCGGGTGTGGCCGGTAAGGTGCCCTGGGCGCGCAGCGGCAACGGCAGCAGGGTCGCCAGGCTCAGGCCGGCCAGCCCATGGAGGGCCGCGCGGCGGGTGTAAGGGATGGTCATGAGAGTCTCCTGAGGGATGGGACGGCGCGCCGCTTGGGGCTGGACCGCTGTCTGGATGGATACGGTAATGTTAGCGCTAACAAATGAATGTTAGCGCTAACGCGACGGGCGCGTCAAGTCAGACGCTGGCTCTTGGGATGATGGAAAACCCGAGGTCGCGGACCCTGGGGCCGGGCTCGCGGTGGTCGACCCGGTCGAGGATGAAACGCGCTGCCTGGCGGCCAATTTCTGCGCCGTCCACATGCACCGTGCTCAGCGGCGGGTGGGTGTGGCTGGCAAACGGCATGTCGCCAAAACCCATGACCGCCACATCCCCGGGCACAGCCAGGCCCGCGGCCTGCGCCTCGGTCATCACGCCATGGGCCAGCACGTCGGAGCTGCAGACGACCACGTCGATGGGCTGGTCCTGCCGGCGCAGTTCGGCCCAGCCGGCGCGCCCGTTGCCCAGCGACGAGGGTGCGGGCACGACGCAGGCCGCAGCAAGCGCCAGGCCCAGTTCGCGCAGGCGCTGCTCCAAGCCCGCCCGGCGCAGGCCGGCGCGCTGGTCGTCGGCCGTCACGATGGCCGGATGGCGGTGGCCCCGCGCATGAATGAAATCAGCCACCGCCCGGCCAACCTTCTCGTGGGAAAAGCCGACGATCATGTCGATTGGCGTGGGCGTGAGGTCCCAGGTTTCCACCACCGGGATGCCGCTGGCCAGCAGCTTGCGCCGCGCTTCGGCCGAATGCAGGATGCCGGTCAGCACGATGCCGTCGGGGCGCCGCCCGACGATGGCGTCGATCAGCGCGTCCTCGCGCAGCCCGCTGTAGCCGCTTTGCCCCAGCATCAGCTGGCAACCGGCCTCGGCCAGCGCATCGGTCAGCGCCTGGATGGTTTCCAGGACCACCGGCCCGGCGATGGTGGGAACCAGCGCCGCCACCAGACGGCTGCGGTTGGATGCCAGCCCACCGGCCACCAGGTTGGGCACGTAGCCGCTGCGGGAAATCGCGCTGCGCACGCGCTCCAGCGTGTCCGGCGACACCGCGGCAGGCGTGTTGAGCGCGCGCGACACGGTGATCGCCGACACCCCGGCCAGCCTGGCGACGTCGCTGAGGGTGATGCCGCCGGAGCCGGGCCGGGCCGCGCGGGCGGCTTTGGCAGGAGGGGGCGCAGGGCTGGACATCCTCAAATGTTACCGCTAACCGCACCGGCTGCCGTGGCGGCCGGGTGGAGGGAGACCGCGTCCGCGCCTGGCCTTTCCTGCCGTCCAGCCGTGCCCCCTTTGTCCTACATCCAGTGGCGGCCCGGGCGCGTACTGTGAACAGGCGCCTTCCAGCGCTGACGCGCTGCGGCGGATTCCGCAGACACACAACGATTCCTCAAGGAGCCATTTCATGAAAAAACTATTGATCGCCGCCGGTGTTGCCGTCCTGTTGAGCGCTTGCGCGGGCGGCATGTCCGGCAGCGGCATGTCCAGCGGCCCGTCCGTCATGGTCGGCGGCGCAGCCATGCTGCCGACCCGCGACATCATCGACAACGCCGTCAACTCGAAAGACCACACGACGCTGGTCGCCGCGGTCAAGGCCGCCGGCCTGGTCGACACCCTCAAAGGCGCCGGCCCCTTCACCGTGTTTGCACCGACCAATGCCGCGTTTGCGGATTTGCCACCCGGCGCTGTGGATTCGCTGCTCAAGCCCGAGAACAAATCCATCCTGACCAAGGTGCTGACCGCCCATGTGGTGCCCGGCCGCCTGGACGCCGCTGCCCTGAGCCAGCGCGTGATGGCCGGCAACGGCCGCGCCATGCTGACCACCGCCAGCGGTGACACCCTGGTCGTGACCAGCAGCGGCTCCAATGTGATGGTGACCGACGAAAAAGGCGGCACCGCCATGGTGACGATTGCCAATGTCTACCAGTCCAACGGCGTGATCCACGTGGTCAACAAGGTCTTGATCCCCAACTAGGCTGGACGCCGCACTTCCGTGCCGCCACCTGCTGGCGGCCGTGCAAGGCCGCCACAAACTGCAACGGTTTGTGGCGGCTTTTTTTCGTGCGCCCCGGGCGCCGGGCGACGGCCTGGGGGACGCTCCCTGCCGGACCCGCGCGCCCGAGCGCACCCGGATTGCTATCAAATCAGTAGCTTCGCACGCTTGACGGGTGCGCCTGACGGCCAAATTCCAGCACGAACGGGGCGCAACCACGATCACCCTTGACCGGACAGCGACGCCGCACCGCCCCGAAGCGCGGGCTGGCTGCAAATGTAAGCAGGGGCCATTTTTGAGGGGCTGCTAGTTAGAAATGGTTACAAGTTCATTCCGGCCCTGACATCCGCGTGGCGCCGGTTCGGACCACACTGAGAGGCCGTGTTTCACCCGGATTTTTGCGAAAAATTCACCTGATTGCTTACTGCTTTGTCACACAATCCGCCTCCCGGCCCGGCCGCCCGGGCCAGCGTCTTTGAGCGCTGCCTGCAGGAAGCTGCCGATGCCGCCAAGCCCGCGCTGGCACACTGCATGGACCATGCGGTGGCCGGACTGCAGCTGGCGGAAACCCAGAGCATGAAGGTGGCCGAGCGCGATGAGCTCGGCCTGGCCTGGCGGGAATTGCTCAAGCACAAGGACGGCTGGTGTGCCCGCTACCCGGTGGACCTGCTCCAGGCCTTCACCAGCGCCAGGCCCGTGGCGCCGGACCTGCGCGTGTTGCCCACGGCCGCGGCAGCGCCGCGTTCCGCCCCCGGCACGGACCTGTTTTCCCTGGTGGACAACGCCCAGGTCGAGGAAGGCATCGAGTCGTCCCGCCTGCTGCAGCAGATCCTGCCCGCGGTCAGCCAGGCGCTGGCCGAGCTGGACGCGCTGATGAGTTCGGCCCAGGGCCTGGCCAATGTCAGTCCCGAGTTCAACCCGGTGCGCCCGCAGGTCTATGCGCAGACCCTGCGCGAGATGATGGCCACGGCGACAGTCGATCCCGCCATCCACAGCCTGTGGGTCAAACACATGGCCGAGCCCCTGGGGCGCGAACTCAAGCGGGTGTATGAAAAGCTGGTCAACCTGCTGGAACTGGCGCAGGTACGCGCTGCCAGCTACCGCGTGTTGCCGACGCCGGTCGCCGTGCGCCCCAGCAGCCCCGCGCCCCTGGGCGGCGCAACGGTGTCGAAGGGCGGCGCTGCCCCCACCAGCCCGGTCGGTTTCGGTTATGTGTCGGACGAGCCGGTGGCCAGGGTGCCGTCCCAATACGCCGACCTGTCCAACCATGACGTCAAGGACGCGATGTTCCAGGACTTCCTGGTTCGCGGCGGCAGGCAGGCTGGCCACGGGCTGGCGCCTTCCTATTACGCGACCATCGAGGAAGAGCTGAGGGCGCTCAAGGCGACGCCGGACTCGGCGCCGGCACCGCTGCAGGCGCGGTCGCAGCCGCAGCGCGCCAGCGACGAGGGCCATGATTACCGCGGCACCCGCAGCGACCCGACGCGGCCCCTGTTGCCTGCGGGTGAGGCGGACGCCGACGACGAGGACGAGGCCTTCGACACGTCCGAGGGGCCCTCACGCATCATCGACGTGCTGAGCCAGCTCAGCTCGCAGGTCTGGGGCGTGTACGGCCGTGCCCGCGAGCGCGCGCTGGTGCGCACACAGCTCAAGAAACAAGCCACCCATGTCGGCCAGGTGCTGGGCATGGAGGTGGTGCGCCAACTGGTCAACCAGGTGGCACAGGACCCGCGCCTGCTGGTGCCGGTGCGCGAAGCCATCGTTGCGCTGGAGCCCTCGCTGCTGCGCCTGGCCATGGTCGATTCGCGTTTTTTCAGCGAGGAAAACCACCCCGGCCGCCGCCTGATGGAGCGCGTGGCGCAGCGCAGCTTCAAGTACAACAGCGAAGGCAGTCCCGGTTTTCAGGCTTTTTTCAGTTCGGTAACCGAGGCCTTCAATGCGCTCAACGCGCTGGAGATCAGCGACGCCCGGCCTTTTGGCGACGCCCTGGGCGACCTGCAAGCCATCTGGGATGCGCAGGACCGCCAGGAAAAAGCCCAGCGCAGCAACATGCGCCAGACCATGCAACTGGCCGAGGAGCGGCAAAGCCAGGCCGACCAGATCGCCTATGACATGAGCATGCGCGCCGACCTCGACCATGTGCCCGGCGTGGTGCTGGACTTCCTGTTCGGTCCGTGGGCGCTGGTCATGGCCCATGCACGCCTGACCGACACGCGCCGCCAGATCGACCCCGGGGGCTACGGCTCGCTGGTCAGCGACCTGCTCTGGAGCGTCAAGCCACAAGTCACGCTGAAGCGGCCGGCCCAATTGATCGAGATGATTCCCCGCATGCTGGCCAAGCTGCACGAAGGGCTGGCGTCCCTGGGGCAGGACCCGCGCGAGACCGAGGCGTTTTTCAGCACCATGGAAAAGCTGCACCGCCCGGTGCTCAAGCTGCGCCGTGTGCGCAGCCGCCGCGACGCGGTGGAGTCGGAAGCCGCACCGCTCGAGGTGGCGCTGGCCGACGCCCCTGATCTGGTCGAACTCCTGCCCGCGACGCCCGAGCAGCGCAAGGCCAAGGCCGCCGGCCAGCCCTGGCTGGCGCCGCAGGAACTCGACGATGCCGGCTTCGAGGAGACGCTTCCCTCGGGACCGGCCGAGCTTGGCGACGACAGTGACCCGGAGATCAGCGTCCTGCCGGTCATGAACGATGCCCAGGAGGACGGCCCCGAGCCGGAAACCGACTCCGTCAGCGCCGAGCAACTGCTGGACGGGCTGCGTGAGGGCAGCTGGGTCGACCTGCATTCCAAGCGCCGCTGGCTGCGCGCCCAGCTGATCTGGGCCAGCACCCGGGGCACCCTGTTCATGTTCGTCAGCCACGGCGGCCAGCCGCACTCCATGACCAAACGCAGCTGCGAAAAGCTGATCAGGCAAGGCCTGCTGCGGCCGGTGCAAACCCACGGCGTGGTCGCCCAGGCGCTGGACCAGCTGGTCAGGGCAGCGACGCCGGTCGAGGCAGGGGATTCGTCTTCATAGTTTGGGTTTCCAGTCGGTGCATCACGCTGCGTCTGGGGATTGCGCTGGGACAGCAGGACTGAACTCCCCACTCCCAACCCCCCGCCCTTCCCTCGCCCCGCTGGGCGAGAGATGGGAGCCTCAGTTGGCCGCGTGGGCTGCTCGCGCGTGCACACATGACCGTTGGTTGGTTTCCGTGCAGGAAGGGCGCAGCGCTTCCTGCACTCCGGACT